>NZ_LN609302.1:652895-962895 GCF_001499675.1 Acetobacter ghanensis
TCCAGGAAGGTTCATAATCCTCAGCCTGGTTGCCCCATACTGTCCATCCTTCTCGTGGTCCACGAGCAAACATTTCCAGATAAGGACCGGGAGAGCACGCTTCTATTAAATCATACTGCTCATCAGGCTTTCGGCTATGTTCTCTCTTCCGGGTCGCTAGATAATTAACCTGCGTTCTACCTGGTTGAAGTGTCCTGGCATTTTTACCTCGGACACCGAACAGCAGGATTTCGGTCACATTGCGAAAATAAAACCCAACCCCACGCCCATCAGAACCGCCATCCTTGCGGATTTTATGCCAGATAATATTGGATTTATAGGTGAATCCCCATTCCTGCATTACCCGTAAACCATCAGGTAGCAAAGCATTTGGTACCCACAGATATAGGTGAGCTGTTGGAGCGACAACATCCTTTACTGGCAAGGCGCATATATCATCCAGTGTCATCGTCAAATAACGTGATAGTCTATGATGTTCTGGAGCGATTTTTCCTGTACGGTTTGTAAACTGCCAAGGAGGGTCCGCCAGAACAGTTCTAGCCTGACAGTTCTCCGCTACCTCCAGAAAATCTTTTATCGCATTTGGTGGAGAATTACGGTCTGGCATTGCATGTCACAATCAAGGTTGGCGAACAAAAAAGAGATACTCTTGCGTTGATAGCGTTCGGATGCTTTAGGTGCAAACGATTTGCTCTTTGGCAACTTTGGGTTCGACTAAAACATTAAGTTGCATCATGTTCTTGCATTGTTCTCACAATGGCAAGTTTTTTCTAGAGGCAAACAAACTTCCCGCATCCCAAAACTCAGGATATTTCACGCTTTCTGCAACCCTTTTGAGGTTCACAATATCCACATCATCGAAATAGACAGTGCTTCCCACTGACTTGTCGTGGCTTTCATGCCTCAAAAAGTCATCAATCCAGGATTCACGTAACCCACCTTCACCATGCTCATGAATGTTTCTGAGTTTGGTCGAGACGTTATGCCGGAATGAATGGAACACCACGCTCTTGCCAATGCCCAGACGTGATTTGAACTTGCTGAAGTCTCTCTGGAAGTGAGCAGAACGCTTGTTGTCTTGCCCCTTAAAATCAAGGTCATGGAACAGGTAATGACGTTTCTGGTTCGTGGCTCTCTGGGCAAGGTCCAGCAATCCGGCTTCCTGCAAGGCCGTGCAAATGGGAACAACACGTTTCCCGGCCTCTGTCTTCGCACTCCATTCTGTCCAGGGTTTGCCTTTAACGGCAGGGTGGTCCTGCACCAGAATGCAGGGAATACCTTGTATCTCCTGAATGTCCTGTGGTCTTAAACGACAGATTTCTTCCAGTCGCATCCCTGTATAAGACGCAATCCCCACAATCATGGAAGCTGCCTTGTGGCTGATGGTGCCAAACTGCCAAGGCTGGCCTGCAATAGCCTTTAAGTCGCTGTCACTCCAACGCATACGATTGGTTTTGGACTGGGTGTCGAACTGCCAGCCACCTGTGAACACGTTACGGTCCACAAGGTCACGCAGGAGGAAATGTTTCCAAAGCCCGGAAAGCTTGGTGAAATGGTTTTTGACGGATTTCCCGGAGATACGTGGCAGTTTGCGTTTCTTCGCATCTGCCACAAATTCCTGAACTGTTCGGGTGTGATTGCGCTGTTTGCCATAACTCTCCGGTAGCTGTTCCATCAGGGCTTTGAAATGCCCAACATCTGCCCCGGTATAATCCCGCATGGGTTTATCCCCACAGACCTCCAGAAAGCGTTTGAAGGTGCGTTCGTAGGATTTGACCACAGTGGATTTGACTGTGGTGTCCTTGCTTTCCAGAAAAATTTTAATCGCTTCTGAAAACAGGGGAGAAGGCTTCTCCTTGGGAGCCAGAAAGGCTTTCATGTCCTTAATCTGGCTCTGGATATCCGTCAGAGCCGGAAGGGTGGCCTTGGTCTTTTTCAGGTCTGTGACAGTGCGTTCCAGCAGATGCACACTTTTACCAGTCAGTGTTCTGGCTTTCTCCAGCTTTTCCATCTGTTCCAGACTGTCCATGGAATGTCTGAGTTTCTGATGGTCATATTGCGTCTGGAGTTCTGCAATCCTGAGCTGATAGTCCTGAATAAGCAGGTCAAAGAGTTCCCGCACGTCTTCAGGGAGTTCATCCCTGATAAAATTTTCGTCTTCGCTGAGTTCTGTCTTGAGGTGCATTACGGAACAAAACAGCCTTTCGGTCTCTGCGAAAACTGCACACGCATATGGTTTAGCAACCTCGCGTTTGTTAGTGCCAAGGGAAAGCCATAGCTCCTTTTTTCCAATCACATCACGGATATGTGAAGGGACGCGACGCCTGAAATGGTAGCCGGATGGCAGACGAATCAACACAAGAATGGCCTCTGTGTGTAGAAGCCTTGTGTAGAAGACAAGGCTTTTATGGTTGTTGAAAGACCATAAAAGTCAATGAAATCAATATGTTATGGGTGGTGCGAACTGCGGGACTCGAACCCGCACGCCCATACGGGCTGGAGATTTTAAGTCTCCTGCGTCTACCATTCCGCCAAGTTCGCACAGGGTCGAAAGTCCATTGTGAGGACAGGTAGGGTCAGTTCTTTAGCATGGTTCGGCTGTCTCGCAAACGCTTGGGTTATTTGGCGTGCAAAAGTAGCGGGCCTTTCTGGCGTAGCCACGTTTCCGCCTGTTTTCTATGCGGAGTAATGTTGGCGACTTGCAGCCAAAAGAGGGGGCCATGGTTCATATGCCGCAGGTGGCTGAGTTCATGGGCAATCAGGTAATGGCGGACCAAAGGTGGCGCCATGATCACGCGCCAAGAGAGCATTATTCTGCCCGATGAGGAGCAGCTTCCCCAACGGCTGGATGTATCCCGTATATCAACCCGAGATGGGTGTAATCCGGTATTATCAGCCATTGTCTGCACTTCGCGTTTCAGAACAGTTGTCGCATGAGCGCGCAAAAAATCGGCGACACGTCTGTTCACAAATGCTTTTTCTCCGCTCACCATAAGGCGATCATGTTCAAGCCATGCTCCTCCCACTTGATCCGGAGCGTGAACAATAAGGTGGGGTTTACCCTCAATGGGAATGATGCTGCCCGCTGAAAAAGATGGGGTTTTTTCTAGCCGTTGCAGGCGCTCATCAATCCAGCGGTGGTTTTTTTGCACAAACAAAAGCGCCTGAGCTGGTGGGCAGCCTTGCGGAAGTGTGACAACAAGGTGTTGCTCCTGTGGTGCAATGCGCAGGGAAAGGCGCTTGGCACGTTTGGAAGGTTTCCAGACGACCTTTAAGGTTCTCCGCTCCGGGGTATCAATTTCCGTTGGGAGGTGTCGCAGGTTCTGCGGGCCAGTCAACGATGTAATCCTCCAGAGCTCCAGCGCGTCTTTCACTGATGCAGCGTCCTGATGCAGAGGCACCGGATTCCACAACTGTTTTGGGGTCTCCGGTAATGAGTGGATGCCAGGATGGCAGGTCACGCCCTTCTGATAGTCGTTTATAGGCGCAATCGGGCGGTAGCCAGTCCAGTTCAGGAATCATGGCCGGTGTGAGGGTAATACAGTCCTGTACCTTGCGGTGGCGCTTGGGGTAGTCCGTACACTGGCAGGTTTTTACATCCAGAAGGCGGCACGCAACGGTGGTGTAATACAGTTCCTCTGTTTCATCATCACGCAGTTTATGTAGGCAGCATCGACCACATCCATCACAGAGGGATTCCCACTGTTCGGTTGTCATGTCAGCAAGAGGGACGGTTTTCCAGAAGGGATGAGAAGGCGATGTCATTGTACAATGCTGCAGAAGATTGAGAGAAGAACGGTCAGAAAAAAGGGTTTTTGCAAAAGAGGCCACCAGAAAAGGCGTAGTCTGGCATGTGTGTTAGCCCCCATTTCCTGTGCTGTTGCTGACCAACTGGGTTGCACTGTTCTTATGGGTAAAGAGAGCGGGACCAGAAGGAGCGGTAAAAGAAGAAGGCCCTGATAAAATGGCGTCATTCCCGAAGACATGAGAAAAGGAAGTGTAATGGACAGCCCAGTGCAGGGCAGCAGAAGAGCGAGGGCAACGGTATAAAGAGACCGCTCCGCACGGCAGGTTATGGTCAGAAACAGAAACGCACCAGCACCCACCAGACTGGTCATGCACATGATAAGACCAGAGATGAGAGCAGTGCAAAACGGAACATGGGTTACAAAAAAAGGAATCATATCCGGCGGAGCCATTGCTGAAAACGCTCGGTCAGTTTGTTCAGATTGTTGGCCCAGAAAGTGTCATCCACCGCAATGGCCGGAGGAATGCGGCCAATGCGCGGTGTAAGGGTGTTCAGTTCTGTTATGGAAGGGAGGGAGGGCCAGGCATTGGCAAAGGCCTGCTGCTGTGCGGCCTGCTCCAGCCATGAGACAAAAGCCAGAGCCGCCGTGTTTTTGGCGGCAGATGCCAGCACGCCCCATCCGTATTGCACCAGAAAGCGTTGCTGCCAGTAAAGGCCAAAGCGCTGACGGTCCGGGTCGACAGAACCCAGAATTTCTCCCGTGGGTACGCACCCCATAAGCGCTCCCCCAGATGCCAGAATACGCCCGGCTTCTTCTGGCGTGGACCACCACGCAATATAGGGACGTAACTGCTCAAGTTTAAGAAACGCATGGTTCACGCCTTCTGGCGAGGCGAGAACATGGTAAAGTGCATTGGCGGGCACTCCATCGGCCAGCAAGGCAATCTCCAGCGTCATGCGTGGGTCTCGTCGCAGGCTGCGTCGGCCGGGGTGGCGTGCAACATCCCAAAAATCCAACCAACTGGGTGCAGTGTCAAAACGGGCCTTGTCCCATGCCATAGCGTAATCAATGGCGGCAGAAGGTTGGCCGCAATTAGTGGCGGAACTGTCTGTCTGATGGCTGGAAAAAAGCTTGAGGTCGCAACCAAGGCGCAAGCTGCTGCTTTCCATCATGGCGGCTGCCACGCTGTGGTGTGTCTGGTTTGCAGCGCGTTGCAGGTCGGATATCTGGCCGTTCCATCCGTGTGGCACAATACTCTGGTGGGTTAGCTGTTCGTAAGGTTTGAACAGGACTTTACTTTGTGCTTCGGCAATTTTTCCAGCAAAGGTCAGAATATGCAGGCTTGTATCTGCTGCTGGCTTTTGCACGCGACGGGCTGTTGCAGGTGCAGGCAGCAAGGGTGTCAGGCACCCCAGACCAGCCAGCAACGCGCTGCGGCGCGACAAAGCACCATGAGAGGATGCCTGCCCCTGTTCCTGGGAGGACAATGCCTGCCTGTTGGGTATGTTCAGGAAAGGGAAAGAGAACAGGGGAAACCTCATGCGTCGTTATGATTGACTAGAACCGCCAACCTAAATCTAGCCGTTTTTTTTATCCATCGGAAAGGCTGTAGCATTTTGCGTTTGCCATGCAAGTAGGGCCGGACGACCAGCGCCAAGTTCCCGCTGGGTGTGTACAGGGGGGCGATTGACGGTTATTTCCGTCCCATCCCGCAGGCGCATCCGCATGATAATGGTGTGGCCAAGGTGATGGGCCGAAACAAGGGAACACGGCAGGTCCCCAGCTTCCATCATATCCTCGGCCTCTCCCTGTCGTGGGAAAAGGACGGAAAGCCTGTCAGGAAGAACGCAGATGCTGGCCAGATCGTGCTCTTCCAGATCTGCATCCGCCATGGCTTCCACGGTTTCGCCAGATGGCAGGCGGAGTTCGGCAATGTCGTCATCAATACGCAGGACCTTGCCGGTCAGGATATTGGCTTCTCCCAAAGCCAACGCCACGGCCGGGGTCGCAGGGCGGTTGAGCAGGGTTGGCGCATCGGCCAGTTGGAGCAGGCAGCCGTTTTCCATCACCCCAATGGTATTGGCCGCCATAAAAGCTTCTGTGCGGTCGCGGGTGAGGAACAGGGAGGTCAGGCCAATAGCCTGTCGGAGACGTTCCAAAAAGACGACTGACCGTTTGGCGACCTGTGGAGGCATCCCCTCCAACGGCTGGTTAAGCACCAACAGGTCGGGTGAGGTTATAAGCGCACGGGCCAGAGCCGTCCGAAAAGTTTGCTCCGCAGAGAGTGCCGGAGGGAGCAGCGCGCGTGCTGCATCAAGCCCGGTCAGGGCCAGCATCTCGTCACGTCGTCGGCTGATCTCTGGCTTGGGCATTGTGCCCATGGCGCGCAGGGGGAAGAGAATGTTGTCTGTCACGTTCAGGTGCGGAAAAAGAGGCGCGTGCAGACCCAGAGTCGAAATTCCACGTTTGCCTTGTGGCTGATGGCTGACATCCACACCTTGGATGCATATCTGCCCTGAGGACGGGCGGCGTCCAGCCAGCTCCTCGGTCAGTGCGGTCAGATCCTGCGTGTTGGAACCGATTCCCAGCAGGGCAACACAACGGCCAGCGGGAAGGCGTAAAGTTAGTGGGGGCGCGCCGGGTAGGACAGTCAAATCCGTAAGCGCTAAAGCTGGGGGTGAGCCATGCGCGAGCGGCATGCAACTATGTCCTTTTTTGTGGGTTACATAGGGTGTTGTAATTTAAAACGATAAAGTCAACGAGGTTTGTTTCATGTCATCAGATAAAATCAAAGACGTTAAGCTTGCTGGTGAAGCCGCAGCGGATTCCGCGCGGGAGGAACTGGACGCCGTTAAGGCCCATATTGAGCGCCTGGTTACACAACATATTGTTCCGGCACTGGGCCGCGCAGGCGGAAAAGCCGGAGATCTGACGGAACAGGCAGTTGCCAATGCGCGCGAACTGGCGGATCATACACGTAACGATCTTGCAAAGCGCACAGGCAGTCGCTCGTCCTGGTTGTCCATTGCCATTTCTGGCGTGGTAGGGTTTATCATCGGGCGCATGTCTCGCTGACGCTTTGCGCGTCATCTGCACGAAGGTAGCTCCAGAGCCCATGCGTATCTTTGATCTTGGTAAATCCGCCCTATCTGCCCAGTCTTCTCTTATGCAGCAGATGGCCATCCGTTACGGCCGTCAGGCCGCCTGCCTGATTATGGCTGCGGTATTTGGCCTTTTTGCCCTGATTACGGGGCATGGGTTGCTCTGGATTCTTCTCGTGTTTGTTGGCCACTTCGGGCCGGTCGGCGCGTCCTTTACCGTTTTTGGTCTGGATGTGCTGGCGGCTCTGGTGTGCGTTCTGTTTGGTCGCCGCTCCTACCTGACAACGGAGGAAGTGGAAGCCCGGATCATGCGTGACCGTTGCATGACCCAAATGCGCGACTCCGTAACCATGGCTGCGGTTACGGCTACGGTCGCCACCGCTGTTGGCCGTGGTGGCACCCGCAAGGTGTGGGATATCGTGCGCGGTAAAAAGGACTGAATCTGTCCAGTCTAGGTTAAGCCATAGGTTCCATTCCAAATTTGCATTGGCGCGCTGGATTGTTTCTGTAAATGATGGCGTCAGTCTTTTGTGAGCGTGCAAATTTTTTGTATGCTCGCTAGTGTGAGCAGTGAATGGAACGAGAGCATAATCCTGTTGTGGCCAACGAGACCCGCCGGTCATTCGGTTACCGGCTGGCTCGACTTGCGTCCATGTGGCGACGGGAAATTGACGCCGATTTGCGGGTGTTCGGCCTGACCGACGCCACGTGGCGGCCCATTTATTATCTCAACTTTTCATCTTCCTCCATGCGCCAGACCGATCTGGCCCGTTCTCTCTCGCTGGAGGCCCCTTCATTGGTGCGGCTTCTGGATGTGCTGGAAAAGCGCGGCTATGTTGTGCGTGAGACGGATGAGGAAGACCGACGGTCCAAGCTTGTCAGCATTACATCACAGGGGCGGCAGGTAGCTGCACTGGTCAGCCGTGTGGCCGATCAGGTTACGGCGCGGCTGACGGCTGGTGTGTCCGACCCGGAGTTGGAAGAATGCTGTGGTGTTCTCGACCGGGTGGAGCAGGCCGCGCAGGCCCACAAAGAGAGTGCCGACGCGGAAAAGAGGGATGCACGATAATGCTGGTGTCCAAGGCGGTATCATGCTGACGGAATTCAATCTTTTCGGTGTCTTTATGGCGCCTATTGTTGTGTATGCGCTAGCAGCACTCCCCATTACCATGTGTATTCGCTTTGCGTTGTGGTGGAGCGGCCTGCTGGGCTGGTTCTGGCACATCGCGCTGTTTGAAGTTTCGCTTTACGTCTGCATTCTTTGTCTGCTGATCCTCTACGTCTGACCTGAAAAGGCTTTTGAGTCTCTGCAATGCCCCTTTTGCGCACCCTGATACGAGTTGTTCTGACCCTGGCGGTCGTCTCTCTTGCGATTGTTCTGGGGATCACTCTCTGGAACGTCTATATGATCGCCCCCTGGACCCGTGACGGGCGCGTGCGTGTTTACGTGGTCGATGTGGCACCGGAAGTCGCCGGGACCGTGGTCCAGATTCCGGTGGTGGATAACCAGTTTGTGCACAAGGGCGACCCGCTCTTTGTGCTGGACCCGGTTCGCTTCCGTCTGGCCATCCGCGAGGCACAGGCCCGGTTGGATGGCGCATTGGAAGACCTGAAGCTTAAACGGAATGACGCGCGGCGCCGTATGGGTCTGGGTGGCATTGTGTCGGCCGAAGAGCAGGAAGTGTTCAACTCCAATGTGGCAACCCAGATTGCCGCCGTGGACGCCGCCAGAGCTGCGTTGGATGTGGCCAAGCTGAACCTGCAGCGTTCGGTTCTTTATTCTCCCGTTAATGGTTATGTGACCAACCTTAACCTGCGGGTGGGGGATTATGCGGCTGCCAGTCAGGCGCGCATGGCTGTTATTGATGCTGATTCCTACTGGGTTTACGGGTATTTTGAAGAAACCAAGATGTGGGGCGTGCACGTGGGCGATGTCGCTCGTGTCAAACTTATGGGCTACAAACCCATTCTGACAGGCCACGTGGTCAGCATTGCACGCGGTATTAACGATACCAACGGAACGCCGGATAAACTTGGCCTGCAGGACGTAAACCCGATCTTTACATGGGTGCGTCTGGCGCAGCGTATTCCAGTGCGTATCCACCTTGACCATGTGCCCGATAGCGTCACGCTGGCCGCTGGTATGACGGCGACAGTCAGCGTTGGGCCAGAACCATCCGGGCGCAGGGGTAAGCTGACGACCTGGCTGCAAGATCATCTCTGAGCGTGGGCCAAGGATGAAACGCATGAAGGCGCGCCGCTACCTCGGGTTATGTGCTGCGACAAGCATGTTGCTCTCCGCCTGTACCGTTGGGCCCAATTACCAGCCCGACCGTATGAAGTTGCCAGCCCAGTTCAAGGAGGCAGCGGAGGAGCACGTTGCTACTCCGGAAGAGATTGAGCGCACGAACAAGGAAATGGTTGAGTGGTGGTCCCTGTTCAAGGACCCGATGCTCTCCCGCCTTGTGCAGGATGCCATCAAGGGTAACTATGATCTGCAAATTGCAGGGCAGCGTATTCTAGCCGAACGTGCCATGCGTGACCGTTCCGCAGCGCAATGGTACCCGCAGATGGATGCCAACATGGGGGGCGGGGATGTCCGCTACTCCCTGAACATTGATAACTGGCCACTGCGTCCGGGTAATCCGGCGAACCGGCCAGAAGCGACAATGTTGACCTATGGTGCCACTGCATCGTGGGAGTTGGATATGTTCGGGCGTATCCGGCGGGACGTGCAGGCGCGTGAACATGCGGTCGAGGCGACAATTGAAGCCCGCCGGGCCGTGCTCATGGGCCTTCTGTCCGAGTTGGCATCGGACTACATGTTGCTGCGCGTGACGCAGTTGCAGATCCAGATTGCAACAGACAACATCCGTGTTGCCAAGGATGCCGTGGATCTGACCAACAAGCTGTATCTGGAAGGGGTGGGCAACACCCTGCAGATTGCGCAGGCACAGGCCGAGCTGGATGCGCAGATTGCTGCGCGTGAACCGCTTAAAACGCGTGTTTCTCAGGTAACGCACGCCATTGCAGTTCTGCTGGGTAAAATGCCGGGTGAACTGGAAGATGAGTTGAAAGAGCCACGTCCTCTTCCTGTTGTGCCAGAGTTCCCGGCTGTTCTGCCGTCTGTTGTTATTGCCAATCGGCCAGATGTGCGTATGGCGGAGCGCCGTTACGCAGTCGCGACAGCACAGATTGGTGTTTCGGTTGCCAACCTCTACCCACATTTTGTGGTGCCGTTGACATTTAACCCCAATGCTTCGGCCATGTATCAGGCGTTTCAGGTTAATGCCATGAGCTGGCAGTTCCTGCTTATGGCCAGCCTGCCCCTTATGCACGGTGGTAAAATGACTTCCGAAGTCCGCGCAGCACAGGCCTCGGCAGAAGCAGCGCGCCTGACGTATCGCCAGACGGTTCTGACGGCGTTTAAGGAAGTCGAAGACTCCATGGCGGCGTGGCATGATGATATTGAATATGCCGAACAGTTGCATAAAGCCGCGGAAGATAGCGCCACAGCCAGTGAACGGGCGCGTAAATTGTATAGTGCGGGTCTGGTCGGCTTTTTGGAAGTGCTGACAACCGAACGTACCACGTTGAATGCGCAGAACATGGAGGCGCTGGCTCGTTTGGAACGTCTGCGCGATGCGGTTAATTTGTACACCGCGCTAGGCGCAGGTTGGAAAGGCGTTGCCTTGACCAACTCTACCCTGCCAGTTTCGCTGGAAACACAGAATATTCTGGCAAGAGCCTTTACACAGTAATCCGTGGGCTTTTGGTGTGATTGTTAAACCCGCCCGGCACAATGCCGGGTGGGGTTTTTTTTATGCTCTGGGGAAAGGGCTGTCGGGCTGGCTAAAGGTCAGCCCTTTGTAAACTGTCTGAAAGCCGGACGGTTTTCCTGCTGATGCAGGAAGTGCAGCATGGCTTTACGCGCCAATCCTGCATCGCGGCCCAGATTGATAAGTCCACTGATCTGGGAGGGGTGGCGGAGGAGGGAGCGTAGGAGCAAGCCAATTTTTAGCCCCCCGTCCGGGGAGAGCACGCACGCTGTGACTGGCGGCAGGGAACGTGTCGCCGGGTCGCAGACAACACGCAGAACGGCAAATGGCAGACCTGCTTCCTGCGCTGCGCGGGCTAGAAACCCGCTCTCCATGTCCAGCGCGGCACATTGGGCATCGGCAAACAGTTCAGCTTTGTGCTGTGCTTCCAACACAACGTCATCGTTGTGTAGCAAAGGGCCGCTGACTGTGCCTTGCTGATCTCCGCCCAGAATATGGCGCAATGTCGCATCGCAGGAGTATGCGTGCCCCCAGGCTTTGACTGCATTGGGGATAATAATGGTGCCGGGGGGCAGGCTTGGGTCCAACCCAGCAGCCAATCCAAAAGACAGCAGACAATCGGCCCCACATGCTGCCAGCCTATTGGCCTCACGTTGTGCTCCGGTGCGTGTTGCTCCGCTTGCCGCAATGGCGGCATGAGGGAATACACCTCGGATCAGTTGCGCTTCGGCCTTGAGCCCGACCAGAATACCCGGACGGCTGGGAGCGGGGAGTGCGGTTGCTGGTTGCGTCATGGCTTAAAACCCCAAGGCAGCGCGACAAAGAGTGCCGCTTTCAAAGGCGGGATATGCCAGCATCTGCGGCCAGCACGATTTAGGACGGTATTTTAAGCCCCAGCGCCTGAACGGCGTGCAAACCGGAGCGCATGGCACCTTCCAGCGTGGCGGGCAGGCCTGTATTCGTCCAGTCGCCTGCCAGTGCCAAGTTGACCAGTGGCGTGGCTGAACCCGGTCTCCGCCGATTCTGTTCCGGCGTAGCGGCAAAGGTTGCACGCTTTTCCCACACAATGCGCTGGGCATCGGGGGTTTCTGGCAGAGGCTGTTCCAGCACGGCATCACAGGCGCGGCGGAGTTCCTGCCAGATGGTGCGGGCCAGTTCCTCGTGGTCATCCTTGGCGTAACGGTTGGCTGCGCTGACGGTGACGGAGAGAATGTTTCCGCGCAAAAATACCCATTCCGTCACACCGCCGATAACACCCATGAACCCGCATTGAGCAAAAGAACCCAGCGGGCGCGGTGTATCTGCCAAACGGAAATGCAGGTTAAGAATGCTTTCAAACGCGTTGGGGGTCATCAGGCCAGCCATATGTGGGCTGAGCAGAGCCTCTGCGACCGGGGCTGTGGTGGCCACAATCACTTTATCATGCTCGGACAGGGCAATACTGTCCTGCGCCGTATGCAGCGTGGTGACGCGGCCTTTTGCAACATCCAGCCCCGTAATGCGGGATTGAGTGCGCACCTCGGCATTCATGGTCTCCAAATAAGCAACAGCGGGATCCACGAGGGATTCGGAAAGACCATCGCGTGCAAACCACGGCACGCACGCATGACCACCGAGAGAAAGGGATTCCCGCACAACCGCGCCAAGTAGCGCTGCACTGCCTACGTCACTCAGGGTGTTCAGGGCGGAAATGGAAAATGGTTCAAGCAGCCTGCGGGTAAAAGCGCCGGGGAGCAGGCAATCTGCTACGGTTGTCTGCCCCTCTGCTTTAATCAGACGGTATAGGCTTTGCAGTTCGGGCAGGCGCATATCCGGCACGCGGCGGTGCGGCTGAAAAACCCACAAAGGGAGTCGCCCACGGGACAGATCAAGCGTCCAGCGGGCATCCTCTGCCAGATCCACAAATGGGAAAATCGGCTCACCTGGTCCACTTAATGTGTCGAGCGCACCTGTTATGCCCAGATAGCGGAAAACCGTACTGTTGGCTGATAATAGCAGGTGGTTGCCATTATCTATTCGGCAGTCAAGGTGCCGGTCATGGTAGGACCGGGCGCGCCCGCCGCACGAGCGTCCTGCTTCATGCAGGATAACGCGCGTGCCAGAACCGGCTACGTCAACCGCGGCGGCCAGTCCGGCCATGCCGCCGCCAATAATATGCAGAATGCCAGCCATACCGTGTTTTTGCCGTTTCTTAGGACGTGTAGGAAAGGGCAAACCATTTGGCTTTGCCAAGGAGGGAGGTATGCGGCCGATCACGCAGGACGGCGGCACCCCAGCCACGCTTGCAGAGCGCCTTGAGAATGGACTCGTAGCTCGCGCCCATAATACGTGCTGCCAGCATGGAGCGTGGCTGGCAGATTTTCATGGTTGCAAATGCGGTGCGGAAGTGGTCCTGCGCACGGGCGGCCATAACACGGGCGACCTGCTCCAGACCGGGGGCATACAGGGCCTGCACCGGGTCCTTGGGCACATCAAAACGTTCCAGCAGATCGGCTGGCAGATACAGGCGGCCACGTGCTGCATCCTCAGGAATATCCCGCAGGATATTGGTGATCTGCAAAGCCCGTCCCAGATGATAGGCAACGCGGTCGCCATTGTCTGAGCTGTCACCAAAAATGCGGACGGACAGGCGACCAACGGCGGAAGCCACCCGGTCACAGTACAGGTCCAGCGTTTTTTCGTCCGGTGCAACGAGGGCTGTCTGGGTGTCCATCAACATGCCGTCGATCACGGCATCAAAATCTGCCTGCTGCAGGGAAAAGAAGTTGATGGCGGCTAACAGCACACGGTCCAGAGCTTCAACCGGGGGAAAAGCCCGTTCCGCATACAGTTCGGCAATGCGCTGGTGCCAGTCTTCCAGTCCTTTGGTGCGTTCGGCCAGAGGCGTGTTGCCGTCTGCAATATCGTCCACCACGCGGCAGAACGCGTAGATGGCGTACATGCCGTAACGCCGCATGGGTGGCAGAATACGCATGCCAGCTGCAAAGGAGGTGCCCGCCTGTTTGACGGTGCTTTCCACCCAGGCAAGATCAGCAGGATCGCATCCGAGCGGGGTCGGTTTGTCGTGCATCTGGATGTTTACGGCTGTCACGCGCTTTTCACCTGTTTATTCGTCAAGATTGAAGAGAACGGATATCTTTTTACAGAACTTTCACCGTTCGGGAAGGTCATGCCCATGCCCGCAGGGCCGCAATGGCTGCATGTATGGCGTCCGTCCGGCGCAGGGCAACGCGTCCGGCCAGCGGGTCTTCGCGCCGCAGACGTTGGGTCAGGCTGAGGGCCAGGTCCACAATAGCAGCGCATTCCATACGGAAGCGGCGGTCACGAATATGTGCGGGCAGAGCGCGGGCCTGCTGGTTAAGTGAATCCACGCCGTCCAGCAAGGTATTGAAAACCCGGCGCATGGCGGGGCTGGTCCGGCCATCCAGCAGGTCGTTCGCCTGTGTGCCAGCCAGTTGCATGAGGTCGGAGGGAATGTAGCAGCGTTTGAGGCGCTCAAGGTCTTTGGCGCAGTCTTGGAGGTGGTTCAGAATCTGCAAGGAGGTGCACAGCGCGTCCGATGGGCCAAACGCGGCAGGGTCTTCGCCATGCAGGCAGATCAGAAAGCGGCCGACCGGGTTGGCGGAATATTTGCAGTAATGCAGCAGGTCGTCCCATGTGCGGTATTCATGCCCACGGGAATCATCACGGAAAGCGATCAGCAGGTCGGTGGCGGTTTCAAACGGCACCCCTGTTTGCAGCAGCGTGGCACGCAGGCGGGCTGCACTTAGCGCATCAGCCCGGTTAATGGCGCTGCGCTGCCCACGCAGCACGTCTTCCATGGCGTCCAGCCGGATGATCTTGTCTTCGGCCGAGAGGGTCTCGCAGTCTGCAATATCATCAATGACGCGGGCATAGTCATAATAGGCATGTACATGCGGGCGGAGCTTGCGGCTGAGCAGCAGGGAACCAACGGGAAAGTTCTCGTCAGAAGCACCCTTGCCGGATGAAACGTCTGCTTTTCCCCAGATGCGTGTATCGTCTGTCATGCCATGCCGTTGCTCAAATCAAAGGGACCCTAAGGGCAGCCTGTGTTTACATGAGGCCGCCGACCATGCCTATCCCTTAATCCGGAGGGCGGGTGGAGGCAAAAGGTCTTACCGCCCCGGAACCTGCATTTTCTGTTCAGGTTGAGAGGGCGTGACGCGCCCGCTGTTGGGGATTGCCTCGGTATAGGCCCGGTCCTTCCATACCACGCCACGTCCGCGGTGGTGGTTAAGTGCGGAGCCGATTGTGGCGGCTGTGTAAAACCCTGCAATCAGCGGTAGTCCCAGTGCCCAGAGGGGCGAAAGCCGAAAACGCCGGAGCGTGGGTAAAAAGGACAGGGTGGAAACCAGCCATACGGCAACTCCGATCCACTGCGCCGCGCCATGCGCAAACAGGGCCAGTGCAATAGGGGCAACCCAGACCACCAGCATGGCCAGCACGGTCAGCACCAGCAGAAGAGGCGAGAAGTTGAGCTGCACATAGGCGGTGCGCGCAATCATGCGCCAGATATCGGCGGCTGTGGGGTAAGGGCGGATGGAGCGGGCCAGACAGGAGTGACCAAGGTAAAGCTGCCCCCCGGCCTGCTTGACGCATGAGGCCAGTGTGCAGTCATCAATCAATGCGCCCTTAAGCGCCTGAATACCCCCGATCTGGCGGAGCATATCGCGCCGGAGCAGAATGGTGCCTCCTGCTGCTCCGGCTGTTTTGTCCTTGGGGTTGTTAACCTTGGCAAAGGGGTACAGCAGCGTAAAAAAGAACACAAAGGCGGGCACCAGCGCCCGTTCTGCCAGTGTCTCGCACTGCAGTTCCACCATTTCAGACACCATGTGCAGGCGGTCCGCCTGTGCTTTGGCAACAAGGGTGGAAATGTGTGCCGGAGCATGGATGATGTCAGCATCGGTCAGGAACATGTAGCCGCTGCCGTGCGGTGTTTGCCGTTCCGCTTCGTCCACACCTTGCGCCACGGCCCAGAGTTTGCCGCTCCAGCCCGGTTCGGGGTTGGCCCCATCCAGCACGGTCAGGCGGTTGTGGGGGTCGGGTAGAGCTCTGGCCAGTGCGCCTGTGGCATCCGTGCTGCGGTCATTGACCAGAATGACCGAGAGCTTGCCTGGGTAGTCCTGTTGCAAAAGTGACCCCAGAGCCACTTCAATGGATTCCGCCTCATCTCGGGCGGGAACAACCACGGTCACACCGGGGGCAATGTCGGCTGGAGCCTCTGCCATGCTGGCAGGCTGGAGGATTGGGCCTGCCTGCCAGAAGTATCCGTGGCAGAAAATCAGACCTGCCCAGATTATGGCGCACAAAATAGCCAGAGCCAGAATCATGACGGGCAGCTCTCCTATTTCAGCATACCGTTGTTACGGAACCATGTAATGGCGTCTTCCACCGCCTTGCGGGCCGGGCGGGGAGCGTAGCCCAGTTCATGAATGGCTTTTTCCGATGAGAAGAACATTTTTTTGCGGGACATGGCGAGCATCTCCCGCGTGACGCGGGGTGAAAAGCCAAACGCGCGGGACAGCCACTCGGACGCAATGGCTACGGGCCAGATGACCTCCTGCGGTAGGCGGATTTTAGGCGGGGGAACATGTGCGATTTCGGACACCATGGCAAACAGGTCCCGCAGCAGGTAGTTCTCGCCCCCCAGAATATATTTTTCGCCAATTCTGCCGCGTTCCAGAGCCAGTGCATGGCCTTCCGCCACGTCATCCACATGCACAATATTGACGCCCGTATCCACATAGGCGGGCATACGCCCTGCCGCGCAGTCCAGAATCATCTGGCCGGTCGGGGTGGGTTTAATGTCGCGCGGGCCAACGGGGGTGGAGGGGTTAACAATGACGGCAGGCAGCTTTTGGTCCCGTACCAGTTGCAGGACTTCCTGTTCGGCCCGGTATTTGGAGCGTTTGTAAATGCCAATGACGGCATGTTCTTCCACCGGCGTGTTTTCGTCCGAAATGGTGCCATCCCCAATCAGCCCAAGAGCCGCTACAGAGGAGCAATAGACAATCCGCTCCACGCCTGCCTTCTGGGCTGCCAGCATAAGCAGGCGCGTGCCTTCCACGTTGGCGGTCATCATGGGGGCGGGGTCAGGCACCCAGAGCCGGTAGTCGGCTGCGACATGAAAAACATACCGGCATCCTTCCACCGCACGCGCAAATGTGTCCGGCCGGGAGAGGTCGCCCTCTACCAGTTCGGCTGGAATGTCGGCAATGTTCGTACGGTCGCTTCCTTCTCGCACCATCAGGCGCAGGGAATGGCCGCGTTCCAGCAGTGTGCGAGCCACGGCGGAACCGACAAAACCAGTTGCGCCGGTTATGAGCGTATGAGCAGTCATGAAGGATGCGCTCCCGGTAGAAGGCTGAAGAAAACAGGTGTTGGGCGTTAATCCCGAACGGCTGGTCTGTTTCTTTATCCTGACACCCGAGGTGGCGCCAGACCCCGTGGTAGTGTAAGGGGGCGGAACATTCACACATGCGCCCGGTCGGGCTTCAATCGTGCCCACGGGCTCGACGGAGCCGCGAGCGTAACAGGCGGACAGAGCTGAGGCCTTGAAGAAGCTTACGGTTTTTCTCACTTTTCTGGGGCTCGTGGTCGTTACGGCAGCAATGGCGTGGAGCGGTTTCGATTCCGTTTTGCACGCTGTTATGCGTATTGGTCTGGGCGGCTTTCTGCTTATGGTATGCTGCCAGTTGGCCGTGGACGGCGTTCTGGGCGTAGCGTGGCACGCTGCTTTTCCAGAAATTGGTTACGTGCGTCTGCTGCTGGCCCGCATGGTGCGGGATGCTGCTGCAACCTGCCTGCCATTCTCGCAGGTGGGCGGAATTGTCATTGGCATTCGTGCCACCTGCTCTGGCCACGGCGTACATCGTGCGACTGACCGTGAGGTGGAACTGCCAGAGGCGGCCTGCGCCAACCTTGTGGATATTACAACAGAGGTCATGGGGCAGGTGGCGTTTGTGCTGCTGGCTGTGGCCTGTCTGGTAGCGCACCAGCGTTCCAGCCCGTTTGTGGTGCCAGTAGTTGGGGGGACCCTGTTCCTTATTGCCGGGACCGCAGGCTTTATCTGGACGCAGACGCATGGCGGCAACCTGTTCCGCAAATTTGGGGGCATGTTTACCCGCAGTCTGGCTACGCAGTGGCGGGACAGCATTCTGGCGGGTGCGGACAACCTTCAGGAACGTATGGAAGCCGCATGGAGCCGCCCGTGGCATATTTGCCGCTCGGCCAGCTACCACCTGCTGGGGTGGCTGGGGAGCGCTGGCATGTTGTGGCTGACGGCGCGTTTTCTGGGCGCGCATCTGACCTTCCCCGGCGCTGTGGCGGTAGAGGGCGTGACCTGCGCCATTATGTCGGTCGGGTTTCTGGTGCCCGGCAGCCTTGGTGTGCAGGAAGGGGCCTACATGGCTCTGGGGCATGCCTTTGGCATAGACCCGTCCGTATCCCTCGGTATTTCCCTGCTGCGTCGTGGGCGGGAAATCACGATCGGGATTCCCGTTCTGCTTCTCTGGCAGTTTATGGAGATGCGTGGTCTGCGCCGGAATGGTTCCTCCCAGCCTGCTGCGGGCAAGGGAGAGGCCATGTATTCTGCTTCGTCCAATGCGGTGAAGGATAGCTGAGTCGTGACTGACGAGACTCCGTCTGTCGTGTTCGACACACTTGTTGTTGTGGGGCCGGGACTGATCGGTTCTTCTGTGCTCCGTCGTGCCAAAGCGTATGGTAATCTGGCCCGCAGGCTGATTGCCGTGGATAGCAGCCCGGCCGTGTGTGCACGGGTGAAGGAACTGGGGTTTGCCGACGAGGTAACAACGGATGCCGCCGCCGCAGCAGCACAGGCGGACTGCGTTATGCTCTGTGTGCCCGTTGGCGCCATGGGCGCGGTTGCGGCGCAGGTTGTGCCCGCCATGAAGCCGGGTGCCGTGCTGACAGATGTGGGGTCCACCAAGGTTTCCGTCACCGAGGCCATAGTCCCCAGTCTGCGGGCCGATGTGGCTTATGTGCCAACGCACCCTATGGCGGGTACGGAATTTTCAGGCCCGGATGCGGGACTGGTGGATTTGTTTGAAAACCGCTGGTGCCTGCTGACACCGCTGGAGTCCACAACACCAGAAGCCCTGCAACAGATTCGGACCTTGTGGACAAGGTGCGGGGCGCGCCTGCGGGAAATGACCCCCGCGCACCATGATCGTGTGTGTGCAATTGTCAGCCATCTGCCCCATCTGCTGGCTTTTACCATTTGTGGCACTGCGGATGATCTAGCGGAGGAGACTCGGTCCGAAGTGCTTGATCTGGCGGCTTCCGGGTTCCGTGACTTTACACGTATTGCTGCCTCCGACCCCATTATGTGGCGCGACATTTTTCTGGCGAACCGAGAGGCGTTGTTGGAAATGCTTGGTCGCTTTATGGAGGATGCTCAGGCTATGGCCCGGGCCATCCGTTGGGGGGACGCGGATTATATTGTGAACAAGATTGAGCGCGGTCGTGCGATTCGCAAAAGCCTGATTGAAAATCGTCAGGCCTGAGCCTGCTCAGGTTGGCTGACCAAAAGCCTTGATGCGCAGGGAATCGAGCCGCTTGTGGCTTCTGTCCAGCATGGGGTTAAGCGTTGTAGCTTTCTGCCATGCCTTAAGAGCAGCCTGACCATCGTTCAGGTGCTCTTCCACGCTGGCTAGTAGGCTCCACGTCTGGGCATCATCCTGATCCCGCGCCAGGGCTTCTCCCAAATCCGCTACGGCCCCTTTCAGGTTGCCTGCAACAAGGCGCATCTGGGCCCGGGTGCGCCATAGCACGGCCTGATCTGGCTGGAGAGCAAGGGCGTCTCCCACATCTTCCACAGCATCATCCGGCTTTTCGGCCGACAGGTCTTTTTCTGCGCGGCGGATCAGTAATTGTGTGGTGGGGGAAAGGTGGGCGGAGCGGAGGGCATCCAGCTGACTTTGTACACTATGCGCTTCTTCTGGCGTTTGGGCCTGCGCGAGGAGCTTGACCAGCATGGCAATCTGCCCGGCTGTGTCTGTACGCCCTGCCTGAGGGGCTTGTGTGCGGGGTGTAGGGGGCGTGGGGGCCGTGTCTGCCTGTGCGGTGGAAAAAGTGGTTATCGCCAACGCAGCAGAGAGGGCATAAAACAGAAACCCGTTCCTTCGGGTGCCGAGGGAACGGGTTCTGTGCATGATCGTCATGGTAAGCTTGCCCTTGTTGAGGGCCAGACCAACCATCAATTAGCCCTGACGGGCTTTCATGCGGGGGTTCTTTTTGTTGATGACGTAAACCCGGCCACGACGACGAACCACACGGCAGTCTTTGTCGCGCACCTTGGCTGACTTCAGGCTATTTCTGATTTTCATGGCCCGTATTCTCCGCCGATGCTGCTCAATGCATGAATAAGTTGGCTCGGCACATACCGGCCCCGTGCGTCTGAGTCAATATTCCCCGCATTTGTTGCGCGTTTTTCTTGCTGATTTTGCGTTTTGAAATGCGTTTTTGGGGCGTTGGTTCCCATAATGGCCCCTTCAGGCGTGGTCGGGGGCCAGTGTGAGCAGTGTGTTGGCCAGTGTTGCAAAATCCGCAGCACGGGGGGAACGGGGCCGCCATGCCAGCCCTATGGTGCGCCATGTGGCCCCTCCAGCGAGCGGACGGGCCATGACATTGCGGTTCTCAAGAATGCCACCATCAATAGCTAGTTTGGGCATGATGGCGATTCCCAGCCCCAACTCCACCATTTCCACCATGCTGTGGAGTGACATGGCGGTAAATGTGGGTTCACTTTCGCCTTCCGAGCCGCTGCGGCTGGGGCTTTGGCGGCAGATGGCCAATGTTTGTTCGCGCAGGCAGTGACCATCTTCCATCATGATCATGTTGAATTCGGACAATCGCTCCGCAGGCACGCTGTCCAGAGCGCCAAATGGGTGGTTTGCGGGCATGATGACACAAAAAGGGTCCTGCCACAGGGGATGGGTTTCCGTGCCGTCACACAGGCAGGGCATGGCCAGAACCAGCATGTCCAACTGCCCAAGGGAGAGTTTTTCCAGCAGATGTTCGGTGGTGTCTTCCGTTAGCGATAACAGCAGGCGTGGAAAATGCTCCCGTAATGTTTTGACCGTGGGAGGGATGAGAAACGGGCCAATAGTAGGAATAATTCCGAGTCGTAGCGGGCCGGTCAAAGGGGTGCGGGCGGCTGCGGCCAGTTGAGGGACCGCTTCCAGCGCAGCCAGAGCCTGCCGTGCCTTAAGTGCGATTTCATGCCCTAGAGGGGTAAAAACCACTTTTTTGCCTACGGTGCGGTCCAATAATGGGGCATCCAGCTGGCGCTCCAGCGTCATAATCCCAGCGGATAGGGTGGACTGGGTGACTGCGCAGGCGGCCGCCGCCCGGCCAAAGTGCCGCAATTCGGAAAGAGCGATCAGGTAGCGAAGCTGCTGGGCGGAGGGAAGGGGAAGCATGGCCGAGTCCTACCTGAAAACCGTGGCGTGGGTAATCGATGCACTCAATTATTCTTATATAAAATATTCATTGGATTAAATGAAAAAGGCGGGCCATACATACTTGCACCGCCTGACCAACCCAAGATGGTCAGGCACAGTGCCTTACAACAAGGAGCAAGCATATGCTGACCGTTGGCGATAAGTTTCCTAGCTTCGATCTGACCGCCGTTCCGGGTGGGCCGGAAGGCCTGAAGGGTGAGTTCGTTCAGATTTCCGACAAGTCCGATGCGGGCAAGTGGAAAATCGTGTTCTTCTGGCCGAAGGACTTCACCTTTGTCTGCCCGACCGAAATCGTGGCTTTTGGCAAGCTGTCCAAGGACTTTGCAGATCGTGACGCCGTTGTTTATGGCGTGTCCATCGACAGCGAGTTCGTGCATCTGAACTGGCGCCTGCACCACGAAGACCTGAAGGATCTGCCGATCCCGATGCTGGCTGACATCAAGCGTGAGCTGACCGAAGGCACGGGCGTTATGGCAAAGGACGCTGGCGTTGCCCTGCGCGCCACCTTCATTGTCGATCCCCATGGTGTTATCCGCCATGTGTCTGTTAACGACCTGTCCGTTGGTCGTAACCCGCAGGAAATCCTGCGTATTCTGGACGGCCTGCAGAGCGATGAGCTGTGCCCGTGCAACTGGAAGAAGGGCGAAGACTTTATTAAAGTCTGAGTCTGACAAAGTCTTCCGGCCCGTCTTGGCGGGTCGGGGATGTGTGGCGGGCCGCACCTTGTGCGGTCTGCTTCATGCCCCAAAAAACCATGTGAAGGGCCATTTGGCCCCGACCGACAGTGCCGCTTAGGGCTGCGGTTACGTGTTCCAGTTCCCACGCACTGGTCTGGCACCGTTTTCCCCACGACAATTCAGACGGAAAAAAGCCATGTCTATAGATGCTCTCAAAGACCGTATTCCCGATTATGCCAAGGACCTGCGCCTGAATCTGGGTTCTTTGGCCAGCGATATTTCTCTTACGCCGCAGCAGCTTGGTGGTACCTTTGTAGCCTCAGCCCTTGCCGCGCGGAATGATGATGTGACGCGTGAGATTGTTGAGCAGTTCCGCGATGTTCTGTCCGAACAGGCGTTGGCCGCCGCACAGTCCGCCAATGCCATTATGGGTATGAACAACATTTACTACCGTTTTGTGCATATGGCTGGTGGCGAATATGCCAAAATGCCAGCTCAGCTTCGTATGAGCGTGATTGGCAACCCCGGTGTGGACAAGGCCGACTTTGAACTGTGGTGTCTGGCTGTATCCATTATCAATGGGTGTGACCTGTGCGTAACCAGCCATGAGAAGATCGTGCGGGATGCGCTGGGTGCCGCTGCTGTGCAGACCGCAGCACGTATTGCGGCTACGGTGCATGCCGTTGCTGTAACGTTGCAGGGTGCGGACGCATTGCAGAACTAAATGCTGCTCAGATGGAGGGGGTGAAACCGGTCGTTCCTACGGCCGGTTGAGGCGCTTTGTCTACAAAACAGAAGGGCGCTCGGCGCCACTTTCATAAACCATTAAATTGTAAAGGAAAGTGGCGCGAGTGACGGGGCTCGAACCCGCGACCTCCGGCGTGACAGGCCGGCGCTCTAACCAACTGAGCTACACCCGCATTCTCAACGCTCACCAGTTGTGTGCGTTGGTATGTGGGGCTTTATAACGATGTTTTTTCTTTGGCAACAGGCATTTCAGAAAAAAATGCAAAGAACCGAATTTTTTCCAATGTTCTGTTGGGTTTAAGCGCCAAAATGTGTGCCTGCTGGCCGTGCTATCCAAAGCGGTAGCCTGAGAGGGCCTTGCCCAGAACCGTGTCACTATAAATCTGTTGCCCATGGTCCTGCCCTGCAGCGCCTGCGGCAACCATAAGGGGGAGCAGGTGTTCCGCCCGTGGGTGGCACACGCGCGCTCCCGGAGCCTGTGCCCACTGGACCAGCCCCAGAGTCCGTTCAGGCGGTGGAGCGCAAACAGTACGGGTCAACCATGCGTCAAACTCTTTTGCTGGCTGGTCGGTCAGGGGGGAGCCGTTCATGAAGTGGCTCAGGTTATGGTAGCTCAAACCCGTGCCCACAATCAGCACATTATTTGCGCGCAAAGGGGCAAGGGCTGCGCCAATAGCCAAATGGGCGGCCGGGTCCAGATCGGCCTGCAAGGACAGTTCCACAATGGGAATGTCAGCTTGGGGAAAGGCCAGCATAAAAGGAATGAACACCCCGTGGTCAAACCCGCGTTGTGCGTTTTCGGCGCTGGCAATGCCAGCATCCTCAAGCAACATGCGTACACGCTGTGCTAGCGCCGGGTTGCCCGGAGCGGGGTATTGCAGAGCATAGGTGTGGGGTGGAAAGCCGTAATAGTCGTATATCAGGTTGGGGTGCAGGCTGGAGGTCACTGTTACGCCCTGTTCCTCCCAATGGCCGGAGACGACGACAATGGCATCCGGTTTTTGCGGGAGTGACCCTGCCAGCCCACGTAAAAAAGCGGCCATGTGGTCCCATGTCTGTGGCCAGTCCATAAAAAAGCACGGACCGCCTCCATGCGGAATAAACAGGGATGGCTGCTTTTTGGGGGAGGGGTGGGGCATGAACGTCACCTTGGAACAGAAAAAGGCTGTGGTGTCGTTCCCAGCATGGCGGAAAACCGGCTGGTTGATAATTGGGGATATATGAACTTTATCTCACACGCGTAGTGTGATCCGGCATATGAAGTCTGGCAGACATTGGGGCTGTGGGGCCTGTATGCCTGCCAGATAAAGCGCCTTATTTGGCTTTGGCGGCTTCCAGAGCCTTGACGATGAAGGAGCCTGCTTCTTCCTTCGTGCCCCAGCCAGTCACTTTGACCCACTTGCCTTTTTCAAGGTCCTTGTAGCGGGTGAAGAAGTGTTCAATGGCCTTGACCGTAATTTCCGGCAGGTCATCGGTGGTTTCGACCTTGGAGAACTCAGGGTGCACCTTGTCGTGCGGGACGCAGATGATCTTTTCGTCCTGCCCAGATTCGTCTTCCATCTTCAGCACGCCAATGGGACGGGCCCGGATGACGCTGCCCGGCACAACGTTGGCTGGGGTTAGAACCAGGGCATCCGTCGGGTCGCCATCGGCTGCCAGTGTGTTGGGAATAAAGCCATAAGCTGTTGGGTAAGCCATGGGCGTGAACAGAAAACGGTCAACAAACAGGGCGCCACTTTCCTTGTCGATTTCGTATTTGACAGAGGAACCCTGCGGGATTTCAATCACGACATTGATGTCGAACGGCACATCCTTGCCGGGAGAAAGTTTGGAAACGTCCATGAACACTGCTCCAACCGATAAATAAAGGGAATGGATGCAGACCCTATCCGTCCGCCCGCGGCTTGCCAAGAGCCGGAGTATAAACGGGTGATATATGGATTTTCCTGCGCTAGACCCTTGCCAAATGGCTCTGGTTGCGTAATCAGATACTCGCCTGCGCGCCCGTAGCTCAATTGGTTAGAGCGGGCCGCTCATAACGGCTTGGTTGCGGGTTCAAGTCCTGCCGGGCGCAGGCTGTTCCAGCCAGCAGCGCTGCCTGTGGCACCTATATTTTTTCAGTTTATTCCGCATACGGGAGTTCATCATCATGGCATCCTATCAATACGTCTATGTGATGAAGGATCTGACCAAGTCCTATCCCGGTGGGCGTGAGGTGTTCAAAGGTATCACCCTGTCCTTCATGCCGGGTGCCAAAATTGGTATTCTGGGTGTTAACGGCGCTGGTAAGTCCACCCTGCTTAAGATTATGGCCGGGATTGATAAAGAATACGGCGGTGAGGCCTGGGCGGCCGAAGGCGTACGTGTTGGTTATCTGGAACAGGAACCTCAGCTGGACCCCAAGCTGACTGTGGGTGAAAACGTTGCTCTGGGTTTTGGCGACCTGAAAAAAGCGGTGGATCGTTTTAACGAAATTTCCGCCCGTTTTGCCGAGCCCATGGAAGACGACGAAATGAACGCCCTGCTGGCTGAACAGGCCGAATTGCAGGAAAAGATTGATGCGGGCGACGGCTGGGAGCTGGACCGTAAGCTGGAAATCGCGCTGGATGCCCTGCGCTGCCCGCCTGCGGATAGCTCTGTTGAAAAACTGTCCGGTGGTGAGTGCCGCCGCGTGGCTCTGTGCCGCCTGCTGCTGGAAAAACCAGACCTGCTGCTGCTGGACGAACCCACCAACCATCTGGATGCTGAAAGCGTGGCGTGGCTGGAAAAGACCCTGCGCGACTACGATGGCACGGTTATGGTCATTACCCATGACCGTTACTTCCTTGATAACGTGACAAACTGGATTCTTGAAATCGAGCGTGGTCGCGGCATTCCGTTTGAAGGCAACTATTCCTCTTGGCTGGAACAGAAGCGTAAGCGCCTGTCGCAGGAAGAAAAGGAAGAAAGTGCGCGCCAGCGTGCCCTTGCCGCCGAGCAGGAGTGGATTAACGCCAGCCCCAAGGCCCGTCAGAGCAAGAGCAAGGCCCGTATTGCTAAATATGAGGAAATGCTTGCCGCCAGTGCGGAAAAAGTGGGTGGCGTGGCCGATATTGTTATCCCGCCCGGCCCGCGTCTGGGTGGTACGGTTATTGAAGCCGATAACCTGTCCAAAGGGTTTGGTGACCGCCTGCTGATTGACAACCTGAGCTTCAAGCTGCCGCCGGGGGGTATTGTTGGGGTTATCGGGCCGAATGGTGCCGGTAAGTCCACCCTGTTCAAAATGATTATTGGGCAGGACAAGCCGGATGCAGGTGAGCTGAAAATCGGGGAGACGGTCAAGCTTGGTTATGTTGACCAGTCGCGAGATGACCTGTCCCCCGACAAAACGGTCTGGGAAGAAATTTCCGGCGGTACGGATGTGATCTATCTGGGTAAGCGGGCTGTTCCTTCCCGCGCCTATGTCGGGGCTTTTAACTTCAAAGGCTCAGACCAGCAGAAAAAAGTTGGTGTGCTCTCTGGGGGGGAACGTAACCGCGTTCATCTGGCCAAAATGCTGCGGCAGGAAAGCAACGTGATCCTGCTCGATGAACCGACCAACGATCTGGACGTGGATACGCTGCGTGCACTGGAAGACGCACTGGCTGAGTTTGCCGGGTGTGCTGTGGTTATTTCCCATGACCGCTGGTTCCTTGACCGTCTGGCGACGCATATCCTTGCATTCGAGGGTGATTCCCACGTTGAATGGTTTGAAGGTAACTTCCAGGCATATGAAGAAGACAAGCGCCGTCGCCTTGGGCCGGATGCCACGGAACCGGGACGTATTCATTACAAACCGATTGCCCGTTAAAAGGGTGCGGGTCTGGGGGCTCCATTATGGAGCCTTCCTCTGTTCCGGGTTCTGACCAGTGGATTTACGCTCGGTCAGAACGCCTCGCCTGCTTCTTAAACCCGTTACATGGCGGGATATGGAAGATATGGTGCGCCTAAAGGCCGATGGCGGTGCTTTTGGCCAGATGCTGGGCGGCGTGTGTACCCGCCAGCAGGCCGAGCGCGAGATGGCGGATGACATTGCTTTTTGGGCCTGTCATCGCGTTGGTATTTTTACCATTCATGAAAATGGACAGTTTGTCGGGATGACCGGCATTCATGACCGGCCAGATGGGCGCGGGTTTGGGCTACGGTTTGCCCTGTTCGCCAGTGCAAGGGGCCGTGGTATTGCGCGTGAGGCTGCTAATGCCGCCCTTAACTTTGCGCATGATGCTGGGCTGCATAGGGTTATTGCTGTTGCCGCCGAAAGCAATGTGGCTTCCCGTACTATTCTGGGGGGTATTGGTATGCATGTCTGCGAGACATTTGTTAGAAATGGGCAGACCATGGTCGTGTACGAAAGCAGGCGACCATAAAAAAAGGCACCCAGATGGGTGCCTTTTTTATGGTCTGTTAAAAACCGTTTTCCGATTCAGTTGCCGGGCTGAGCGTGGCGGTCCAGCTGCTTTTGCAGGGCGGAGAGCAGCGTATCCACATTGCCGCCATTACGGGCAATGAAGGAGGAGTAGTCATTCCGCTGGGTCAGACGCAGGCTCGCACCTTCACCAATAACGTCCACAACCTTTGGTTCACCACTTTCATAGCTGACAATCCACTGCATGGCGGCAGGGGGCTGCTGCGGGCGCATAAGGGTGGCGTTTACGGCGTCATCACTACCGGATTTACTGACATCACCAATTGTAAAGCTGACGCCACGGTATTCGCCAAGCTTATCGGTAATGGCGTTAACCAGAACCTGATGGAAGAGGCCCAGATAACGCTGCTTCTGGTCCGGTGTGGCAATTTTCCAGTAACGGCCAAGGCAGTAACGGCCAATTCCATCAATATCCACGTTTTTCTGAACCAGAGGGAGCACCTTGGTCTTCTTTTCGGGGAGCGGAATAGGGCTGTTGACGATGGCGACAAGCTGGGTGCCAAAGCTCTGAATAAACTGCTTGGCGTTATCCGCTGCGCGGGCAGGCAGGGCAAACAGTCCGCTGGCGCATGTTAGGGCCAGAGTGGCGAGAACAATACGACGACCAGAAAGAAGTTTCATGTCTGCGCTACCTTCTTGTTGTTAGTTATTGATACCAGTCTGGCACAGTGGCGCGCCGATCATTTTTAATGGCTTCGGCCTGCGCCTTGCGCTGTTGCTGGTATGCGCTGCGGATGGTGGCGTAGGGGTCCAGAGCATCACGCTGCAAGGCATCCAGATCTTCCAGATGCTCAGAGCGGCCATGAACAACGCCCATCATGTTATAGGCCCAGTTAAAGCTGACCAGCCCATACCCACGGGGAACATAATCCCACGGGGAGAGACCCTGATCAATCCCGTAGCCAATGCCATCACGGAAGGAGGACGGACCCATTGGCAGGAACAGGTACGGACCAGAGGAAATACCCCAGTTGGCCATGGTCAGGCCCGCATCGTTATCATGATGCGGGAAGCCGGCCATTTTGGCCACATCAATCAACCCGCCAATACCCACGGTCATGTTGATGCACCAGCGTACGAACGAGTCCCCTGCACGGCGGGGTTTGCCTGCCCCCACATCGTTAAAGAAGACCGAAGGTTCGTTCATAGTCGTAATCATGTTGCCCAGCGAATTCCGCACCGGGCGTGGCACGGCCCATACGTAAGCCTTGGCAACCGGCCGCAGAGCCCATGTGTCGAACTTCATGGTCAGGTTGAACATTTTGCGGTTCAACGGTTCATACGGGTCGTTGGCGGCCTTGTATTCGGCAAGGGCGTCAGGGTCTTTGGGCACGGGGGCTTTAATGGCACTGCACCCGGTCGTGCCGACCAGCACCAGACCAAGGCAAAGTGTTCCCAGACGGAAACGGCGATGTACCGAGGAACCTTCCCGCGTCTGATCATGCTGATCCTGAGCGCGAGGGCGGAGCCGTGAGCCGTTCCGTCCTGAAATCATTGCCACCTTTACCTTTGCCTTGTGACGTCCGCATGGCCTGCTCGGCAGACCTGTTATTGCTGCCTTCTCTACCATGAGAAACGCAGGGTGCAATGGCAGGGCTTCTCTGCGTAGAGGGCAGGGGACAAAAATAGCCCTTTGCATCTTACCCTTTCTGCCGGGGAGTGCGGATTTTTGCAACCGCTGTTGCCTGAAAGTCGCACATGATGCTGGGGATGTGATGCCGTGTGGGAATCCAGCGTTACAGCCCCCGTTCGCGTTTGATGATGTCCCACGCCGCGTTGATTCTGGAGATACGGACAGAGGCGACCTGCACCTCTTCGGGGCTGGCGTTGCGGGCGGCCATAATGTCCGGGTGGTATTGCCTGACGAGCTTTTTCCAGTGCGCCCGAAGTTCCTCGTTGGAGAGGGAGGAACTGACACCCATAATGGCGTAGGCATCTTCCTCGCCCATGGCAGCCCGTGCTCGGCCCTGTTCCGCCCGTTCCCACGCGCCACGGCCCAGCCCGAAAAGATGATGCACACGTTTGAGAAACCGGAGTTCCTCCGGAGCAAGGGGTTCGTCGGCGGCCAGATCGGCGCGGGCGATGGCAAACAGGATTCCCATCAGGTCTTCGAGCGGAGGTTTGTCTTTGGCGTAGGCCTGCCCCAACTCACGCGCGAAGGCCTCGTAATCGTCCGTTCTCTGGCGGGCCATGTCAAACAGGCGGCCAATGTCGCGCATGTTCTCGTCAGGAACACGGAACCGCGCTTTAAAGGCGTTGATCTCCCGCCGGTTGACCGGGGCATCGCACTTGGCCAGCTTGGCGGCCAGAATAACGCATGTCAGGCCGTAGAGCTGTTCTTTTTTGCCCAACGTGGCGGCCAGTTTGGCGGCTACAAAAGCGGCCGCGCCATTGGGGTCCGGGCGGGCACGGGCGGCCCACCGGTCGCTCCAGCCTACGGCGGGTGGTTGCAGCAAGGTGCCATTGTCCGCCGCATGGCCCAGGGCTGTGCCCAAAGCCGCACCAATTGGCCCACCAACGGCAAAGCCGGTTACGCCACCAAATATTTTGCCCCAAATAGCCATGTCCCCTTTTACCATGTTCTGGTGTGTAACCCTAGTCTGCACAGGGTTACCTCCAAAGATGGGCAGCAATGTGCCTGTGGCGCGTTTGGCGTTAAAAGACAGGGATGATGACAGATACCCCCTTACTTCCGGCCACTGGCCAGCCAACTGTCGCTCTGATTGGGGCAGGGGCAGTCGGGCTTGCGCTGGTTGCAACCCTTGCCCATGCGGGGTGGGGAGTCACTGTTTGCGGCGCCCGCACTCCCTTTGACCGGCTCTGTTTGAGCGAAGGTCGTCAGACTGCCACCTATCCGGTTCGCCATGCCCGTACCCCTGAGGAACTGGGTGCCTGCACAGTGGTGGTTCTGGCGGTCAAGGCGCATCAGACAGCGGATGTGGCGCACTGGCTGCATGCCGTGAACCGCCCTGACGTACGTGTGCTGGTTGCGCAAAATGGTCTTGAACAGCGTGAGCGCCTTGCTCTTCATGCGCCTATGGCGGTGGGGTTGCCGACGGTTGTGTATTTTAATGCCGAGCGGTTGGCGCCGGGTTGGACTGTTTTACGTCGAATCGGTGCGGTTGATGTGTGTCTGCCTCAAGGGGCGGGTGTGCAGGATGTGGTTATGGCCATGCAACAGGGGGGTATGCGTGTGACCACGGCGGCAGATATGACGACCGTGGTCTGGACCAAACTTCTGGCCAATAGTGCCGCCAATCCTCTGACCGCTTTGAGCGGACGGCACACGGGCGTCATGCGTGAGCCGGAGATGATTGCAAACGCGCGCCAGATTATGACTGAAGTGGTGCAGGTTGGGCAGGCGGAGGGGGCATCCCTTACGGCGCAGAATGTGGAGGAGACCATAGCGTGGTTCCAGACCATACCGCCGGACAGCACAACATCCATGTTGCAGGACCGGCTGGCAGGGCGTCCACTGGAGTATGACGCCATAACTGGCGCGCTTGTCAGGGCGGCAGACCGGCATGGTCTGGGTGTGCCTCTTAATCGCTTTGTTCTTGGTCTGCTATCCGCCATAAAACCTATGCAGACCTCATAAGCAGTACCCCACCAGCAGAACATTCGGTCACACTGTTTTCAGGCGAGGAATCTCATGCAACGTACATACAAAGTCGTGGATGTTTTTACGAAAATGCCGTTTGCGGGCAATCCGGTGGCCGTAGTGCTGGATGCACAGGGGTTGGACACACAAACCATGCAGGCCATCGCCCGTTGGACGAACCTGTCGGAAACGACCTTTCTGCTGCCTGCGCAGAATGCGGAGGCAGATTACCAACTGCGTATTTTTACCCCTCGGAACGAACTGCCGTTTGCTGGCCATCCCACACTGGGGAGCGCCCATGCCGCATTGGAGGCTGGCCGCGCCACGCCACGGCAGGGGCAACTGGTGCAGGAATGCGGGGTTGGCCTTGTCACGTTGAATGTCAGTGGGAGCGGTAAGGACCGGAGCCTGTCCTTTACATTACCACCAGCCCGGCACGCGGAGCTGGATGAAGCAGATATAGAGGATCTGGAGGCTATTCTGGGTGCGCCCGTGGACCGCACGGCCCGCCCAATGATGGTGGATGTTGGCCCGGTCTGGGTTGTGGCCCGGTTGAAGAGTGTGGAGCAGCTTTTGGCGCTTAGGCCGGACTTTGGGCGTTCGCAGGTGTTTGAACATCGGCTTGGCGCTACAGGGATAAGCGTTTTTGCCACGCATGGTCATGATGACGCGGATATAGAAGTGCGGTCCTTTGCTGCCTCCCAAGGTGTGAATGAGGACCCCGTATGTGGCAGTGGCAATGGCAGCGTTGCCGTGTTCCGCCACGTGCAGGGGCTTCTGCCGCCGGGGCAGGCGCACTATCTGGCTACGCAGGGGGGCTGCGTAGGCCGGAATGGTCGTGTTTCTGTGTGTGTTGGCGTGGATGGTGCGGTGGACGTGGGTGGCCAGTGTGTGACCACCGTGGAAGGCCGTCTGGCTGGTTAGCCGTGCAGGACCATTCTTTTCTAAAAAGCGCGGATTAGGAAGGGTTTTTAAAGGTCGGAGCATCCGCGCGCTGTTGCAGCCATTCCACGGCATGGACCCGTAGGGCCGAAGCAAGGGATTGGTCTGGCGCGCGGGTGGCATCAACCTGTGTCACCAGTTGTACCAGCGTGACATTCTGGTTGGCGATCATGCGTTCCAATACGGCCCAGAAGGTGGGTTCCAGCGCCACGCTTGTGTCGTGCCCGGCCAGAATCAGGCTGCGTTTGCGCAAATGTCTGCTCATGTCATGCGTCTTTCAAGGGATGCCACGGCCCAGAATGCAGCATCTCTTACAACCGGGTCGGGGTCCATGCACAGGGTGTGGGCATGGGGAAGCAGGGATGGCCTGCCCGAATTGCCAATAGCAATCAGCACATTGCGGATAAAGCGGTTGCGGCCAATCCGTTTGACAGGAGAGCCCGAAAACAGGGTCCTGAATGCCGCATCATCCAGTTGGCTGAGTGTCGCCAGTTCCGGGGCTATCAAATCTTGTCTGGGCTGGAGTTTCATAAGGTGCGCCGCTTTGGCAAACCTGTTCCACGGGCAGACGGCCAGACAGTCATCACATCCGTAAATATGGGTGCCCATCATGGGGCGCAGGTCTGGTGGAATGGGGCCTGCGTGTTCAATGGTCAGGTAGGAAATGCAGCGCCGTGCATCCATCTGGTACGGTGTGGGAAAAGCCTGCGTGGGGCAGGCGGTCAGGCAACGGCTGCAACTGCCACATCCTCCGCCGGAGGGCGGGGAGGTGGGGAGGTCAAGCGTTGTGTAGATCTCTCCCAAAAAGAGCCAGCTACCATGCTGGCGGGAGACAAGGTTGGTATGTTTGCCCTGCCAGCCTAGTCCGGCCTGTGCCGCCAGAGGTTTTTCAGCCACGGGGGCTGTATCTACAAAGACTTTAACGTCCGGGCCGAAGGGTGCTGCCTGTTTGCCTTCCCGCACCACAAATTGCGCCAGATGCTTGAGCATCCCCTTAATAACATCATGATAATCCCTGTGGCGGGCATAGACAGAGATATTGCCACGGTCTGGCTGTTGCAGGGTTGCCAGCGCATTGTTGGATGGGGCGTAGGATGTGCCAAGAGCAATAACCGTGCGTGCCTGCGGCCATAAGGCGGTCGGCTGGCTACGCTGGTCCGTGCGTTCGGCCAGCCAGCCCATTTCTCCATGATATCCGTTTGCCAGAAAATCCTGCAAACGCTCACGTACCTCCGGCCCCAGTGCGGCAGGGCAAAAGCCAATGGCGTCAAACCCCAGTTCCAGCGCCTTGTTGCGAATGCGTTCGGCAAGGCGGCTGGCCGGGTGTGCCGCTGGCTGCGGTGGCGGAGGTTTGGCCTTTGTCATGGTCAGGTCAGTTACCCGGGTTGTCTGAACGGGTGCTACGGTATGGGGGGAATGAGCGGTTGTGGCATCTCATCCTCTGTCCAGTCCTGTGCGGCCCATTCGGCCCGCATGGTGGCGGCGGTTGCGTCCAGATTTTTGTCCATGATGGCCTGACGGATCTGGCGCATGAGGCGCTGGTAGTAGGCAATATTATGCCACGTCAGCAGCATGGGGCCTAAAATTTCGTTCGCGCGGAACAGGTGGTGCAGATAGGCGCGGCTATGGCGCGAGCAGGCCAGACAGTCACAGTGGGGGGAAATGGGGCGTGCATCCGTAGCGTGGCGGGCATTGCGCAGGTTGAGTGTGCCCCGCTCGGTATAGGCGCGTGCGGTGCGGCCTGCACGGGTGGGCATGACGCAGTCAAACATGTCCACACCACGTTGCACACTGCCCAGCAGATCATCGGGGGTGCCAACACCCATAAGGTAGCGCGGCTTATCAGCCGGCATGATCGGGGTTGTGGTATCCAGCGTTGCAAACATGAGCTCCTGCCCCTCGCCCACGGCAAGGCCACCAATGGCGTAGCCTTCAAACCCTATATCGGTCAGGGCTTTTACGCTCTCGGTGCGCAGGTCGGTTTCCGTGCCACCCTGCACAATGCCAAACTGGCCATAGCCCGTGCGCTGCACATAAGCCTCGCGCGAGCGGGCTGCCCAGCGCATGGACAGGCGCATGGACGCTGCAATGGCCTCGGGTGGGGCTGGCAGGGCGGGGCATTCGTCAAAACACATGGTGATGGTGGCATCCAGATCATGCTGGATGCCGGTGGAACTCTCCGGTGTCAGCCGGTGTTCGGAGCCATCAATATGCGAGCGGAAGGTCACACCGTCCTGGTCCAGCCGCCGCAGCGCCCCGAGCGACATGACCTGAAAGCCCCCCGAATCGGTCAGGATCGGGCCGGACCAGTCCATAAAGCGGTGCAGGCCCCCCAGTGCCCGTACCCGTGCAGCACCGGGGCGGAGCATAAGGTGGTAGGTGTTGCCCAGCACAATGCCCGCACCGGTGGAACGCACGGCGTCCATGGTCATGGCTTTGACCGTGCCAACGGTGCCTACCGGCATAAAGGTGGGCGTGGCCACGGGGCCGTGGGCTGTGTGCAGCATACCTGCGCGGGCAGCGCCATCCGTGCTTTCACAGGTCCAGTGGAAACGACTCATCGGGTGGTCCTTGTGGGGTGGTCTTGCAGGGGAGGGTTAGTGGGCATGGATGCTGTTTGCGCAGCGCAGCAGGCAGGCATCGCCGTAGGAATAAAAGCGGTAGCCGGTCTTTAAGGCATGGGCATAAGCCGCTTTGGCTTGTTCCTGCCCGGCAAAAGCGCACACCAGCATGAACAGGGTTGAGCGTGGCAGGTGGAAGTTGGTCATCAGCACATCCACAGCCCGGAAGCGGTAGCCGGGACGGATGAAAATGGCAGTCTCGCCCTCAAACGGGTGCACAATGCCGTGCTCGTCGGCCGCACTCTCCAAAAGGCGCAGGGTGGTGGTGCCAATAGCAATAATACGCCCCCCCGCAGCCCGTGTGGCGTTAATGCGCTCGGCTGTTTGCGGTGTGATGACCCCGTGTTCTGAATGCATGTGGTGCTGGGTAATGTCGTCCGCTCTGACGGGTAGGAAGGTACCAGCCCCCACGTGCAGTGTAAGCGTACACCGCTCGGCTCCTGTTGCATCCACTGCCGCCAGCAGTTCGGGCGTAAAGTGCAACCCGGCGGTGGGGGCTGCTACAGCGCCTTTGTAGCGTTCAAAAATCGTGGCGTAGTCCTTGCTGTCCTGCGCCGTTGGTCCATGAGGTCGATGAATATACGGGGGGAGAGCCAGCGCACCGGCTGCCTGCAAAAACGCATCAAACGCATCTCCCTCGCAGGAAAAGCGTAAGCAGGCACCACCGCCGGGTTCGAGCGTAACAACCTGCGCCGTCTCCACCGAGTTGGGGAAGGTGAGCGTGTCTCCCACCTTCAGGCGGCGGGCGTTGCGGACCAGCACATGCCATGTGCCATCAGGCCGGATCTGGTCCAAGGTAATGCCAATTCTGGCTTCCCCCCGCAGGGCATGGAGTTGTGCGCGAATAACGGCCGTGTTGTTGGCGACCAGCAGGTCCCCCTTGCGCAGCAGGTGTGGCAGGTCACACACATGGCGGTCTACCAGCGTGCCGGGTGTTGTTGCGTCCAGCAGACGGGCAGATTCACGCGGGCGGGCGGGCTCCTGCGCAATCAGGGCCTCGGGGAGGTGGAAGTCAAAATCTTCGGTGCGGTTGCTCATGGTGTGCCGGGTTTACGCAATAGGATGGCGTAATGCCAGAGGGAAAGGGAGGGCAGCCTCCACCCCATAGGGCTTGCACAGATGACCGCGCAGGGCCAGATTCGCCCTGAAGAAGCCAGAACAGTCCTCGTCTGGCACACAGTTTATGTAAGGAGACGTCCCAGCATGTCCTATGCTTTGCTTGATGCGGCCCGTGTAGCCAAAGCTGCTGGTGTTTCGCTTGGTGTGCTTAAAACCAGTGCAGAAACATCTGAAACCCACGTGAGAAAGGTGATCATGATCGAGCGGATTGAAGCGCTGGCTACGGCCGCAGCCGAATCCGGTGAGCGTGTTACCCTGACATCCGAAGAGTTCTGGCTGATCAGCAAGAACTGGTAACGGGGAGTACCTGTTATGGCGTTTGTTCTGACAAGTCCGGCCTTTGCCAATGGGGATGTGCTGCCACAGGCTCAGGTCTATAATGGCATGGGCCAAAACGGGCAGAATCTTTCTCCCGCACTGCAATGGCATGGTGCCCCACAGGGGACCAAAAGCTTTGTGGTCACGGTTTATGACCCCGATGCCCCAACAGGTTCCGGCTGGTGGCACTGGGTTGTGGTTAATATACCCGCCACCACAACGTCCCTGCCGGAAGGGGCTGGTTCAGGCAAGGCAGGTCTGCCGGAAGGGGCTATGCAGGTCAGGACCGACTTTGGCGAGCCCGGTTATGGGGGCGCTGCGCCACCAGCGGGGCGGGTGCACCGTTATGTCTTTACGGTTTATGCGCTGGATGTGCCCACGCTGGATGTTACGCCAGATGCCAGCCCGGCTCTGGTCGGGTTTATGGCGCACCATCATCAATTGGGATCAGCCAGCCTGACGGCTCTTTACGGGAGCCGTTAAACCCTCATCCCGCGCCTGAACGACCAGCTTGTAACGGGCTGGCCGTTCAGGTTTTGGGCTGGCTGGGTTTTGGAACCCTGCGTGGTGTATGGACTGCCAGATCATGCAGCACATCTGCCTGTGATATGGGGGCGGCCGCAGACGTCACAGTTTTTGCAGGCATGACCAGAACGGCTGGTCCCTCGTTTAGAAAGCGGATGGAAAGCGCACTCCATCGGGGCAGAATGAAGTGCCGTAGCATCTGCGCCAGCGCACAGCGGTCCATTGCGGTATGGACCGCACTTTGCGGCGTATAAACCGTGTTCAGATAATCGCTCATAAAAGCAGCAATGGCGGGCAGGCGATCTGGCTCGCCAAAATACGCCATGTCCGTGCCAATGTCCCACGGGGTGCCACTTGTCTGCTGGCCCTCATGGTTGAACAGTGGGAGGTCAAACCCGTAGGTGGCCGTGTTTTTGAGCGTACGGAGCAACGTAGCTGTGTTGGTCGGAAAATACCCAGCACAGTCCCCCGTCATGACCGGGCAACGGAATTGGGCCACAACGTCTGGCAGGATGAGGTAACGCAACGCCGGTTCCAGCGCTGCGTCCTGCAACGCGGTGGTGCCGTGGCCAAAGCTCAGGCGCAGGCTTGTGGCGTAGTGTTCCAGCCATTCGGCCACCGTGCGTAAAAAGGCCAGTTGTTCCGTATTGGGGTTGGCCACACCAATGCAAAGCTGCACAGGTCCGGCGGAACGGTCTTCCCGGTAAGCATGGAGCAGGGAGAGGATAAGTCCCGGCAGGAGATGGAAGTGCGTACTATCGCACGCAAAAACCAAACACAATGCAGGCGGAGTGTCCGCCGGGCTGAATTGCCACACCCAGCGTGACACGCCTGTGCGGTCGGGTACGGCGCGGCTGGCCAGCTGGCTGCATTCCTGCGCTCCCAGCCACGAGAAAATACCCATATTCTCGGGTAAAGGTACGGCCCCTTCCTGTAGGGCCAGACGGCGGGCAATGGCATAGTGCGTGTCTGCCTCAGCCCGAAGGCCAGCCAGCCAGCTTGTGTGCCCCATGGCGGTTTCTGTCCACCAGCTCAGGCCATTCAGCCGGGCCTCACTTTCCAGCAGTCGCAGATCTTTGGTGGTATCCATCCTCTGGTATGCGTTCTGGAAGAGTGTTGCGTAAACCTGACGGATATCCATGCTGTTTTTGGAAGATAGTCGCATGGGTACAAGAAGTGTGTCGAACCGCTCGTCAAAGGTTGGCAGGTCGTAGTCATACAGCATGTCAGGCACAAGCAGCAGCGCGTCTTCTCCCTGCCTCAGGCGGGTCAGAAGTGTGGGGAGCGTGGCGGTAAAGTCCTGCTTTGGGTAGCGTTCCTGCAAGGCGCTGGCCAGTAGGTCAGCCGCGTGTGCGTGGTCATGCATACGCAGGGCTATAAGTGCCTGTAGCCACAGCAGGTCTGCCATTGGGGCAAAAGACTGGGCATAGGTTACAAACTGGTTGCCCAGTTCGCCTTGCCCAAACAGGCAGCATATCTGGGCCAGAGTGATGCAGGGCGCTATGGCGGAGGGTGTGATGCTGAGCCTGAGAACCTGCTCGCGCACGTCTTCCACACTCACCCAAGGGCTGAGCGCACGGCGGAAGGCCCCGACCTCCAGTAATTCGGTTATGTTGTCCAGCAGCTCATCAAGCGCGCGGGAGGGGCAGGCCGTCAGGGTGACCTTTTGGGGGGCGGCATCGGTCCATAGGGTCAGCGTGTCGGCACGGAATTCGGCCTGCAATTGCTCTATGGGCCATGTATGCGGCCCCAGTTGCAGGTTATGGCCAAAGCAGGTTGGCTGGCCGACAAAGGTGCGGCCCTCATGCCATATGCCACGGAGCAGCGTGCGCAGCAGGTCTGTTCGCTCTGGTGAGACAAGCAGAAAATGCTCCCATGACGCACAGAGGGGAACGGCATCAAACTGGGTGGGGCTGCGGCTGGAAAGGTAAGCATTGCCCGCCCGGAGCGCGACCAACGGGCGGTTTGTCACCGTGCTTATGGGTTGTGCGCGCACAAAGGCACCACCGGGGGTGATTGCGTTATGTTGCGTGTCCAGCACAACAGGTGTGGTGGTGCGGGTTGTGCCCGCAGCGGGGCTGAGGGGGTGCAGGTGTCGCCCGGTAAAACCGACCAGCGCACCATGAAATGAGAGAAGATGAAACACCATGCACCCCGGTCATATCAAAGTGGTAAACCCGGTAAAATACCTCTGAAATAGAGCTGTTTTACCGGGGGACCTGTTCAGGATACTGCTTCAAGCAGGGCAGGGAGATAATGCTCAAGCTTGACGCGTACAGGCATGAGGTATGCGCTCCCCTTGTCCTGATTCAGTTCACGCAGGACAGTCTGGGCAAAAGCGATGTTGGATTCAAGTGTTGTGGAAAAATCCTTGGGGAACACAATATGGTTTGTGGTCTCCCAATAGGAGCGGGAACGCGGACCAATAACGGGGGATAGCCCCCAGAACACATCCTCGCCCTGTAGCCATTCACGGCACAGATCAAATAGCTTGTAGTCAAAAACCGGCTGGGTGAAAAAACCGCTGGCTCCGGCTTCTTTTTTCCGTGCTATGTCCTCCAGCTCTTTCCATGGCGCACGCCGGTAGGGGTCGAATGCGGCATAGACCCGCAGATGCGGCGCTTCCTTGCGGTAACGACGGATAATGCTTTCCGTGCTGTTGGGGTATGTACGCATGGACAGGTCGGCAGGCGGGTCCCCATGTACGACCAGAATTTCTTCCAGCCCCGGCTGCTCCGCCCCTGGCAAGGGGGCATGGGGGGCAATGTCTATTGCGCGGATATGGGGGATCACGCGGGGGAAGGTCGGGTGTAGTTGTGCTGCGGCTTCCCAACTGCGGAGGGGGAAGCGCATGAGGTCAGGCACGTTGAGCGTATCCGCTACGGGAAAAACGGTTTTGACCGTTTCCACATCCTCCGCCAAAGATTCGGCAGAGCGGGGGATCAGTTCAACGCATAGGCGGTTCAGGCTCATTCGGTTTTTCCCTCAATCTGCATCTGTGCCGCCGTCAGTGTGTTTTTAAGCAGGCAGGCAATGGTCATGGGGCCAACGCCACCGGGCACGGGGGTAATGCGTCCGGCTACCTTTACGGCTTCATCAAACGCCACATCACCAACAAGGCGGGTTTTGCCGCTTTCAGTCTGGGTGCGGGTAATCCCAACGTCAATAACTGTAGCACCGGGCTTGATCCAGTCGCCCTTTACCAGTTCCCGGCAGCCGGTCGCCACCACCAGAATATCGGCCTCGCGCGCAACGGCGGCTGTGTCCCGCGTGTGGATGTGGGCAACGGTTACTGTGCAGCCTTCGCCCAGTAGCAGCAGGGCCATGGGTTTGCCCACAAGGTTGGACGCACCAATGACCACGGCATGGAGGCCGGTCATATCGCCCAACTGGTCGCGTAGCAGCATAAGGCAGCCGAGTGGGGTGCAAGGCACAATACCGGGCAGGTTGACCGCCAGACGGCCCGCATTCACTTCCCCAAGGCCGTCCACATCTTTTTCTGGCAGAATGGCGTTGGTAATGCGGCGGGCGTCCAGCCCTTTGGGAAGGGGAAGCTGCACCAGAATACCATGAATTTCCGGGTCCGTGTTCAGCCGCTCTATCAGGGTCAGCAGTTCGGTTTCGGACGTGGTTTCGGGCAGCATGTGCATGAAGGAGCGCATACCCGCATGGTGGGTCTGAATGGCTTTATTTTTGACATACACCTCGCTGGCCGGGTCATTGCCGACCAGAATAACAGCCAGCCCCGGAGTCACGCCGTGCTGTTCGTGGAGGGCCAGAACATCCTCGCGGATCTGCTGGCGCACAGTGGCGGCAAAAGCCTTGCCATCAATCAGGGAAGCCTGATGTTCGGGGGGGAGGGAGGAGGATGTGCTCATCAGTTCGTAATAACTTCGTATAGCATACATTATACGAAGTTATACGAAGGATGTGCTCATCAGTTCTGTGCCGGTCCGGTCGCGTAAACGGGTGGGAAAAGATCAGGCGGGCATACGCAAAAAAACGCGTGACGACAATGTTTCTGCCGCGTGCCCGCAGTATGGAGGCAGGCACCTGTGGTGCCTGAAGGACTATGGAGCCTGAGCGCTGTTGTCCTGCCGGTAGGGTGTCAGAGTGTTCAGGTGCTCGGCTTCGGCCAGTATGGCTGGTCGCTCGGCCTGCAAAAAACGGTCCACCGCATTGTACAGTCCCGGGCTTTGTAACCAATGGGCGGAATGGGTGAGGGTAGGCTGGTAACCACGCTGGATTTTGTGCTCACCCTGCGCGCCAGCTTCCACCCGTTGCAGGCCATGGGCAATGGCAAAATCTATGGCGCGGTAATAGCAGAGTTCAAAATGCAGGAATGGCCAGTTGCCCTCGCAGCCCCAGTTGCGGCCATACAGCGTATCTGTTCCCATCAGGTTCAGTGCGGCGGCGACCGGGGTTGTTCCATTCCGTGCCAGCATAAGCACAACACGTTCCCCCAGACGTTGGGCCATAAGCGGGAAGAAGTCGGGCGTTAGGTAGGCATTGCCCCATTTGCGGTCGATGGTGTTCTGGTAAAACTGGTAAAATGCCTGCCAGTTCGCCGGGGTTATACTGGCTCCTTGCAGGACATCAAATGTGAGGCCCGCACTGTTGGCGTCTCGCCGTTCGCGCTTGATGCTTTTGCGTTTGCGGGCGGAAAGGGTGGCCAGAAAGTCGTCAAACGACCCATAACCCCTGTTGTGCCAGTGGTATTGCAGACCAAGGCGGGGGAGCCATCCATGCTGCGCCAGAAGTGAACTTTCCGCCTCTGTGCAGAAGGTCACATGTGCAGAGGATACACCAGTATCCGCGCAGATCTGCCGCAGAGCGTCCGCCATAACGGCCGTGGTCTCAGGTGGTGCGTCGGGGTGTGTCAGCAGTCTGGGGCCGGGGGCTGGTGTAAAGGGAACAGCAATTTGAAGTTTGGGGTAATAATGGCCACCAGCGGCTTCAAACGCGCGGGCCCAGCCCTGATCAAAAACGTATTCGCCCCACGAGTGGCCTTTAAGGTACGCGGGGCATACAGCGGCCAGCCGACCATCCGGGGCGTGCAGGCTAAGATGCCTTGGTATCCACCCCGTCTCACGTCGGACGGAGCCGCTGTCTTCCAGTGCGCTTAAAAAAGCATGGCTGACAAAGGGGTTGTCCTGCCCGGCACATTGCATCCACTCCTGTGCGGGAATGTCATGAATGCTGTTATGCAGGGCAACAGACCAGTCAGCCATAGGTATATTCCGGTTGGTCAGGCGATCTCGAACAGACCTTCCACTTCCACCGGAGCATCCAGCGGCAAGGAGGGCACGCCAACGGTCGAGCGGGCATGGCGGCCTGCATCACCAAACACGGCAACGGCCAGATCGGATGCACCGTTCATGACGGAGGCGTGGGCTGTAAAGTCGGGGGTGCAGGCAATAAAGCCGCCCAGACGCACAACACGTTTGACGCGGGAGAGATCGCCCACCGCCGCTTTAACCTGCGCAATAACGTTGATCATGCTGTAACGCGCGGCTTCAACGGCTGTTTCCACGCTTACGGCGTCGCCCAGCTTGCCGGTGGCAAACAGCTTGCCGTTGTGCAGGGGCAACTGGCCAGAAACGACAAGCAGCGAACCTGTCTGAACACAGGCAACATAGTTGGCAACGGGAGCCGCCGGTGTGGGCAGTTCAATACCCAGTTCGGCCAGACGGGATTGGGGAGTGCTCATCGCGTTTTGTTCCGTTCCTTAGTAAAAACCGTAGCCTAGCAGATTAGCAGACCAGACGCAGGTTGCGCCGTGGGCGGGTGGGCTGCGTGTCATCCCCTTCGGGCAGATCCAGCGGGAGCAGCGGGTCCGGCTCGGACGTGCTGTCCTGATGGGGGCCGTCGGGCAGACGCCTGTCCAGATAGGTGTCGGACAGTGCCCTGAACACGTAGTCCAGCATGGAAGTGGCATAGGAGGCAACCGGGTCGCCCTCCACGGTGCCAGCTGGCCCAAAGCAGGAATAGGCAAAGTTTTCCACATAGGCTTCCAGCGGAGCGCCGTATTGCAGGCCAATGCTGACGGCGTCGCCAAAGCTTTCCATCAGCCCGCGCACCATATTGCTTTCCCGCGTGGGGGTAAGGGAGAGTTCGCCTAGTGTGCCATCCTCATATTCCCCGGTGCGCATGAACAGGCGGTGCCCGCCAATGGTGGTTTTTTGCGTAAAGCCGCCATGCCGTGCGGGCAGAATCCGCCGCATACCGCGTTCCAGTTTGAGGCGCACGGGGGTGGGGAGTGTTTCTGGCCGGGCGGGCATACGGTCTGCAAAGCCGGTCAATGCGCGATACATGGCCAGATGCGCCTTGGGGCCGGGCTGGGGCAGAACCGTCTCGCCCGCAAGGGCTGCGGCCAGAGCAGTTTCTACCGTAAATCCCCGTACATCCAGCCGTTGCTGGGTGCTGCTGGCCAGCCGCCCATCGGGTCGGAGCATGGAAAAAACAGGGGCCAGACCGCACGCTTCTACCCCAAGCAGCCCGTCGATGGGGTTGGGGGAGGAAAAACCGGTTTCAATCGGGGCTAGAGGCGTGTCGGTTTCCACCGCTGCTTCGTTCCAGACCGCACGCAGGGTTTCTCCCAGACCGGGCAGCACGGTACGGACCGGCGGCAGGGGGAGAGACTCCGGACCCCGTCCGGCATGGGCGGTTAGTGTTGCCAGCGCGGTAATGGCGCAGGCGGCGGCCCGGCCATCCTCACTATCATAATCCAGACCGACTCCAGCCAGACAGGCATCCAGATTGGTCAGCAGGATATCCCCTGCCGTGGCGGTCTGCATGGGGGGCGCATCTGTTCCGGCGGAGGCGGCGGGCACAAACAGGTCGGGCAGTAGCAGGTCCCCATTCCGCTGGTCCGCCTTGTTTAGGGCCGTATGGCGCAGAACCGAGCAGATCAGTTTAAGGGCAGCCACAAAGGTGCGGGCTGCAAACCCTTCCCCGGGGGAGACAAAAGCAGCCAGATTGACCACAAAGCCTGCCGGGCGGTCGAACGAGCAATGCCACACGGCCTCCACTGGAGCGGCCTGCCGTGTCAGCAGCAGCCAGACCAGAGAGCGGGCGGATGCCTCGTCCGGCGCAAGGGCGCTGATCCACTGCGATGCAAGTGCAGGCAGGTCGATCGGGCCGTCACCCGGCACAAGTTGGGCAAGTGCGGAAGCGGCGTCCACATCCCACTCTGCGGGCAGCGTAACGGAGCGAAGGGGTGCGTCCGGGTCTGCTGCGGCCTCCAGTGTGCTCATCAGCACACCGTTCCAATGGCGTCTGGCTGTTGTCATGCCTGCATGTTACTGCCGGGCGCACAGGCTGCGTAACCCGACAAAACAGCTTCGGGCGCCCGTTATCACCCTGCAAAATGAGGATATGGGGGATAACTTTTGCTCTCACCCGCTCGCGCGCGGTTGATCGACCGGTTTGCGATAAAACATGGACCGTAAGGGGCGCGGAGTCCTATCATTCCCGTCATGGCAAATTTCGGAACATGGCTGCATACGCGCCGGAAGGGTCGGCTGGTTGGCAAGGATGCCGATGGCCGCTGTTATTATGAATCAACCGGCCCGGCCCGCAAGGGTGGTGGCGTGGAGCGCCCCGAACGCTGGGTGATCTACCTGAAAGGGGAGGACGCCTCCGCCGTGCCGCCAGAATGGTGGGGGTGGTTGCACCACACGCTGGATGCGCCCATTGCCGAGCAGGAGCGCAAGCCGTGGCAACTGCCCCACCAGCCTAACATGACCGGAACAGCACAGGCTTATCACCCACCGGGCAGCCTGTACGCAGCGGGCCAGCACCCGCCCGCAACCGGGGATTATGAGGCATGGACACCGGAGGGAACGGCTGAGGCGTGATTTGCGACACATTCCCTGTTAGAGTGGTTTCTCGCATCAGGGAGTGTACGTAGTTCATGGCATCGGCAATGGCGGAAAAATCACGGCGTAGTCTGGCGGAGCTGCTGACTGGCACAGCCGTGCTGGTTGCTCTGGCGGGTATGCTGGTCGCAGCAGTAGTGGGCGAAGGGCGCAAGAGCGATACGGTTGGTTACCCGCTGAGTGCTGACTTCTCTCATATCGACGGGCTGGATGTGGGTTCGGATGTGCGGTTGGCCGGGGTCACCATCGGCACCGTGCAGAGCGAAAGTGTAAATCCGCAGACGTTCCGGGCGCATGTGGTCTTTACCGTACGGCCCGATATTCATCTCTCGGCGGACACGGCAGCCATCATTACCAGCGATAGTCTGCTTGGCGGCAAGTATATTGCCCTTTCCCCCGGAGGGGATGACAAGACCCTGCCCGCTGGCGGTAGCATCAGCCAGACGCAAGGGTCGATCAGTCTGGAACAGCTTTTGAGCAAATTCATTTTTTCCGTGACCGATACGTTAACGCGGGCCAACAAGGATGCAGCAGGCCCCTCCAATGGAGGAGGCAGTGCAAATCTGCCCTGAAACAGACATAAAACCGGTATAGTTATCATTATAGAGGCGGACAGAATGACGGCGTTGCGCATATGGCCGCAGGAGGACGGGCAGCCCGTCTCGTGTCAGGAAAAGCTGCGGGTGCTGGAAGAAAACTGGCAGGAAGTGCAGCAGGTACTTGCTGATGCGTTTGAGGATGCAGTGCTGATGGGAGTAAGTGAACAGGTTATGCGTGAACGTCTGGCAGAGCTTGTGTCCTCCCTTTCTTCCCCCAAGGTGAACAGAGCATGACGTGTTCTGTATGGGGGCGGTATTCCCGTCTGCTGCTATTGAGTGCGCTGGCTTCCGCCAGTTTTGGGGCTTCGGCTTGGGCCGTTGGTACGCCCCTTGCGCCACCTGCGGTTTACCCGGAAGGGACATGGCAAGGTAAAGGCACGGCGGTTGTGCGCGTGCTGGACCGGTTGGACGCCCATGTGGAAGTGCTGTCCGTGCCGGTGGGGGGCGAGCCCAGACATTACAAAAATCTGGATATTCTGGCCCGGCGTTGCCTCCAACGCCCACCAACGCGTGCGCCTGATGCCGCCGCATGGTTGGAAATACAGGACACGCACCCCGGTGGGGCGAGCTTTAAAGGCTGGATGCTGGCGGCCGAACCGGGTCTAGGGGTGCTGGAAAGTTCGGTTTACGATGTGCGCATGGTGCGTTGCGAGGGGGATGATATGACCCCCTTCCTGCCGCCTTTGCCCAAACCCGTAGCGCCGCCCCCGTTGCCTGAGGCTGCGCCGGTTGATGAGGGGGCGGCTTCCGGCGCTGCTCCAGCTCAGCCTGACCAACCGGGTCTTGCAGTTCCAGCTTCTCCCACCAGACCCGCTACCCCGGAGGCCAACCCGTTCCAGCCGGAGAGTGATGGGACGTACTGAGCCTCTGGTCTGAAAAGTATTGAGCATGATGTGCAGCACAACCTGCGGCATGTAGGTTGTGTCTGGCGCAGCAAACAGGAAATTAAAGAGGTGCGTTGTGTTTGGTTCCTCCTTTGCGCAGGATAACCGTTTTAAAATCCCATCTTTAAGTCAGGCAGCCTTTTTGCTGGATTTTGATGGTACCTTGGTGGACATAGCGCCCACGCCAGAGGCGGTAGTGGTGCCACCCGGCTTGCTGGATACCCTGAAATTGCTGCGTGAGGCCTGTGGCGATGCGTTAGCCATTATTTCTGGCAGGCCGATTGACCAGATTGACCATTTTCTGGGGGATGTGCCGTTTGCGGTGGCAGGGGAGCATGGGGTTGCCATTCGTCACCGTCCGGGTGGTCCCATTGAGCGGGCTGTTCTGCCAACCATGCCACAACGCTGGCTGGTGCAGGCTTCCGACCTGCTGGCAACCCTGCCGGGTACACGGCTGGAACATAAGCAGGGCGGCTTTGTACTGCACTATCGTGCAGCGCCAGAAAAAGCAGAAGTTCTGCGTCAGGCAGCAGAGCGGTGGGTGCGCGAGTCTGACGGGGCGTTTACGCTTCAGTCTGCAAAAATGGCATGGGAAATCCGGCCAACCGGGGTGGATAAAGGGTACGCGGTATCCCTTCTTATGGAAACCGCTCCCTTTGCCGGGCGTAAACCTGTGTTCGTGGGTGATGATGTAACAGATGAGGATGGCATGGCCGCCGTCCATCGTATGGGGGGCGTGTTCTTCCGTATTCCAGCGGATTTTCCAACTCCTGCGGTGTTCAGGGCCTGGTTGTCATCCCTTGTGGCAGGAAGGGGGTGAGGTATGCGGAGGCTGGTCATTGTTTCCAACAGGGTGCCAGCATTACGCGGCCGTAAACAGCCTGCAGGTGGTCTGGCCGTTGCTCTGAAGGATGCCGTCCGGGACCATCCCTGTTTATGGTTTGGATGGTCAGGGCAGCAGATCGGAGGAGATAGCGCAGACAGGCCGCTTAATGTGGATACGGTCGGCAATGTTACTTACGCAACTATCGGGCTGACCCAAAGGGAATATAACGGATTTTACCAGGGTTATTCCAACGGAATTTTATGGCCATTATGCCATTACCGTGCCGGGCTTATGAACTACAGCCGGCACGACCAGCAGATTTATGATGACGTAAACACGGTTTTTGCAAACAGCCTTGCCCCCTTGCTAGAGGATGGGGATGTGGTCTGGGTGCATGATTACCACCTGTTCCCGCTTGGGAAGGCACTGCGTCATTTAAAAGTAAAAGCCCGTATCGGCTTTTTTCTCCATATTCCCTTCCCGCCATGGAGCCTGATGCGCTCTTTGCCCGAGGCTGCCTCCCTTATGCGTGCGTTGCGCGCATACGATGTGATTGGCGTGCAGACGGAAGACGATGCACGGAATATGAATGAGGCTTTTTCTGTTCTGGGTATTCCTGCCAGGGCACGCGTCTTTCCCATAGGGATTGACCCGGACAGTTTTGCCGCCTGCGCGCGGGAAGGGCAGAGCCTGCCGCAGGTGCAACGCCTGAAGCAGGAGTTGCGTGGTATGCCGCTGATTATTGGTGTGGACCGTATGGATTATTCCAAGGGCCTACCAGAGCGGTTGCGAGGGTATGCAACGTTTCTCAAACGTTATCCGGAATACAGAGGTAAGGTGGTGTACCTCCAGATCACCCCAGTCTCGCGCGGGAGTGTGCCGGAGTATCAGAGCCTTCGTGCAGAGCTGGACCAGATTGTGGGGCATATTAACGGGACATATGGCGAATTTGACTGGACGCCTGTGCGTTACCTAACGCATCCACTCCCGCGGGAGCTTCTGGCCGCGTTTTTTCAACTCTCCAGTGCAGCTCTTGTTACGCCCCTGCGTGACGGCATGAACCTTGTTGCCAAGGAATATGTTGCCGCCCAGCAGCCGGATGACCCCGGTATGCTTATCCTGTCCCGTTTTGCTGGTGCTGCACCGGACATGGAAGATGCGCTGCTGGTCAACCCGCATGATTCGGACGAAATTGCATCCGCTCTACATATGGCGTTAAGCATGTCTGGTTCCGAGCGCAGGCTGCGTTGGGAGCGGTTGCGCACAGATGTGTGGCGGGTGACGGCAGCCAACTGGGCCCGGTCGTTTATTGCCGCGCTCTCAGAGGTCAGAACAGCATGAGAAAGGCCATTCCACAGAGCCTTGTTGCACTTTTTATCATTCTGGCCGGGTGTGCCGCGCTAGGTGTGGCATGGTGGACGCAGCACCAACTGGGCATTATGCCGTGCGAGCTGTGCCTGTGGGAACGTTGGCCTTGGCGCGTGCTGATTGTAATTGGTGTTTTGGCGCCTTTTTACCAGCCCGGTTGGGGCGGCTGGCTTTGTGGATGTGTGCGCCTGTTCTGCTTGTTGCTGGTGGTCTGGCTGTGTGCCATGCGGGGGTGGAGTGGCAGTGGTGGCCAAGTCCGTTCCCAGCCTGCCATGCCGCGCATGTTGTGGGGCGCACACTGGCGGAACGCTGGGCGTCCATGCCGCTGGTGCCTTCCAAACCGTGTGATGCGCCAACTTACCTTATTCCCGGTCTGCCTGTTTCCATGGCGGTTATGGGGGGTGTGTTTACACTTGTTGTATTCGCTGGATGGGCGGTTGGTATGGTTAAGAGCAAAAAAGTCCGCTATTTTTAAGGCGCGTTTGTCAGGCTAGGTTCTGGGCCTGCATAATAGCCTGTGCAATGGTAAACAGGCGTGCGCTGGCTTTTGTGCCGAGCTGGCTGATTTCCTCGTAGCTGAACCAGCGGACCTCCTGCGCATCGTCCCCCGCAACGGGTGTGGCAACAGCAGGTTGAGGTTCCGTGCATAAAACGGCAAGAATAAGATAGTGGAAGGTCAATGTGCCATCGGGCGCATAATGCACACTATCAAAAACATCGATCAGAGATGTTGCCTGCGCCTGTATGGAAGTTTCCTCTAGAAGCTCCCGTTCCGCTGCCCGAAAAAAAGCCTCACCTCCCTCTACTTTCCCGCCGGGAAAACCCCACAGGCCAGCATCGGGCGCATTGGAGCGCCGCACAAGGAGAAAGTTGCTGCCACGGCGTACTATGGCAAGCACACCAGCGCGCGGGAACACAGGGGAAGCATGAGCGTTCATGGTCGTGTAGTGTAGGGTGCCTTGCATACAGGTCAACCCATCTTTGCTGTAAGGCACTGCACCTCTACCCATATACGGTGTTTAATGAAACAATATGGCTAGAGCGCCGTAACAGGTTTGTTGAAAATAAAGCATAGTCAGGGAGAGTATAACGTGACGGCAGAATTCATAAATATTGAGGGTATTCCCAAACCTGCCTCGCGTGTTGCGCTGGGTACGTGGGCTATGGGTGGTTCCATGTGGGGTGGCCCGGATGATGATAATGCCAGTAAAACAATAGATAAGGCCTTAGATGTTGGGATTAATCTGATTGATACAGCCCCAGTCTATGGTTTTGGGCATTCGGAAGAAATTTTGGGCAAGGCGCTGGAAGGCCGGCGTGACAGAGTCGTGCTGGCAACCAAGGTCGGGTTGAACTGGCAGGATGGTCAGGTCTTCCGTGATAGCAGGAAAGGACGGCTTGAAGAGGAACTGGATGCCTCGCTCAAGCGGCTGCGTACGGACCATATTGACCTCTATCAGGTGCATTGGCCCGACCCCAAAACCCCGTTTGAGGAAACCGCCCGGACGCTGGAAAAAATGGTGCAGAGCGGCAAGGTTCGCGCTCTTGGTCTGAGCAATTTCTCGCCCGAACAGATGGATGAATTCCGCAAGTTCGCACCCATTGCGACTATTCAGCCGCCTTACAACCTGTTTGAGCGTGAGATTGAAAAAGACATTCTGCCTTATGCGGTCAAAAACAAACTGGTTGTGCTGGCCTATGGCCCGCTGTGCCGGGGTCTTCTGTCTGGTAAAATGACGGCCGATCATGTGTTTACCGGGGATGATCTGCGCAAGGTGGACCCCAAGTTCAAACAACCCCGTTTTGGCCAGTATCTGAATGCGGTTGAAGGGCTTAAAACCATTGCGGAACAGCATGGCAAAAGCCTGCTGGCGCTGGCTATCCGTTGGGTGCTGGACCGTGGGCCAACCATTGCCCTGTGGGGTGCCAGAAAGCCCGAGCAGATTACAGGTGTGCAGGATGCATTTGGCTGGAAGCTGAGCGAAGGCGATATGGCCGCCATTGATGCCCTGCTAAGCAAAACCATTACAGACCCGGTGGGGCCGGAGTTTATGGCGCCCCCCGCACGCTCCTGAGCTGGAGTATGTTTTACTCTGCGCCAGTGTAGGGCACTGCATCTGGCGCGGGGGAGGCATGAGAATGTTGACGGGGGAGGTCTTTTTTTCTCATGCTGACCCGTCATGAAAAAATCGCAGCTTCCTGAGAGCGCCGGACTACAGAGCGCCACGGTGTGCCGTTTTCCATTGCAGCGCGTTATGGAGCGGCAGGAGGCTGCGGCGTATCTGGGTATTCCATCCCGCAGAATGCGGTATCTGGTTGCGCTGGGTTATGGCCCACCCGTTATAAAAGGCACACCACAGCAGTTCCGTAAGGATGCTCTGGACCAGTACAGCGCGGACCTGTTTGCCCGTGCTGGGTTGGGGGCAGATGCACTTACGCAGTATCGCAGGCGGCGGGCGCAGGCCAACGCGGGGTTGGACCCGTTTTTGGACCTAGCCAGCCGGGATGAGTTGCTTCAGGCGCTGGCGCGGTATGGCAGCCGGTCGGTGATTGGTCTTGGGCTTGCGATTATTGTCCTATCTCACACCCCATTGTCACGCATTCTGTTCCATGTTCTGCGTTAGGTGCCGTGGCTCCCTTGCATAGGGGGGCAGAGTTGCCCATCTTGTCGGCATGGGTGCTTCATCTTCCTCCACCGCGTCGCGCGGAAAAAAACGGGCTTCTCTGAGCGAGCGGGCCGCTAGTCTGCCACCAGTTACCTTTGAACCGGACCGCCAGTCGCCTCGTCCGCGGCTGCGGAGGATGGAGGTTGTCTCCGAGTATGAACCGGCAGGCGACCAGCCACAGGCTATCAAGGAGCTTGTGACCGGAGTGGAGGGGCATGAGCGGGATCAGGTTCTGCTGGGTGTGACAGGGTCGGGCAAGACCTTCACCATGGCCAAGGTGATTGAGGCAACCCAGAAGCCGACTCTCATTCTTGCGCCCAACAAAACGTTGGCAGCCCAGTTGTATGGGGAAATGAAGCAGTTTTTCCCTAACAATGCTGTGGAATATTTTGTCAGTTACTATGACTATTACCAGCCGGAAGCCTATGTGCCGCGCTCGGATACCTATATTGAAAAAGATAGTCAGATTAACGAGCAGATTGACCGTATGCGCCATGCGGCAACACAGGCGCTGCTGGAACGTAATGATGTTATTATTGTTGCATCCGTCTCGTGTATTTACGGTATTGGCTCGGTGGAAACCTACTCCCGCATGGTGGTCAAGTTGGAGTTGGGGGGCGAGATTGATCGAGACAAGCTGATTAAAAGCTTGGTCGAATTGCAATATCGTAGAAATGATGCGGCTTTTTCACGCGGGGCCTTCCGTGTGCGGGGCGAGAGTATTGATATTTTTCCCGTGCAGAACGAGGACCGAGCCTGGCGTGTTTCGCTTTTTGGCGATGAGGTGGACGGTATTATCGAGTTCGATCCGCTTACGGGGGAAAAAACAGCGGATCTGCAGGAAATAACCATTTACGCCAACAGCCATTATGTCACACCCCGCCCAACGCTTAATCAGGCCGTCAGGAGCATAAAGCACGAACTGCGCGAGCGGCTGGACCAGTTTACCCATGAGGGCAAACTGCTGGAGGCCGAGCGGCTGGACCAGCGGACGACATTTGATTTGGAAATGCTGGAAACAACAGGTGTGTGCAAGGGAATTGAAAATTACTCCCGTTACCTGTCTGGCCGTAAGCCGGGGGACCCACCGCCAACCCTGTTTGAATACCTGCCCGAAGATGCGCTGCTTATTGTGGATGAAAGCCACGTAACTGTTCCCCAGATCGGAGGCATGGAACGGGGAGACCATGCGCGTAAATCCATTTTGTCAGACTTCGGGTTTCGTCTTCCTTCCTGTTTGGACAATCGGCCACTTAATTTTGCGGAATGGGATAAATTTCGCCCCCAGACCATTTTTGTCAGCGCCACACCCGGCCCGTGGGAAATGGAGCGCACAGGCGGCGTGTTTGCCGAACAGGTTATTCGTCCTACCGGGCTGATTGACCCTGTCACAATCATCCGCCCTGTCGAACATCAGGTGGATGATCTGCTTGCCGAATGCCGTGAAACCATAGCCAAGGGCGGGCGGGTGCTGGTTACAACCCTGACCAAGCGCATGGCCGAAGACCTGACCGATTATATGAACGAGGCCGGTATTCGGGTCCGGTATCTGCATTCGGATGTGGATACGCTGGAGCGGATCGAGATTATCCGCGACCTGCGTATGGGTGCGTTTGATGTGCTGATTGGCATTAACCTGCTGCGTGAGGGGTTGGATATTCCCGAATGTTCGTTGGTGGCTATTCTGGATGCGGATAAGGAGGGCTTTCTGCGCTCCCGCACATCGCTCATCCAGACCATTGGCCGTGCTGCACGAAATGTGGACGGGCGAGTGCTGCTATACGCGGACAAAATGACTGACTCCCTGACCTACGCAGTCGAAGAAACCGCCCGCCGCAGGGAAAAACAGATGGCATGGAACGAGGCGCATGGCATTACACCGCAGAGTGTGCGCAAACATATAGGCGATATTGTTGGGTCCGTATTTGAGCAGGATTATGTGACCGTAGCCCCGGATGAAGAAACAGGGGTAGCCGAATTTGTGGGGCAGGACCTGAGCACCACTATTGCCGGGTTGGAAAAACGGATGCGTGAAGCCGCGGCAGAACTGGAGTTTGAAACAGCAGGCCGTCTGCGGGACGAAATTAAAAGGCTGGAGGCTCTGCAACTCGGTCTGGACGCACCAGCGCCATCCTCTTCCAAGGGCGATCAGGCAGTCGGACGGCGGAAATCAGGCAAAGGGCAGGTGCCCCGTCCGTTAGGGCCGGGCGGTGGCGGGTATGAGCCAAAACCCGGCAAAGGCCGCGGCAGACGGCGCTCCTGATTACTGGCCCTTGTTTATGCCGCGCAACCCTTCTACCGTTTCGGCGGTTAACAGGTTCACTTTTGCGGACAACAGGGTATGACCACGTCAGAATCCACCATCCGGCCCGATTATGCAGCCTTAATGCAGGCCCCCGTATGTGCAGAGCCATTTACGCACATTGTGGTGCCGCATTTTATTCGCAAGGATGACCTGCCCAGACTGTTTGCAAGTCTTCCCGCCATTGGCTCAGGGGGGTCATTCCCGCCGCAGTCGCTCAAACTGTCTCCTCTTGTGCAGGCACTGGTGCAGGAGATGGAAGGCCCGGAACTGCGTCGGATTATTGCCCAAAAGCTGGACCTTGATCTGGAGAGTGCCCCTTCCATGCTGACCATTCGTGGCCGCACGCGTGAAAAGGATGGGCGAATTCATACCGACTCTACGGCCAAACGTGTGACAATCCTGTTGTACCTTAACCCTGCCGGACCGGATTGGGAAAAACAGGAAGGCTGCCTGCGTCTGCTCCGTAGTCCGCATGATATTGAGGATTACGCAAAGGAAGTACGGCCTGTGGATGGCACGCTGCTCGTTTTTCCCAATGGTCCAACCACATGGCATGGCCACAAGCAATTTGTGGGGTCACGCTACACCATTCAGCTTAATTACATGACTGAGGACGCCAAAGCCCGCTCGGAGCTCCGGCGGCACAAGCTCTCGGCGCTCGCCAAAAAACTGCCTTTGCCCAGTATGGGTTATTAGGATTTTTTCTTGCTGTTTCAACAGGACAGAGGATTTTTCATGCTGTTTCGTAAAGCTACCGTTTCCCGCGCAAGGGCTGCCGCATTTGTTGCGGGGCTGGCTCTGTGTGGGAGCGCACTTTCGCCTCTTAGCGCCGTAGCACAGGTGCCCTCTGCTTCCATGCCTTCCACGCTTGTTCCGCCTTCGCTCAGTAGTGCGCAGGTTGTGCGGGCTACTTTGCCAAATGGCCTCAAAGTAGTCATCGTGCCTAATAGGCTGGCGCCCGTGGTTACAACGGAAATCAATTATCTTGTTGGCTCGGCAGAAGTGCCAAAGGGCTTTCCCGGTACGGCTCATGCGCTGGAACATATGATGTTTCGTGGCAGCAAAGGGCTGGACAAGGACCAGCTTGCTGCTGTGGGAACGCGCCTAGGTGGCAGCTATAATGCGGACACAACCGAGGACGTAACCCAGTATTTTTACACGGCGCAGGCACAGGACCTGCCAGTTCTGCTTAAAATTGAAGCCCTGCGCATGAACAGTCTGACCCTGTCCGAGGCGGACTGGAGCAAGGAGCGTGGCGCGATTGAGCAGGAAGTCTCGCGCGACCTGTCCAGCCCCGCCTACCGCTATCTTGAGCAGTTGCAGGCCATTTTGTTTGCGGGCACGCCGTACGAGCATGACGCACTGGGCACACGGCCATCTTTTGATAAAACAAAAGCGGCTGACCTGCGTGCATTTTACGAAAAATGGTACGCGCCCAACAATGCCGTTCTGGTTATTGTGGGGAATGTAAACCCGGTCACGACCTTGCAGCTTGTGGAAGATGCGTTTGGAGCTGTTCCACGTAAAACATTGCCAGCACGGCACAAGGTTTCTCCCGTGCCGCCGCCAGCCAAAACGCTTACGCTGGCAACCGATTACCCGGTAGGGTTTGCAACGCTAGCCTTCCCCATGCCCGGTTCTTCCGCTGCCGATTACGCCACAGCAGATGTGCTGTCTGATGTGCTGGCCAGCCAGCGTGGCGCGTTGTATGACCTCGTGCCCCAAGGCAAGGCGCTGTTTGCCGGGTTTGAATATGCCCCCAAAAAAGAAGCCGGGTTTGGGCTTGCTCTGGCGGCGTTCCCCAAAGGGGGAGATGCTGCAAAGGCTATGGCGGATATGCGGGGTGTGCTGGAGACTATTCGTAAAAACGGCGTTCCGGCGGATCTGGTGGAAGCAGCCAAGCGGCGCGAAATTGCACAAATGCAGTTTGCAGCCAATTCGGTGAGCGGTCTGGCATCCACATGGTCCACAGCTCTGGCTTTTCAGGGGCTGGATGCACCGGGGGATCTGGTTGCTGCTTATCAGGCTGTCACGCCAGAAGCGGTTAACAAACTGGCCGCTACCCTGCTGGACCCCGCCCATGCAGTTTCGGCCATTCTTACGCCGGAAAGTTCAGGCAATCCGGTCTCTGGCAAGGGGTTTGGTGGAGCTGAGTCCTTTGCGTCTTCTCCTGATAAACCGGTCAAACTGCCAGACTGGGCAGAAAAAGCCCTGCTCAAGCTGGACAAGCCAGAACCCACACCCCAGCCATATGTCAGCACCTTGTCCAATGGCATTAAGCTGATTGTCTGGCCGTCCCATGTCAGTCATACCGTTCAGGTTACGGGGCAGGTCAGGCAGACTCCCTCCTTGCAGCAGCCTGAAGGGTTGGATGGGGTGAATGATGTGACCGAAGCCCTGTTCTCATACGGGACCACACAGTATGACCGCCTGGCCTTCCAGAAGGCTCTGGACGACATTCCCGCGTGGGAAAGTGCAGGAAGTTCCTTCTCTTTGCAGGTGCTGACACCAGATTTTGCAAAAGGTGTGTCGCTTCTGGCGGAAAATGAGCTGCACCCGGCATTTGCGGATAAGGATTTTCAGGTTGTACGCCAGCAGGTTGCGCAGGCACAGGCCGGGGAGCTGCTTTCTCCCGAACATCTGTTTAGCCGCGCCATAAAACAGGCTGTTCTGCCACCCAAAGATCCGACCCTGCGGGAGGCTACGCCTCAGTCTATCATGCGTGTTACGCGGGATGATGTGCAGGCCTACTATAAAAAGGTCTGGCGACCAGACCAGACCACCATTGTTGTGACGGGTGACGTGACCCCGGAAAAAGCGCAGGCTGTTCTGGAACAAAACTTTGGTGGTTGGAAGGCAGAAGGGCCTGCTCCCAATATTGACCTTCCGGCTGTACCACTCAGCAAGGCGTCTCACGCGCAGGTGCCTGACAGAAGCAGCGTGCAGGATGAGGTGGTTCTGGCAGAAACGCTGGGCCTGACAGCCGCTCACCCCGACCATTTTATGCTCCAGTTGGGGAATGAAGTGCTGGGTGGTGGATTGTTCTCCTCCCGCCTGTATCGTGATCTGCGTGTGAAAACTGGGTATGTTTATACGGTTGGCAGTTCGTTCGAATGGGGCCGCACCCGTGGGATGTACACTGTTAACTACGGTGCAGACCCGGATAAGGTAGGCAAGGCACAGGCTGCAGCGGTGCGGGATATTAAAGCCATGCAGTCCGCGCCACCATCGGAAGATGAACTGGCACTGGCCAAAGCCTCGTTGTTGCGGAGTTTGCCGCTGGCCCGCGCCAGTCTGGACAGAATTGCTGCGCAGTACCTGCACCTAGCCGAACTTGGTCTGCCGCTGGATAATGCAGACCGGGGTGCACAGGCTTATTACAATGCCACTGGTGCAGATGTGCAGGCAGCATTCCGGCAGTGGATCAGGCCAGATGACCTGTCCTCCATTGTAAAGGGGCCTGCTCCTGCATTGTAATACAGTCAGTTAAAGCAAAAGGCTTTTTCAAGCGGTGGAAAGTTATCTTTCCGCCGTTTTTTTATGTGCTGTGTGGATATGCGGGTTAAAATACGCTGTTGAAGGCAACCTGTGGCGAAATATCAAAGCCGGTATTGTGTCCTGCAAAATAGGTGGACACACCAGCAATAACCCCAAACCGGGGAGACCAGTTGTATTCAATAGCCGGTGCAATCTGCCAGTCACCGGAAGAGGCAGCAATTGTATCTATTTTTTGCCGGTTGCGTTTGTGCCGCGTACATGTGCGCCATTTGCCCAGTCACGCGCTAAATCCAGCGCCAGAACCCACTTCTGGTTAATGCCAAACTCCAGCGAAAAACCGCTCTCCCCATACATACCCGGCTGGGCGCTGCCTCTAAACCCAGCGGATGTGCCGTAGCTTGTTACGTCGCGCAGATGCGCGGTGCTGACAGCTCGGCGGAAGGTGCTCCATACGCGCAGGCGGAGTTCATGCTGGCCGGGGAGCGTGTAGGTGGATTGTTCGGTCAGGGCAAGCCGGAACGTGTAGGCACCAGCCCCCACGCCATCCTGCGCACGGCCTAGTCTATTATAGTCCCCGGTGGGGAACGCCATGCCTGCAAAAATGCTTAGCGCTGGAATATAGCGTTTGGGATCTGCATCCAAATAACGCCACATCAGGTCCACCGGCAGGTCGCCAAATTTCAGTCCGCTGCTGGTGGTGTCCCCCTTTTTCCAACGGTAGCTGATAACGGGCGTGAGCTGGATACTGATGGAATCCGTAATGGAGTATTTGTACAGCGTAAAATTGCTAACAGCCTTTTGCCGAGGGTGGAGCGGGCTGCTGCTGCCATTGCTGTTGAGGTACCCCACAGGCTGGCTGTAGGTCATGTAGGGTTCCCACGCAAAAATCCCCTTTTTGGTCATTGCCCCGGATGGCGAGACAAGTGACCCAGTGTACCACTGCGGTTTTGCTTCCCCCACATCCTGGGACCCGCCAGTTACGCTGTTGTCCGTACCTGCGGCGTGTGCGGTTGTGACAATTAACAGGAGAGCAGGCAGGCAAAGAACACTTCGCATAGGTCCGTGCAGGCAGCCCTGTTTGCCCAATGGGGTTAAAAGGAATTTTGCCGCACGCATTAGGGTATATTCGTCTGGCTGGGGTTGTGCGAGTCAATCAGGTCTTCGGTCAGCACAACGGAAGGCACGGTCTGGGGGACGGGTTCGTGCGGGGGGGTATTGCGTAGTGCACGCCACCCCAATGCCAGCACAAGGACAAGCACGGGAATACCCGCAACGGTAAAGGACCCTATGGGGTAATCAAACGCCATAAGCCCGATAACGCCTACAAAAAAGGCCAGCGTGATCCATGATGTAAAAGGTGCGCCGGGCATGGGGAAAGATGTTGGCGCAATTTCGCCTTTACGAATTTTTTTGCGCAGCTGCATCTGGCACAGAACAATAAAGGTCCATGTGCTAAGAATGCCCAAAGACGCCATGCTGAGCATGATTTCGAAAATCTTGCTGGGCAGATAGTAGTTCAGCACAACACCAACCAGATAGATGGCAACAGTGCTAAGGATGGCGGCAGAGGGAACAGACTGGCTGTTCATGGACTTGAGGTAACGCGGGGCCGACCCATCCAGCGCAAGGGCACGCAGCACCCGGCCTGTGGAATACAGGCCAGAGTTGAGGCTGGAGAGAGCCGCAGTCAGCACCACAATGTTCATGATGCTATCAATACCGGGGACACCCAGCTTGGAAAAAAACGTAACAAACGGGCTGACGCCAGCCTGATACGATGTCCATGGCAGAAGCAGGACGAGCAGCGTTATGGTGCCAACGTAAAAAATGGCAATCCGCCAGATAACGTTGTTAATGGCCTGTGGCAGTACGCTGCGTACGTCATTGCATTCACCCGCAGCGGTGCCGATCAGTTCAATACTGGCATAGGCAAAGATCACACCCTGAATAAGAACAAGAGCGGGCAGAAAGCCGTGCGGGAACAGGCCGCCATTCTCGGTTACAAGGTGTAGGCCAGTGGTGTGCCCATCCACAGGGACGCGCATGGCCAGTACAATAATGGCCAGAACCAGAAAGCCCCCAAGGGCCACAACCTTGACGAGAGAGAGCCAGAACTCCAGCTCCCCAAACCATTTGACGCCCGTCAGGTTCATGCCTGTTACAAGCAGGAGCGCCATAAGGGCGAACACCCATTGTGGCACGGCGGTAAAGCTGGGCCAGAAGTGCATGTACATGGCAACGGCAGTAATATCCACAATGCCGGTAACCGCCCAGTTAAAGAACGCCATGCACCCGGCAACGTAGGATGCGCGGGGGCCAAGGAACTCCTGCGTGTAGGAGACAAAGCTGCCGCTGGAGGGACGGTACATGACCAGTTCCTCCAAAGCGCGCAGCATCAGAAACGCAAAAATGCCGCACACCAGATAAACCAGCGCGAGTGATGGCCCCACGGCCTGCAGGCGGCTGCCTGCGCCAAGGAACAACCCTGTGCCAATGGCCCCGCCCAGAGAGATCATCTGAATCTGTCGTTTGCCCAGTCCACGATGGTACCCTTCTGGCGTTTTGCCAGCACCAGCGAGGGCGGTCTTTTGGGGCGTGGAGGAGGACGCAGTCATTCAGCCAACCTTATAGAGTACAGTCTTTTGTAATGGAGCCGTATCGGTTGCCCCGAATTTATGCGGGTGTAAAGATACTCTGATGATCAAAATTGCTGTGCAAACAGGTACTGGCTCTGTTGTCGGGGTTTATAATCCCTTGTTTACAGGGTCTTTACGCGCAGGTTTGGTCTGTTTGCAAAATGTTTACTTTTTAAATATTTCGAAATCAAAACATTTTCTATGAATGACTTAATCTACACATGATCATTGAAAGATCATGCGGTGTAAAGTGGTCAAGGGAGCAGGGAAAGCTGGCGATCAGCCTCAATTTGCCCCGGTACAACAAGCCCTGTGAGGGAGACCCCCAGCAGCCGGACCGGTTTGCTAAGTGGGAGTAGGGGAGCAAGCAGCCGGACCGCGGCCTGTTGCAATGCGGCCTCGTTCTGGACGGGCTGCGGGAATGACTGGCTCCGGGTGAGCTGGGTAAAGTCGGAATGGCGGAGTTTGAGCGTAACCGTGCGGCCAGTAATTTCGCGCTTCTGACATGCAGTCCAGACTTGGCTTGCCAGCATGGCCATAGCCTGCACAAGTTCGGATTCGGTATGGAGGTCCTGGAGGAAGGTTGTCTCTTTTCCCAAGGACTTACGCGGACGGTTGGCCTCGACCGGCCGGTTATCCACCCCACGGGCAATACCGTAGTAAAAGGTAGCTGCCTTGCCAAAATGGTGTTTGAGAATATCCAGCGGGCAGGCGCGCAGGTCCGCACCGGTGTGAATACCCAAGCTGTTCATACGTCTGGCCGTTGCAGGGCCAATACCGTGGAAGGTACCAACGGGCAGGGGGGCTACAAAGGCTTCTCCCATACCGGGCGGAATAACAAATAATCCATTGGGTTTGCGGTGGTCAGATGCCAGCTTGGCCAGAAACTTGTTGTAGGAGACGCCAGCAGAGGCGGTGAGCCCGGTTTGCTCAAAAATACTGGTCCGAATTTCTTCCGCAATGGCGGTTGCTGAGGCGCGGCGGAGCAGCGGGTGCGTAATATCCAGATACGCCTCATCAAGCGAGAGAGGCTGTATGAGTGACGTATAGCGGGAAAAAACGGCGTGTATCTGGGCGGATACGGCGCGGTAAGCATCAAAACGGGGGGAGACAAAAACCAGTTCGGGGCATTTGCGCCGCGCAATAAGGGAGGGCATGGCCGAACGCACGCCAAATTTGCGGGCCTCGTAGCTGGCAGCAGCGACAACACCCCGTTCCTGACAGTGCCCTACAGCAACCGGCCGCCCTTTAAGGGCTGGGTTGTCCCGTTGTTCGACGGAGGCATAAAATGCGTCCATGTCGATGTGGATAATGCGGCGTATGGGCGTAGGCATTGCCGCACCACTATGGCACGGATTGCGTCGTTATGGAACATAACAGGAACAATTAATGTGGGGCCAACCCCATCACAATTGCAACGCGCTACGTATAGCCCCGTCTTGGCGCACGCAGAATGGCCAAGATGCTATCGCTTTTGCTTCATGCAGGTCTGTTTAACCCGCATTAGGTTGGGCAAAGCTGCGGCGGGGTGGGGCATAGCGCCATGAATGGGCAATGCTCATATCCAGATCATGCCAGCGGGCGACAGAAAGCGCTGCGGTTGCGGGGTAGGCAGCGCGGCTCATGCCTGGTACGGCTGTGGGTTGCTGCAAAGGGCGTGCAGCATGGTGCGAGAGCCAGTAACCAGCGCCCGCCAGACAGGCCCCCAGCGTTGTGAGTGCGGCCATCATCCTCTGGCGCAGACGCGCAAAGGGGAGCAGCGGGCTGAGAAGGGCCTGCATGTCGGTTTCCCGCTCGTTCTGCGCTGCCTCTGTGGCCAGTAATAGGTTATATTCCGTTTCCGTCACGGCCAGCGTGCTACCTGCGCAAATATCCAGAGCGGGCATTTCGTGCGCGGCCATATCGGTCAGTGCATCTTGAAAAGCTTGGGAGACAGCCATGAATTCCTGCCTGAAGCACGGTAGGAACAGGCTGCCTGATGCCCCCGGTGCTGCGCCACAGGGGGGTGGTGCACCGGCAAGGCGGCGGATGGTCCACAGGGTCAGGCGTTCGCTGGCGGCAAGATCCGTGAGGTAAACGGGCGTATGTTGCATGACGTGATCCGGAGGCGGTGCCTCCCTCCCTTGCGTTCGGTCATGAAGGCTTATTAAGTGAGAATCAGTCTCAATTGCAAGTAAAACTTTATGGCGTCATGCGTGGTGGCAGGGATGGTTTTTTTCCTTTCCTTAAGGGGCGGCATGGGGCAGTAAAAATGCCATGTCAGTGCTAGCATCCCTCTCCCTGCCGCTTGTGCGCAAGCTTGACCCCGAAAAAGCGCATGAGCTTGCCATAGATGCCCTTATGCTGGGCGTTTCCGTTCCCTTCAAACGTCCAGAAGATGACCCGGCTCTTGCCACGCGCGCGCTGGGTATGCGGTTTTCAAACCCGATTGGCATTGCCGCCGGGTTTGACAAGAACGCTCGGGTGCTGCGTCCGCTGGCCCGTCTGGGTTTTGGGTTTGTCGAGGCGGGTACCGTGACGCCACGCCCGCAACCCGGCAATCCAAAGCCGCGCCTGTTCCGGCTGGAGGAGGACCGTGCGGTTATCAATCGCATGGGCTTCAATAATCAGGGGATTGACCGCTTTGCTGTCCGTCTTGCCCGCCTGACCCGCCCGCTGCCTTCTGGCCGGGCCGGGGGAGCCGGTGTGCCCGTGGGTGCCAATATTGGTATTAATAAGACAGGGGCAGACCCCGAGCGGGATTACCCGGCCCTTGTGGCGCGGGTTAAGCCGTATGTGAATTACATTGTCCTTAACGTGTCATCCCCCAACACGCCGGGGCTGCGCGGGTTGCAGGATGCAGCACGGCTGAAGGGTATTCTGGATGCCATTTCCGCCCGTCATGCCGAGCGGCCGCCTTTGCTGGTCAAACTCGCTCCTGATCTGGAAAATGACGCCATTGCTCCCATTGTGGAGGCCGCAGTGCAGGGTGGTGCGCAGGGGCTGATTATCAACAACACCACATTGGCCCGGCCGGATACGTTGCGTAGCCCATATAAGGGCGAGTCTGGTGGCCTGTCTGGCCGTCCGCTGGCGACCCGTTCGACCGAGATGCTGCGCCTTGTGGCCAGCATTGCCGCCGGGCGTCTGGCGCTGGTCTCCTGCGGGGGGATTGAAAGCGGTCAGGATATTCTGACCCGCATCCGTCTGGGGGCTGATCTGGTGCAGGTCTATACCGCCTTTGCTTATGAAGGCCCGGCTCTTATCGGCCGCCTTAAGCGTGAGATGCTTCAGATCATGCGCGCAGAAGGCGTGGAAGCTCTGGATGATATACGCGGGGTGGACCTGTGAGCGAAGTTGGTAACTGGACAGTCCCGCAGGTTGCCGGGCTGGAAGCACTGGCCAGCCAGTATGATGGTTATATTATTGACCTGTGGGGCACCGTGCATGATGGCGTAAGCCCCTACCCCGGTGCAGTAGAATGCTTACAGGCCCTCCATAAGGCGGGTAAGCGGGTTGTCATGCTGTCCAACGCGCCCCGTCCGGCGGCGGTGGTGGCTGCGCAACTGGAAGGGTTTGGCGTGGATCGTGCCCTTTACAAGGGGGTCATGACCAGCGGGCAGGAAACGCACCGCCAGCTGAAAGACAAGGCAGACCCGTGGTTTGCTCGCCTTGGCAGCAAAGTGCTGCATATTGGTGGTGTGCATGATCTGGGTTTGTACGAGGGGCTGAACATCCAGCGTGTGGCAGATGTGGGCATGGCCGATTTTGTCATGAACACAGGGCCGGATCTGGAACGGGGGGTGGCAACGCTGGACCCTTATCTGCCAGAGCTACGCGCCTGCCTTGAGCGCAAACTACCCATGATTTGCGCAAACCCCGACCGGGTTGTGGTCAAGGGCGGTAACCGGCAGATATGTGCCGGTGCTCTGGCCGCGTTCTACGAGGAACAGGGTGGGGATGTGCGCTGGATTGGCAAGCCGTACCCCGGTGTTTACCAGCCGGTCTTTGATATGCTGGACGTGCCCCGCACACGTATTTTGGCCATAGGGGATGCGCTGGGGACAGACATCAAAGGGGCTGCTGCCGTTGGTGTGGACAGCCTGTGGATTCTGGGTGGTATCCATCAGGAAATGATCGGCAATGACATGGCTTTGGCGACTGCCGAGGCCAAAGCTGCTGGCTTACAGCCAACGGCGGCCGTACACAGGCTTGTTTGGTAGGTATGTTGTGCAGCCAGCCGTAGGATGTGGCGCCTTTATTTTGCGGGACGGGCACTTATTGCTTATCCGGCGGGTTAAAGCACCCGAAGCGGGGTGCTGGGGCTTGCCGGGTGGTAAGGTGGACCCTTTTGAAACCGTAGCGCAGGCCGCCATGCGTGAGGTGCGCGAGGAAGTTGGGCTGGAGCTTGAGGCCGGTCCCCTTTTATGCGTGGTGGACCAGATTGACCGGAGTGCAGGCACACATTGGATCGCACCCGTTTATCGCGTGACCACTGTGCAGGGGGAGCCGCGGCTGTGCGAACCCCATAAGCACAATGGTCTGGGCTGGTTCGCGCTGGATGCCTTGCCCCAGCCGCTTACTCTGGCCACGCAGGTTGCTGTGCAGGCGTACCACGCACAGCAGGCGTAATGTCTCACCGGTACAGGGCAGTACATGCCGCTGGCCGGTGGTTTGTCAGAAGTCGGGTAGCGTTTGGGCCAGAAGACCGCCCTGCCGCAAAGGGGCTATCCGGCGGGCCAGACCCGTGGCATCGTCCGTTTCCACCATAATACCACAGATTGTGGCTTCCCCTTCGGAGGGCTGAAGCCGCTCGCCGGGCATTTTGCGCACAAAGCGGGCAACAGCGGGTTCCTTGGTCATGCCAATAACGCTGTCGTAATCCCCGCACATTCCCGCATCGGTCTGGAAGGCCGTGCCTGCTGCCAGAATGCGGTGGTCGGCAGTGGGGGTGTGGGTGTGGGTGCCCACAACAAGGGAAACCCGGCCATCCAGCATATGGCCAAAGGCCCATTTTTCGCTGGTGGCTTCGGCATGAATATCCACCACAATGGCATGGACCGTAGCGCCCATGCGGTGTTTGGTCAGCAGTTCGTTCATGCAGCGGAAGGGGTCATCCAGCGGGTCCATGAACAGGCGCCCCATAACATTGACCACCAGCGCCTTGCGGCCATCGGCCAGCCCAACCACTACGCTGCCTTGGCCGGGTGTGGCCGGAGGGTAGTTGAGCGGGCGGATCACGCGGGGCTCACCATCAATATGACCTATCAGGTCGCGGCGGTCCCACGCATGGTTGCCTAGCGTAATGACATCCACCCCGCTTTGCAGCAGGGATGTGGCAATGGCGGGGGAAAGCCCAAAGCCGTGGCTCGCATTTTCCGCATTGACCACCACAAGGTCCAGCGCCAGACGTGTGCGCAGGTCGCTTAGGCGGGAGAGCACGCCATCACGCCCCGTACGGCCGACAATATCGCCCAAAAACAGGATTCTCACGCGCTGGTCTTTCGCACAGGGTGGCGGTGTGGGTTAGTCAAAACGGATAACCTCCTTTTCGGTTACAATGCAGCTTAGGGGCTGGTCATGGGGGCCACGCGGCAGGTGTGCGACCTCTTGCGTGGAGGGAGCATAGCCTATGCTGGTGGCGTGGGGCAGGGCAGCCAGTGTGCGGCCATAATACCCGCCGCCATAGCCAAGGCGGTTGCCTGTCCGGTCAAACCCCAGCAGGGGGACCAGCACGAGGCGTGGCTCCATAAGGGGGCCATCCGGGTACTGGGTGCCAAAGCGGCCTGCAAGCATGGTGGATTCGGGCTGCCATTGGCGAAAAATCAGAGGAGTGCCGCGTGGGGGTGTTTCTGGTAGCGCCACGGGTATGCCTGCCCGCGCCAGTGCATGGCACAGTGGGCGCAGGTCAACCTCATGCGGCAGGGGCCATACACAGGCAACAGGCCCTGAGGCAGCATGAAGCAGATGTTCAAGATGTTGGATAATCCCCCGATCATGCAGGACATTGCGCGCCTTAAGCGCGGCAAGGCACTGGACCCGCAGGCTTTTTTTGCGCTCGGCAATATCAGGCGGATCATTGTAGGGGGAAGATGTGTGCGGAGCCACCATGGACCGTGGGTCTTTCAACCTCCAGGACCTGCTAGTGCAGGTGGGCACCGGGTAATGTGACCAGGGCCACAACAGAGCCAGCTCCCTAGGAAGTGCTTATCGGCCCAGGGGATGACTTGCCTCACGCGTCGGGCAGCCCCGCCTCTCCTATGTAGGCGCGCTCTATCTCCGCTGCAAGAGATTCCGCAGTATCGGCCAAATCGGCCAGCCGGGCATTGGTCAAAGCTAGTTCGGCCCGCAGGCGTTCGGCGTCCTGCGCGGCAAGGGCTGTGGTCTCTGGCACCCGGTTGCCGGACAGATCCTGAATTTCGTCCGCCATCAGCAGGGCCGCCAGCACCAGCAGGCGGGTCTCGCCACTGAAGCCCAGATTACGCACCTGTTGCACACGGCGTTCGACCTGATGCGCCATGGCCTGAACGTGCCGTTCCTGCCCATTTTCGCATCCGACAGTATAGCTGTGGCCGTTAATATGAACGGAAACAAGCGCCATGGGTCAGTTCTCTTCCTCATGCCTGTGCACAAGCGGGGCCGGGGTGGAGGTGGCCGGAGCGGGGTCAGCGGTCTGCTCCAGCACATCACGCACACGCATGATCAGCGCATCCAGATTAGCCAGCAGTTCCTGCTGGTGGGTATCTGCGCGGGTGGGTTTTTGCTGTTTTTTATCAAGAGCAAAGGAAATGCGTTGCAATGCACGGTCCAGACGGGTGATGGACTCTTCCGCCGGTCTGGCGTGGGTATGCATGCTGGCATAGCTGTTGCCTTGGGGTGAGTGCGGCTCCACGTCTTGATCCTGCATTCCTTTTCCCTTCTCTTGGGGTAAGGAATCACCCGCAAAAGCGATCGCGTCAAGCATGCTCACGGAAAACAGGCCACTTTTCTCGTCTTCTCCACCGTCTATCCGCTATGTGTGTGTGTCCGACCTTGAGGGAGCGCGCATGGCTTTACAGGCGGCGGACCAAGCCACGTATGCTGGGTGCGTTGGTCTGCTTTCTCCCCCCGGAGCCGTGGCGTTTATGGGGGTAGAGTGGTGGCACGCCCTGATGAACGATGTGGCAGAATCGGCTACGCGGGCTTTTGTGCATGTGCTTGATTGTGACAGTAGTCCTGCAGGTGCTCTCATGGCGTTGCGTTGTGGGCAGCAAGCTGCCATTCTGCGCCCGCAAAATCCACAATATGAGGCGGTTCGGGCCTTGTATGCGCAGCAGAAAGCGGAGCTACTGCCACAACGACCGCCATCATTTAACCTTATCATGCCGCTAAGGGCCATATCGTCTCTTGTCGGGTATTTCGCCCACGGTTATTGCCAACACCAGCATCCGGAAAATAATGTGCCGGACACAAGGCAAAAGAAGGACTGTTCCACATGACGCTTACCCCGAAGGTTAAGGCTATTCTCAACCAGTATGAGAGCGATAACCCCGGCACAAAGATGAATCTGGCCCGTCTGCTCAATGCAGGCAAGCTGGGTGGAACCGGCAAAATGGTCATTCTGCCGGTTGATCAGGGGTTTGAGCATGGTCCAGCCCGCTCTTTTGCCGCTAATCCGGCCGCGTATGACCCGCATTACCACTTCCAGCTGGCAGTTGAAGCCGGTCTGAGCGGTTATGCAGCGCCTCTGGGTATGCTCGAATGCGGTGCAGCCACTTTTGCTGGTGAAATTCCGCTCATTCTCAAATGCAACAGCTCTAACAGCCTTGCGACAGAAAAAGATCAGGCCGTTACCGGCACAGTAGCCGATGCGCTGCGTCTGGGCTGCTCGGGCATTGGCTTTACCATTTACCCCGGGTCCGAATACTGCTTCGACCAGATGGAAGAGCTGCGTGAACTGGCGGCAGAAGCCAAGGCAGCCGGTCTGGCCGTTATTGTGTGGAGCTATCCGCGTGGTCCGGTGCTGGACAAAAAGGCCGAAACGGCTGTGGATGTCTGCGCTTACGCCGCTCATATGGCTGCGCTGTGTGGTGCCCATATCATCAAGGTCAAACCGCCGACCGATGTTGTTGCGCTGGATGCCTGCAAGCCTGTGTATGAAAAGAACAAGGTGGATGTAGCAACTCTGGCTGCCCGCATCAGCCATGTTGTACAGGCCAGCTTTGCAGGCCGTCGTATTGTCATCTTCTCTGGTGGTGAACACACCGGCACGGAAAACCTGCTGGCGACCATTCAGGGCATCCATGATGGTGGCGGTTTTGGTTCCATTATCGGTCGTAACGTGTTCCAGCGCCCCAAGGCGGAAGCACTGGCCCTGCTCGACCAGATTACCACCATCTTCAAGAACTGAGCCATGCAGGCGCGCATCGTGCAGGAAGGATAGACGGAGTGTCGGAACTGTATCTTGTTACGCCTCCGCTTTTACGTGCCGATGCGTTTGTGCCTGTGCTGGAAAAGCGGTTGGCCCACTACCAGCCAGCAGCGTTACTGTTGCGGCTGGCGGATGGGGTGTCCGCAGTAACAGCCAAGGCCATAATCGGGCAGATCAGCCCGCTTGTGCAGCATAAAGGTATTGCCCTTATGCTGGAGGACGCACCTGACCTTGCAGTGCAGACCGGGTGCGATGGCGTGCATCTTTCCCCATCTTATGTAGCGGCCTCTGTGCGGGAGGTACGCCGCCAGATTGGGGATGAGCTGCAACTGGGTGTGGCCGTTGGCACAAGCCGGGATGTTGCCATGCGTGCGGGGGAAGAAGGGGCAGATTATATCTGCTTCGCCCCCGATGCGGATGATGCGCCAGATGCTCCGCAGACTGTGCAGGCGCTTGCCCAGTGGTGGTGTATGATGATGGAGCTGCCTGCTGTGGCTCAGGCCCGCACCCCGGAGGAGGCCGCTGCGCTGGTCGGGATTGATGTGGATTTTGTTATGCCAGCCGCCAGTTGGTGGGATGATCCCGCCTTATGGAGCGTCTGACGGTATAAGGCCGGTGCTCAAAGCACTGGTTCCCTCTGTTTCAATGTGCCGGAGCGGCTGAAACAGTCTGTTCCACAGGTGGCAATAGAAGGGTGCGGGTAAAGTACAGCACACCATTGGCCTGCGGAATGCCCATAACCCACAACTGGCTGCTTAGGCCATGAGGTGTTCCCACCATAAGCTGTTCGGTTTGTGGGTCTGACCAGACGGTAAGACTCTGCCCGTTGAGAGTGGGGAGAGAGAGACGGTGGTCTGGTGCTGCACGAATCGCCTCTCGTAAGGCTTTATGCGGCCACTTGCCCGTAACAATCGTAAAACCAAGTATGGCGCGCAGTTGCGACGGATGGGCCGGGTTTAGCAACTGGCCACCAGTCTGGGCATTGTAACTTTCCAGCGCGGCATTGGGCAGGGCAAACACCGTAAAGGGGCCAGCCTGCTGCAAGGTGGCGAGCAGGTCCGTACTTCCCAGCAAATGTGTGTAGTCAGCCAGTTCTATGGAACTGCGCAATGTGTCCGATAATGGACGGTCGCAGAAAGCTGGTGTTTGCGGGTTACCATAGGCAACGGCACTGTCGATCGGGTTGCTGGACTGCTGGGTGTCCGGGTCCTTAGCCGTGCTGCTCCGCCCTGTGGTGTATGTGCGCGTGCCAGAGACGGTGGGCATCATGTATGCGCAGGTTGATATGGGTGTTGTGTATGTATCCTGCCGGGCAGGGCTTTGCTGGCACCCACCCAACAGGGCCATGACTGCCAGCGCCATACCCCAGACAGGCGCACGCCCACGATGCCAGAATGGGGCAGGACATTGCGGGGGAGAATACAGAGCTGCCTCCTGAGTGGTCATGGCATGGAAGACGGAATATGGGTCAGGAGGCAGGGCATAACGCCGCTAGTCTAGCAGCCGTCTCCACGCATTGTCCAACTGCTGACAAGGCCGTCCACCACTTCAAAGTTGGTCTGGCAGCTATAGGTATAGGCGGTGCCCATGCCGCCGCCCCATCCACCTCCCCATCCGCCATAACCCCAGCCTCCGTAGCCCCATCCGCCACCCCAGCCGGGTCCATAACCCCATCCCCCGCCCATGGGCATGGTGTAGTCGGTTTCCTGCGTGATGTAGGCGAGGAAGGTATGGTTGCCGGTGGTGAACTGGCGCGTGGGTACGCCAAAGGTCCGGATGACGTCCACAGTTGGCCGTCCGATCATGGAATCGAGTTTACGGCGTTCCTGCGGGCTAGGAACCTGGCACGCGGTAAGGACCAGAAGCCCCACCAGTAAAAATTTGTTTGCGTATGTCATGGCACGGACTTGTCCCTTGGTCGAATACGCCGCTGGTATTCATCATACTGGTGGAAGACGAACAAAAAACACCTGATTGGCATAAATGTTGCAGACTAATCCTGTATCCACAAGACATCCTGTATGCGTGGTGCGCCACAGGCCAGCATGACCAGCCGGTCAAAGCCAAGCGCAATGCCCGAACAGGGGGGCATGTGGGGCAGGGCCGCAAGCAGCTTTTCATCCATCGGCCATGTTGCGCGGGTGGGGTACAGGCTCTGGCGTATGGCCCTGTCATGGCTAAAACGCTGGCGTTGTTCCACCGCATCTGTCAGCTCTTCAAACGCGTTGGCCAGTTCCATGCCTGCTGCGTACAGTTCAAAGCGCAGGGCAACACGGGGGTCGGTGGGGTCTTTGCGGGCAAGGGCTGCCTGACTGGCTGGCCAGTGGGTTAAAAAGGTGGGGCGCGTCTGGCCAATGGCCGGTTCGATTCGTTCCAGCAATAGACGAAAAAACAGATCTTCCCACGTTTCTCCATCGCGCAGGGTGCAGTGTGCTGCATCGGCAAGAGCCTGCGCCTGCCCCTCTGTTGGCAGCAGATCGACACCGGCATGGCGGCGGAACGCGTCCTCTATGCTCAGACGTTCAAACGGAAGGCTCAGGTCAAGCGTGCACGCATTGCGGCACAAGGTGGGAGGCAGAACGGCTTTGAGCAGGGCTTCCGTCTCGTCCATCAGGCCACTTAGGGCCATGCCGGGGCGGTACCATTCCAGCATGGTAAATTCCGGTGCATGGGTCGCGCTGGCCTCGCCATTGCGCCAGACCCGGGCGAACTGGAACAGCGGTAGCCCGGTAGCTGCGACAATGCGCTTCATGGCAAATTCGGGACTGGTGTGCAGGAATAGCGTCTGGTGCTGGCCGTCGGGTGTTTCCTGCATGGTCTGGAAGGGGAGGAGGTGCACTTCCTCACCCGGAGCAGGCACAGCACAGGGTGTTTCTACCTCCATGCAGCCGCGTGCTTCCAAAAACGCACGGACCCCACGCAAGACCAGATTGCGGCGGATTAAAAAGGGTAGCCGATCGCGGATACGTTCGGGGTCAGGACTACCGAAGGGCAGATGAGATGTTGCAGACACAGACATGGGCAGAGTAGAGCCGGTACATGTCTTCCCCGGTCAAGCCCCCTTTTGCGATCAGCCGTACGCTGCGCACCCCAGATGAACTGATTGCCGCCGGCATGGTCCCGCCTGCTCATCGGGCGGAATTACAGGCCGTTGGCCAGCACTACGCAACAGCCGTGCCCCCCGCTTTTGCAGCACTCATGCAAAGTCCAACGGACCCTATTGGTGTGCAGGTCATTCCCTCAGCGCAGGAACTGGTGGTCTCCCCCGCAGAACGGTCCGACCCGATCGGTGATGATGCGCTCTCCCCCGTGCCCGGTATTGTGCACCGCTACGCGGACCGGGCTTTGCTTAAGCCCCTGCTGGTGTGCCCGTTATACTGCCGCTTTTGCTTCCGGCGTGAGCATGTAGGCCCAGATGGCGGGGTGCTGGACGAAGAGGCCCTGAGTCGTGCGTTGGACTGGCTGCGCACGCATGAGCAGATCCGGGAGGTTATTCTAACTGGCGGAGACCCGCTCATGCTTTCACCCCGGCGGCTAGGGGAGATTGTTCAGGCTCTTTCTGGCATGGCGCATGTTACCACCATTCGGGTGCATACGCGTGTGCCTGTGGCCGCCCCGGAGCGCGTTACTGACACCCTGCTGGATGCGCTGGAAACAGACAAGGCCATGTGGATGGCAGTGCACATGAACCACGCGCGGGAAATGGCCCCCCCAACGCGGGATAGCCTGCGCCGCATTGTAAGGCGGGGTATTCCACTGTTAGGGCAGTCGGTGCTGCTACGGGGAGTGAATGATAGCGAGGAAGCCCTCGAAGCCCTCTTCCGCACCATGGTGGAAAACCGGATGCGGCCATACTACCTGCACCAGCTCGACCCCGCGCCGGGTACGGCGCATTTTCATGTGCCGGTGGAAAGGGGGCAGCAGCTTCTGGCAGGGCTTCGGGGTCGTGTAACGGGGCTGGCTTGGCCCATTTATGTTCTCGATATTCCCGGCGGGTACGGCAAGGTCCCACTGGGGCCGGACTATATTCTCGGCCCCAAGCAGGTGCGTGACCCGGAGGGCGCGGTCCATAATCTGGACCGGCTGTAAGCGGTAGCAGAGGGCGGTTTATTCCCCTATGGCGGCCCCGCCGGGGTGGCGGCGGTCTGCGCCACCATAGAAGCGAGCGGCCCCTTTGGTGTTCAGGTCGGGACCGCCGATTAGAATACCTTCGGGAATACCCCATGGCGCGTGGAGCACAAAGCTATATCCTTCCTGCTCCAAGGTCTGTTGTACTTGTGGCGTAAGTGCCCCGGTTTCCACTTCCACGCTTTCGGGCATCCACTGTTCGTGCAGGCGAGGCAGGTCTATGGCCTGCTGGATGTTCAGCCCGTAATCCACCACGCCCAGAATAACAGACAGAATTGTGGTGGGGATGCGTGAACCACCGGGGCTGCCGATGACCATGACCGGCCTGTCATTACGAGAGATAATGGTGGGCGCCATGGAAGAAAGGGGTGTTTTGCCCGGCGCTATGGCGTTGGCCTTACTGCCGGGAATGCCAAACATGTTGCGCGCGCCGGGTTTGATGGAAAAATCATCCATCTCGTCATTCATGACAATGCCGGTATCTCCGCCTACGACCTTGGCGCCAAACCAGCCGTTGAGCGTGTAGGTGGTGGAAATGGCAAATCCATTCTGGTCGATAACGGAAAACTGCGTGGTTTCCGGTTTTTCTGGAGACGCATCGCCTGCGCGTAGGTCAGCCGAGGGTATGGCGCGGTCGGTGGGCATGTGCGCACGCACACTGGCAATGTAGGCGGGGTCCAGCAGGCTGCTGACCGGGTTATGGATAAAAGCCGGGTCCCCCAGATTCCGGCGGTCGGAATAGGCGTGACGCATGGCTTCAATTTCGTGCTGGAGAGCCGGGGCAGAATGCAGGCCAAGGGCGTGCATGTCATACCCTGCCAGAATCTCAAGCATTTCGCACAAGGCTATGCCCCCGGCACTGGGAGGTGGGGCTGTTTCTACCAGCAGCCCTCGGTAAGAGCAGGTTATGGGGGGCAGTTCGCGCGGTTGGTAATGCGCAAAATCCTCGGCCTGCAAAATGCCGCCATGAGCCTGAGATTGGGCGAGAATGCTGGCGGTGATTGGCCCTTTGTAAAAGGCATCGGCCCCTTTTTGCGCAATCAGTTCCAGCGAGCGTGCCAGATCCTTCTGTACCAGTCTGTCTCCGGGTTGGAGGGGGGAGCCATCAGGGCGCAGAAAAATTTTGCTGGCGTAAGGGTCTTTACGGAATGCTGCGGTGGAGGTGTTCAGGAGCTCAACATCGCCTTCCTCCAGCACAAATCCATCCCGAGCCAGTTTGATGGCTGGTGCGATAACTGTCTGCCGTGGCAGGTGCCCCCAGCGTTTATGCACGGCTTCCAGCCCGGCAACCGTACCGGGCACGGCAACCGCTTTCCACCCCAGTATGGACTGGTTGGGAATAACGTTGCCTGCGCTGTCCAGATACATATCCGGCTTAGCCGCTAGTGGTGCTTTTTCCCGGAAATCAAGAAAAACAGAGGGTTTGCCGGGGGGGCGCAGCATCATAAAGCCGCCACCGCCAAGGTTGCCAGCAGCGGGGTACACAACAGCCAGCGCATACCCCATAGCCACGGAGGCATCGGCTGCATTGCCCCCTTTGGCCAGAATGTGCGCCCCAACCTCGGATGCCAGCTTCTGGGCAGAAACCGCCATGCCATGCTTCCCCGGTACCGGGGGGAGGGCAGTCTGCATGGTGGGCGATACTGTGCCGTAAGCCAGAGGGTCTGCCGCGGGCGCGGCCCATACCGTGTTTGCTGTGGTCAGGCACAAGACCGCAAGCACAACGTGACGCATAACATGGGATGAGAGCGTGGTGCCTGCGGCTTTCATGTGCGTTATCCTTTGATTGGGAAAGGTGGGCAGTCGTAACCGGCGGGGGAACGGGTGAAAATTTCGTACCCTGTTTCGGTCACGGCCAGCATATGTTCAAACTGTGCGGACAGGGAACGGTCCCGTGTGACCGCAGTCCAGCCATCGTCCAGAATTTTCACGTCAGCTTTGCCGATGTTGAGCATGGGTTCAATGGTAAACACCATGCCGGCCTTCAGTTTCATGCCCTGACCGGGGGTGCCGTAGTGCAGAATATTAGGCTCGGCATGGAAAACCTGCCCAATGCCATGCCCGCAAAAATCTTCCACAATGGAATAGCGATTTTTTTCGGCGTAGCTCTGAATGGCGTAACCAATATCCCCCAATGTTGCACCGGGGCGCACGGCTTCAATGCCACGCATCAGGCTTTCATAGGTGGCGGTAATCAGTTTGGCAGCTTTGATGGACACCTTGCCCACGGTGTACATGCGGCTGGAATCTCCAAACCAGCCATTCAGCTTGGGGGTCACGTCAATATTGACAATGTCGCCCTCAATCAGTGGCCGGTCGCCCGGAATGCCGTGGCACACAACGTGGTTGACCGAAATACAGCAGGATTTGGGATAACCACGGTAGTTGAGTGGACCGGGTGTGGCACCATGTTCAAGCGTATAGGCATGAATAATGCGGTCAAGTTCGCCTGTGGTTACGCCGGGTTTGACGTAAGGCGTAATCATGTCCAGCGTGGCAGCAGCCAGCTGACCCGCTGCACGCAGGCATTTGAAGTCTTCTTCGGTATGGAGAACGATCCCGCCTCTGCCCGCCATTCTGCACTTCCTCATCGTTGTTGGTGCTTAGGAAAGCAGCAAGATGAAGAGTGCGGGCCACAAAGGCAACCCGCTTTGATTATGCCAGAGGGTCTAAATGACCAGAAAAAGCTCAGGTCCGGTTATGGGCCGTGCTCTGCCGTGCCGTGCTGCGGCGAATGCTGGGGGTGGAAATGGTGTGAACCTTGGCCCCGATAACCGTTGCATGGCGGCCGTGGCTGACCTTTGTAATGGCGGCATGGTGGCGGCGGGCTGTAGGCGCTTCCGCCACTTCAAGCGGAGTATGTTTGCGGTTGGCCGCTGCTATGATTAGCGCGCCACGGTGGCTCCGGTGGCGCAGTGTGCTGGGAGCCTGTGCAACAAGCAGTGGACGGGCCACAGGCGCAACGCCTTCCGCATCAAACCCGTGGTCAAGCTGGTTTGCCATAACAAGGGAGCGCTGGGTGTTGCTGGATGCCCCCATAACCACCCCGACCAGCCGCACGTTATCGCGGATGGCGGAGGTCACAAGGTTACGCCCTGCTTCCTGCGTATAGCCGGTCTTCATGCCATCTGCCCCGGCATAAACCTTGAGCATGGGGTTATGGTTGGGAATGTACCGGCCATGAAAACGGAAGGCAGGGGTGGAGAAGTAGTGGTAATACTCAGGAAAATCGGCAATCAGGCGGCGGCCAAGTGTTGCCAGATCACGCGCAGTGGTCATCTGGTCCGGGTCTGGCAGGCCGGAAGCATTGCGGAACAGGGTCTGGTTCATGCCCATAGCATGGGCCTGCTGGGTCATCATGGCGGCAAACTGGGGTTCGCTGCCGCCCCCAATCAGTTCACCCAGCGCACAGGCCGCATCGTTGGCGGATTTGGTAACCAGCGCCAGCACGGCCTGTTCAACGGTCAGGCGGGAGCCGGGAACCAGCCCAAGCTTGGAGGGCTCCATGGTGGAGGCGTGGATGGAAACAGGAACAGCCTGATTGAGCGATATGGCTCCAGCGCGCAGGGCGTTGAAGGTCATATACAGCGTCATCAGTTTGGTCAGGCTTGCCGGATAACGGCGTAGGTCCGGGTTGGTCTGGGACAGGACAGCGCCGGTTTTGGAATCCATAACAATGGAGCTGATCTGCCCGGCATACTGGGCGTGTGCGTGGCCGACCGTCGTCAAGGCGCCAACCGTTACGCTGGCAAACAGGGCGGCCCACTTACGCAAACGCAGATTTTTAATGCTTTTGCCAGACGTTGGTCTGTTGCCATCTGCCATCTGCCGTAACGCCGGTTTGTTTGCCACTTTTACCCCCACCTACTCCGTATGGAATACTATTCCGCCTACCGTTGGGAATCGCAAGAGCGTGGCGGCAAAAAACTGGCGCTTTGGTGCCCAGAATCCGAATAACCAGAAACATCGTTCTCTTCCGCCATGTTGGGCTGGTGTGTGGCATAAATATGGCACACACGCCGAACATTGGCGCGCGCATCAGCTATTCTGTGGTTATTTCCCTCTTTTATTGTACTTCGGCTTTGCCAATATGGTGATAAGGAACACCTCAGTTTTCAACCCTTGCTTCTGGAGTTCGGTTGCTATGGCCTCGTTTCATTTTCCTGTTCTGCATACAGGCAACGGGCCGTCGCGGCGTGATCAGGGCATGGATTCGGATCGGGATGATGCAGAAATTGGTGTGGTGGTGCGGGCCAAGCCCAAAACCCGTAAGCCCGCCATGTATAAAGTGCTCATGCTGAATGATGATTACACACCCATGGAATTTGTTGTGTACGTTCTGGAGCGCTTTTTTCAGAAGAATCGGGAAGAGGCGACGGACATCATGCTCAATGTCCATCGCAAGGGCGTAGGGGTGTGTGGCGTGTTTACGTATGAGGTGGCGGAGACCAAGGTCTCTCAGGTCATGGATCTGGCGCGCCAGAATCAGCACCCGCTCCAGTGCACCATCGAAAAAGACTGAACAAACGATATCAGGCCCGCCCGACCCGGCCCCCTTTGTGGGGGCTTAATGCCCGTTTGCGCCACAAACAGGGGGGCGTAGCCGTGAGGGCGCATATTTTTGCGCGCCGGGGCTTTTTACAAAAAGCGCGAAAAACCAGCATTCTTGTGCGATGTGAGAACGAAAAATGCGTGAACGCGCGTTTTTTGCGTGGTTATGACTCGCATTTCTTGCCGAAGCAGCCAAATATGTTTTCAGGGCATCCGATCGTGGTCTCTTGGTAGTTTCGCCGCGGTTGGAAAGTCCGGGGAAAGGAGCGTCTCGTCATGTTGTCACGCAATCTTGAGCAGACGCTGCATCGGGCGCTTATTCTGGCCGGAGAACGGCATCATGAATATGCCACGCTAGAGCATCTGCTTCTTGCCCTGGTTGATGATGCGGATGCCGTAACGGTATTCCGCGCCTGTGGGGTTGATCTGGACCGGTTGCGGACAGACCTGACAGGCTTCCTCGACAAGGATCTGGCAGGTCTGGCGTCTGACCGTCCGACTGAACCCAAGCCGACTGCCGCCTTCCAGCGCGTTATCCAGCGTGCGGCTATTCATGTGCAGTCTACCGGCCGGGATGAAGTCACAGGGGCCAACGTACTTGTGGCCCTGTTTGCCGAGCGCGAAAGCCATGCTGTGTACTTCCTGCAATTGCAGGATATGACACGGCTGGATGCGGTAAACTTTCTGTCTCACGGTATTGCCAAGGCTCCCGACCGCACGACCCGCCGCCCTGTTGCAGGGAGCAACTCCGGTGCGGAAAAAGGGGAAGAGCCCGAACGCGCAGAAGCCAAGGCGCAGAAAAGTCAGGACGCGCTCTCGACCTACTGCGTCAATCTGAACGACAAGGCCGCGGCCGGTAAGGTTGACCCGCTGATCGGGCGCGATACGGAAATTGAACGCACGATTCAGATCCTGTGCCGCCGCACCAAAAATAACCCGCTGTATGTAGGTGACCCCGGCGTGGGTAAAACCGCCATTGCAGAAGGGTTGGCCCGCCGGATTGTGGAAGGCAGCGTGCCCGAAGTGCTGCTTAAATCCACCATCTATTCGCTGGATATGGGCGCACTGCTGGCTGGTACCCGCTACCGCGGTGATTTTGAGGAACGCCTCAAAGCCGTTGTTACGGAACTGGATCAGGACCCGCACGCCATCCTGTTTATTGATGAAATCCATACCGTTATCGGTGCAGGTGCCACATCGGGTGGGGCCATGGATGCGTCCAACCTGCTCAAGCCTGCTCTGGCGGCTGGTACGCTGCGGTGCATCGGCTCGACCACGTATAAGGAATTCCGCCAGCACTTTGAGAAAGATCGTGCGCTTGTAAGGCGGTTCCAGAAGATTGATGTGCCCGAGCCCAGCATTGATGATGCGGTCAAGATCCTGCGCGGCCTGAAGGGTAGCTACGAAAAGCACCATAAGGTCCGCTACACGGAAGAGGCCATTCGTGGGGCTGTGGAACTGTCCGCCCGCTACATTCATGATCGCAAATTGCCCGATAAGGCGATTGACGTGATTGATGAGGTCGGAGCCTCCCGCATGCTCCAGCCTGAAGGCCGCCGCCGCAAGACGGTCAACCTGAAGGATGTGGAAGACATCATCGCCCGTATTGCGCGTATTCCGCCCAAAAGCATTTCGGCCGATGACAAGGAAGTGCTGCGGTCTCTGGAACGCGACCTCAAGGGCATGGTGTTCGGGCAGGATCAGGCGATTGATGCCCTGTCCGCTGCCATCAAGCTGGCGCGTGCTGGCCTGCGTGATCCGGAAAAGCCGATTGGCAACTATCTGTTCTCCGGCCCCACAGGGGTTGGTAAAACGGAAGTAGCCCGCCAGCTTGCCAACGCGCTGGGTATTGAGCTGATCCGGTTTGACATGTCTGAATACATGGAGCGGCATTCCATCTCCCGTTTGCTGGGTGCGCCTCCGGGGTATGTCGGGTTTGATCAGGGCGGCCTGCTGACCGATTCCATCGACCAGCATCCGCATGCCGTTCTGCTGCTGGATGAAATCGAAAAGGCTCATCCTGATCTGTACAACGTGCTGCTTCAGGTGATGGATAACGGCCGCCTGACGGACCATAACGGTAAAACGGTCGATTTCAGGAATGTTATCCTGATCATGACCACCAATGCCGGTGCATCCGATATGAGCAAGGAGGCCGTGGGTTTTGGTCGCAAGGTGCGTGAAGGCGAGGATGAAGAGGCTATCAAACGCCTGTTCACCCCCGAGTTCCGTAACCGGCTGGATGCGGTTATTCCGTTTGCACATCTGACGCAGGAGATTGTCGGGCAGGTAGTAGAAAAGTTTGTGCTGCAGCTTGAAGCACAACTGGCTGACCGTCATGTGACCATTGAACTGTCCTCGGCAGCCAAGGAGTGGCTGGCAGAACAGGGGTACGACCGTCTGTATGGCGCACGGCCACTTGGCCGGGTCATTCAGGAATCCATCAAGAAGCCTCTGGCCGAGGAACTACTCTTCGGGCGGCTGGCTAAAGGTGGGGCCGTTAAGATCGGTCTTAAAAATGGTGAACTGGCGTTTGACATTGTGGAAAGCAATGGCAATGCCACGTCCGGCTCTGGTGAGGATGAGCGCGGGAGCGAAAAGGAAGAAGAAGCAGCAGGCTGATCAGGGGATCTGGTCTATAAAGGGAGAAGGGGCTGGCCGGTTTTTCTGGCCAGCCCCTTTTTTTGTCAGTCGTACTGCTTTCCGTTGACAATAACGTAGCCGGGAACACCCCATGAGCGGCCAGTGCCGTGGTGTGTCCAGTCCACACCCTGCTTGCGTGGGGAGTCATAGTAATAACGCCCAACAACTTCTACTGCGTCCCCTTTGGCGACCCATGGCCATGCAGGTGTTTGCATTTCGTCCAGATTGGTCACAATGCGGATGGATACGTTGGGGGCAACGGTTACGTAAAAATACCCATGCCGGCCACTGCGCGTTTTCTTGGCTTTTGGTGAAATGGCCAGAACAGTGCCGCAAATATGCACAGGAACATCTTTTTTGGAGCCACCACTTTCAAACGCCTGCTGCTTGCTCAGAAAATCCTGATTATCGCATGAGGACGGCACCGTGGCGGTCTGGGTATTATCATGCGTCCTGTAGCGCGCCTGAGCGGGGTGGAGGAACAGGGTGGGCAGACTTAACCCGGTACATAATGCCAGCAGGGCCGCGCGATTTTTAAAACGGAGCATGGTTATCCTTATCGAGGTTATGGCGTTTGTGGATATGTTTCATGGCGAGGAGGTCGCCACCTGTCAAATGCGCGTGATCAGGGACGAATAGGCTGGGCAGGAGGAGTTTACAGGCCGTAACAATTTAGGCAAAACAGAGAGATACAGCAGACATTGTTGCGTTTTGGGACCAAATTGGTCGTGCTACTTTTGCGCAGTATTGTTTCGAATACGGATTGAAAGACATATCCCGCATGCAAGACGATATCCTCAAACTTGCTTACGAAGTCTCTCAGATGACGCGGGAAAAAATTCATCTGATAGCTTCCGTTATGAACGAAGCCAAATTTCTGGCCATCAACACCCGCATTGAGGCCGCGCGGGTGGGGCAGGCCGGGGCTGCTTTTGGTTTGCTGGCAGACGAAATGGGGCGTATTTCCACCCGTATTGTCGGTATTGCTTCCGAGTTGCGGAGTGCGACGGATAGCAGTACGGACCGCCTGTTAAAGGCTGGGAATGACCTGCTTTTGCAGGGTAAAGGAGAACGTCTGACAGATCTGGCTCTGAATGTGGTAGATCTGATTGACCGCAATCTGTACGAGCGTTCGTGCGATGTGCGTTGGTGGGCGACCGATAGTGCCGTTGTGCAGGCGTTGGAAAGCGGCACACCGCAGGCCTTCCAGTATGCCTCGGAGCGGCTGGCGACAATTCTGAAATCCTACACTGTTTATCTCGATCTTTTTATTGTCGATATGCAAGGCAAGGTCGTGGCGTGTGGTCGCCCCGAAACGCATCGTAGCTTGCGTGGGTGGGATATGTCGCAGGAAGGATGGTTTACTCAGGCACTTCGCACGCAAAGTGGTGAGGAATACGCCGTGGCAGACGTTGATCGTGTGCAGGCGCTGAATAACGAGCAGGCTGCCATTTACAGCACGGCCATCCGGGCCGGAGGCGAGGCGCGCGGGCAGGTTCTGGGTGTTCTGGGTATTGCGTTTGACTGGGCACCGCAGGCTGAAGCTATTGTTAAAGGCGCGCGCCTCTCTGATATGGAGCGGGGGCAGACACGGGTTATGCTGGTTGATGCCCACAAACGGATTATCGCAGCATCTGATGGGAGTGGGTTACTAAACGAACATTACAAGTTCGTGCCGAAACAAGAGCGTGGGTATTATGTGGATGGGGACAGACTGATCGCCTACGCACATACCCCCGGTTATGAGACCTATAAGGGACTGGGATGGTACGGGGTTTTGGAAACCACCATTTAAATATTATCGGATTTTAAAAATTAGTCAGATCTGGATTTTCCTTCCGGGGGTTTGCCCGGAAGGAAAAAAGTCAGGTCAGGGTTTTTCCTGCAACAGGCGGGTGCGGTAGTCATCCAACTGGCGCATGACGTCCGGGTTGGGCTGCGGTGTAACCTGCCGCAGGTTGTGCAAGGCCCGAATAATGGTGCCAATAACCACAAGGCGGGCGTACCATTTGTGGTTGGCCGGTACAATAATCCACGGCGCATGGGGGCGCGCAGTCTGGGCAATGGCATCCTGATAAGCGGTTGCGTAATCGTCCCAGTATTCACGCTCATGCAGGTCCGAGGGTGAAAACTTCCAGCGTTTTTCAGGAACATCCAGACGGGCCAAAAGGCGTTGCCGCTGCTCCTCGCGTGAGATGTTCAAAAAGAACTTGACCGTACTACCCTACGTGTGCCTTGGCGGCTCAGGTAATGTTCAAGATGCCGGATGTCGCTGTAGCGCCCTTTCCAGAATTCTGGTGTGTTGAGTGCGCCCGGAATGTGTCCGTTCTTGAGCAGCTCAGGGTGTACACGGCTGACCAGAACATCCTCATACTGGCTACGGTTGAAAATGACGATGCGGCCAGCCTGTGGGGCAGCAGCATGAATACGCCATAAAAAACCGTGCAGCAGATCGGTCGGACCGGGCTGTTTGAAGGACGTTACAGCCACCCCCTGCGGATTGACCCCGGACATGACGTGCTTGATTGTGCCATCCTTGCCCGCGGCATCCATGCCTTGCAGGATGATAAGGACCGAGTGGGTCTGGTTGGCGTACAGTAGTTCCTGCAGATTCTGTAACAGGCCTTTGACCTGCCGGAGGAGTTTTTTGCCTATTTCCTTGTCCAGGCCCAGATGCCCATCATCGTCGGGGTTGTGGTCGGTGAGCTTGAACTGGCTACCATCTGTTATTTTGTAACTGTCCAGAGCATTGAGGAAGCGGGTGAGGGTGTTCATGGACATGTGTCCCGGAAATTGATCTGTATGTGTCGCTCGCATAGAATTACAGACAACAGATGAGCTGGCAATCTTGCCAAAAAAGGAAGTGTTTCTCATATCTTTAGAGATGGCATTCGTAAACACCACCCCAATTGACCCCGTTGTAACGGATAATGGCCTTTCTCTGGCAGGTATGCTGCTGGTGGCAACGCCTATGCTCGGGGGTACCCCGTTTGGACAGTCCCTTATTTATATGTGCAGCCATACGCCAGACGAGGGGGCTATGGGGCTTGTTGTGAACAAACGCCTGCCTCGACCAGATTTTGATGATCTGCTGGAGCAGTTGCAGATTGAGCCCGTGCCGCCTGTACGGCGGATTGGGCTGTGTGCTGGCGGCCCGGTGGAAGAGGGGCACGGGCTTGTGCTGCATTCCGCAGACTGGAGCGGAATGGATAGCCTGCGTGTGACGGATAACATGGTGGTCACATCCAGCATGGATGTGTTGCAGGATATAGCATCGGGCGGTGGGCCGCAGGATGCCCTGTTGGCCATGGGGCACGCGGGCTGGTCCGCAGGACAGCTTGAGCAGGAAATTGTTCAGCATGACGCCTGGTTTGTGGTGCCAGCTACGCGGGAACTGATTTTTGGGATGGATCATACCGTCAAATGGCGGCGTGCTCTGGCTTCCATCAATATTGATCCAGCGCGGATGACCGGCCAGACCGGCCGTGCCTGAATGACCTAGCCTCAGGCAGCAGCTTAAGTGGCCGGGCTGTTAGGTCAGTAAGGTTCGGCCCGTGTGGCCTCGGCTGGTTTTCTGGCCCAACGCCACGCGCTGATTCCCTGCCGCGCCAGTTCGCGGTGCATGATCATGATGGGCCATTGGCCAGAGCCTTGGTAGTGCCCCATGCCATCAGGCGCAGACAGGCGCTTGGCCAGAGCTTCTACCATTGTGACGGAGCGGTGCCTCCCCCCGGAGCAGCCAATGGCGATTGTGGCGTATTTTTTACCTTCCTGCACAAAACGCGGCAGGACCAGTTGCAGCATGGCGTGAATCTGGTTGAGGAAGGGCAGGTAGTCTGGGTCATGCGTCACATAGGTTGCAACATCGGCATCCAGCCCGGTTTTAGGGGCTAGTTCAGGCACATAATGCGGATTTCGCAGAAAGCGGGCATCAAATACAATATCGGCTTCCCGTGGCAGACCAGCCGGATAGGCAAAGGACATAAGGGTAACGGTCAGCCCTTCACTTACGCCGCCTTCCCATGGGCTAAACCGGCTTTCCACAAATTGGCGCAGGTCAGGCGGGGGCATGTCTGTTGTATCAATAACCAGATCGGCGGCGGCCCGTAGGGGGGCGGTCAGGGCGACTTCGGCCTCAATGCCTTCTTTTACGCTGCTATGTGGGGCCAGTGGGTGCCGCCGCCGGGTGGCGGTATAACGGCGGAGCAGCACACTTTCGTCCGCTGTGGCGTATATCAGTTCCACGCGCAGGTTGGGGTTAACCCGTAGGCGGGCCAGTGCCTCCAGCACGGCGGATGCATCAAACCCGCGGGTGCGGGAATCGACCCCAATGGCCACAGGTCGTTCTGCCCGCGCCACAATATCGTCCAGCATACCAAGTGGCGGGTTGTCGATCACTTCGTGGTCAAGGTCTTCCAGAATCCGCAGGATGGAAGACTTGCCCGCCCCGGACAGACCAGACACCAGCAGAATGCGGCGTGGAACCGACGTATCATCCGCCATGTGCATGGACGGCACTTCCTTTTTACTGTCCGATAAGGTGCACGCCCTGACCGGGCCGTTTGTGGCAAATGGCGTGCAATCCGGATGCGGCGTCAGTTTAAAGCAGTTTTATGATGGAAGAGAAGGCATTCTGTTCAGACCTGCTATACCTGACGTTAATCAACAGGGCCTACAAACCTGTGGTGGCGCATTTGTTACGAAAGAGAAAATTGCGGTTCCTGAATGGCTGCCTTACATCATTATTCCGTGATGAAAGATAAAACCCTGACACGGAACACACGTTCTGTCGCCAGTCGTCCGCGTGTCGTGCAAACGGCGGCCGGCTTTGAGCTTGCCGGTTTGTATGCCCCCCAGTTCCGGACGATGGAACTGGTTGATCAGTGCCGGGCGGCCTTTGAGGAAGCCATCCCCCTGTTGGCAGCGTATGATCTGACATTGCGTGATGTCAGTCGCATTGTCTGCCATATTGCTGACGCGGATGAGTTTCCCGCCAGTTTTCCTGTTTTCCGCCAGTTCTTTTCGAACACTTCTCCGGGCATGACAATGATGTGGCTCAAGGATGCCCCATCTTCCGTGCCTAAAATTATGTTCGACCTGATTATTAATGTGCCCGAAGAAGAAGAGCTGGAAGCCGAGGCCGGGTTTTAGGCCTCCAGCCAATAAGCTGGCTAGCGTTGGGGCGTACTGATGACGCGGGGGAGCTCAATAATAAACTGGGCTCCCTTTATGTGCCCCTTATGGTCATGCAGATTTTCCACGGCAATATTGCCATGCAGCGCCTCTATGATCTGGCGGCTGATGGACAGGCCAAGACCGGAATGCTGGCCAAAGTTCTCGTTTTTCGGCCGTTCGGAATAGAAGCGGTCAAAAATCGAATCCAGCTTGGCCTGCGGTATCCCCGGCCCTTCATCCGAAACGGAAATGCTGACCATTTTGCCGCTGGCCGCAGCGTGCAGGATAATCTGCCCATTGGGTGGGGAAAACGATATGGCATTGCCAATAAGGTTGCGGAGCACCTGCACCAGCCGGTCTTCCACCGCCAACGCGGTCAGCGGATGTTCGGGCGTGTCGTCCTGAACATCGGTGACAATAATGGGCTGCCCGTCTTGCCGTGTGGCCTGATGAATTTCCGCCAGAACAGACAAAAGCTGACCAACAGCAACAGGCCTTGCCTTGGCGCGTGACATTTCCGCGTCCAGTCGGCTGGCGTCGGAAATATCGGTAATAAGCCGGTCCAGCCTGCGCACATCGTCGTTGATAATGGTTAGCAGACGGCGCTGCTGGTTCAGATCCTCTATGCGCAGCAGGGTTTCGATGGCGGAGCGGATTGAGGTGAGCGGGTTTTTAATCTCGTGGCTCACATCGGCGGCAAACCGCTCAATGGCATCCATACGTTTCCACAAGGCCTGTGCGCTGGCCTGTAGGGCGCGGGCCACATCGCCAATTTCATCACGTCGGGCTAGCAGCCGGGCAGGGACCGTACCTGTGCGCCCTGTTGTATCCCGCATGACCTGCGCAGAGGCAGCAAGGCGCAGCAAAGGCCGTGCAATGGTGAGTGAGAGGTACCATGAGAGCAGGACCGTCAGCACCAACGCCAGAAAAAAGAGTGAGAGAATGGTTGAGCGGATGGCGAATAGCGAACGATCCACCTGTGATGCCACACGGGTTAGCTGAATAATACCAACCGTCCACCCGTCACGCATAACGGGTTCGGCCACGGTAATAATCAGCCTGCCACGTGCGGTACGGCGAATATACGGCGGCGCCTCGGGCGGAGGGTGGTCGGTGCCATCCAGCAGGGGAGGATGTGCCGGACGGTCGGGAATATCTTCCTCATCGGTGTTGAGGGTGACAATGCCGGGGTTATGGCCGGACCATAGCCAAGTCAGAAACCGTTCGTATATGCCGGGCTGGAACGCGGGTGGAAACGGAATGGTGTGGGAATGGAAGTGGTGCGGCTCAGGCGGTGTGTCCTGCGTGTCGGCAATATCTATCAGATTATCGGCCACCAGCCGCCCGTCCGGGCCAAATAGGCGGGCGTGTGCATTGGGGCTTGGTTCGGTCAGGCGCTGGAGCAGGGGGCGCGCCAGAGCGCCCTCCAACTCGTAACCCCGGTCCTGTAGCTGGGTAGCATGGGGGTGCGTGGCATGTACGGCACTCTGCCCCAGAGCGCCTGCATAAATGCGCGCCTGTTCACGCAGGGCCGTGACCTCGGTCGCCAGCAGGCTGTTGCGAAACTGGTTGAGGAACAGGACCGTTAGCCCCAGCAGAGCCAGCGGCAGAATGTTGACCAGCAACACACGGCGCATAAGTGGGGAGATCAGCCGGGTGCGGGAGGCCTGATAAGCCGCCGTAGCCTCTATGCTGCCATTATGCGGGCGTTGGCCGGGCATCCGCAGGCTGCGGGCCTGCCGGAACAGAAATGCCAGCAAAGGGGGGCGGGGCGGTTGGTCATGCCCGTGGGTCAGTCTTCCTTATAGCGGTAGCCAATGCCGTACAGGGTCTCAATCTGGTTGAAATCATCATCAACCTGCCGGAACTTCTTGCGGACACGCTTGATGTGGCTGTCGATTGTCCGGTCGTCCACATACACGGTGTCCCCGTATGCCGCGTCAATCAACTGGTCGCGGGATTTGACCAGACCGGGGCGCTGGGCCAGCGTTTTGACCAGTAGGAACTCCGTTACGGTCAGGGGGACATCCTCCCCTTTCCATGTGCATTTGTGGCGAAGCTCATCAAGCGAGAGGTTGCCGCGTGTCAGTGCGCCGCCCCCGGCTGGTGCGCCGTTGGCTTCCGCCCGGCTGACCTCGTTACGGCGGAGTAGGGCACGGATGCGTTCCAGCAGAAGGCGCTGGGAGAAGGGCTTGGTAATGTAGTCGTCGGCCCCCAGACGCAGCCCCATGAGCTGGTCAACCTCCTCATTTTTGGAGGACAGGAAAATGACAGGCAGGTTGGAGCGGGTGCGCAGGCGCTGCAACAGTTCCATGCCATCCATGCGGGGCATTTTGATGTCCAGAATAGCCAGATCAACCGGGTAGGCCGTCAGCCCCTGCAATGCCGATTCGCCATCCGTATAGGTGCGGACGTTAAAACCCTCTGCTTCGAGCGTCATCTGAACCGATGTCAGAATATTGCGATCATCATCAACCAGCGCAATTGTCTGCTTGGTGCGCTCTGTCATCGTGTGTGTGTTCCTTCCCTTGCCATCAGCGCAAGCTGTTTAGCTTAGGCGCCGCAGGCTTCCAATGCCAAGAGGGCGAATGGTGTGATGCACGCTTTTTTGCGGTCAAAACCTGCCATGTGCAAAATCCTGCGTTGCAGAGGGTCTGCGGGTCTTGTCGGCAGGGGCGGTGTTGCCTACTTCATGATGCATGACCCACGATACAGAACCCACACAGGTCGAGACCCCGGTAGATCCGGCTCCGGCCGAACAGGCAGCGCCCCAGAATGAGGGGAATGCCGAGAGTGCAGCCGATGCACGCGTGCAGGACCTTGAACGCACCGTAACGGAGTTCAAGGAAAAATGGCTCCGTGCGGAAGCTGAAAACCAGAACCTGATGGCCCGCGCCAAGCGCGACGTGGAAGATGCCCGCCAGTACGCGGTGCAGAAATTTGCGCGCGATGTGGTGGAAGCGGCGGAAAACCTTCGCCGTGCGCTGGACAACCTGCCTCCCCCGACCGAGGGTGAGGATACGGTTGTGACCAAAATGCGCGAGGGGATTGAAAGCACGGAACGTTCCTTCCTCTCCATTCTGGAGCGGCATGGAATCAAGTGCGATAGCCCGACTGGCAAGGCGTTTGACGCCAACCTGCATCAGGCTATGGCGGAGCAGCCCAGTGCGGAGCATACCCCCGGTACGGTCATGCAGGCGTGGACGCCCACATGGACCCTGCATGGGCGTCTGCTCAAACCTGCCATGGTGGTCGTAGCCAAGAGCGCAGACGGGCAGTAACGCTGTGGGCGGGAGATAAAAAAACCTTCCCGCCGAGTGGTTTTTCCTCCTTGAAAAAGGGAAAACCGCACCATACATCAGGCTTGTCATTCGGGTTGTGCCCCGATGTCTGTCAGGGCACAGTCGATTACGATAAAAAAGGGCTTTATCTGATGCTTCGGGTCGGGTGAAGTCGCTAAAAGGAGCACGAAATTGAGCAAAGTCATTGGTATCGACCTTGGCACCACCAACTCTTGCGTTGCAGTGCGTGAAGGTAACGAAACAAAAGTCATCGAAAACAGCGAAGGCGCACGCACAACGCCGTCCATGGTCGCTTTCACCGAAGGTGGTGAAATGCTGGTTGGGCAGGCAGCCAAGCGTCAGGCCGTTACAAACCCGGCCAACACCCTTTATGCTGTCAAACGTCTGATCGGTCGTCGTTTTGATGATCCGACCGTCCAGAAAGACAAGGAAATGGTGCCCTACGCCATTGTCAAAGGTGACAATGGGGATGCATGGGTTGAGGCGCGCGGCAAAAACTATGCCCCCTCGCAGATTTCCGCCTTCATTCTGGGCAAGATGAAGGAAACGGCAGAAGCATATCTGGGCGAAAAAGTCTCGCAGGCCGTGATTACGGTTCCCGCTTACTTTAACGATGCACAGCGTCAGGCAACCAAGGATGCCGGTCGTATTGCCGGTCTGGAAGTTCTGCGTATCATCAACGAACCGACCGCAGCAGCTCTGGCTTATGGGCTAGAAAAGAAGAGCGGCGGCACCGTGGCAGTTTATGACCTTGGTGGCGGTACGTTCGACGTTTCCGTGCTGGAAATTTCCGACGGTGTGATCGAAGTGAAGTCCACCAACGGTGACACCTTCCTTGGTGGTGAAGACTTCGATAACCGCGTCATTGGTTATCTGGCAGATGAGTTCAAGCGCGAACAGGGCATTGACCTGCGCTCTGACAAGCTGGCTCTGCAGCGTCTGAAGGAAGCAGCAGAAAAAGCCAAGATCGAGCTGTCCTCCTCCAAGGAAACCGAAATCAACCTGCCGTTCATCACGGCCGATGCGTCCGGTCCCAAGCACCTTGTGGTCAAGCTGACCCGCGCCAAGCTGGAAAGCCTTGTGGATGACCTGATCAGCCGCACGCTTGAGCCTTGCAAAGCTGCGCTGAAGGATGCCGGTCTGTCCGCTTCGGGGATTGATGAAGTCATTCTGGTCGGCGGTATGACCCGTATGCCCAAGGTGATCGAAACGGTTAAGGAATTCTTTGGTAAAGATCCTGCCCGTAACGTGAACCCGGACGAAGTGGTGGCCATTGGTGCAGCCATTCAGGGTGCGGTGCTCAAGGGTGACGTTAAAGACGTCCTGCTGCTGGACGTTACGCCGCTGTCCCTCGGGATCGAAACGCTGGGTGGTGTGTTTACCCGTCTGATCGACCGTAACACCACTATTCCGACCAAGAAGAGCCAGGTGTTCTCCACGGCGGAAGACAACCAGAACGCCGTGACCATTAAGGTCTATCAGGGCGAGCGTGAAATGGCGGCCGACAACAAGCTGCTTGGTAACTTCGACCTGACCGGTATTCCCGCAGCACCGCGTGGTGTTCCGCAGATTGAAGTGACGTTCGACATTGACGCCAACGGCATTGTCTCTGTTTCCGCCAAGGACAAAGCGACCGGTAAGGAACAGCAGATCAAGATCCAGGCATCTGGTGGTCTGTCTGACAATGATATCGAAAAGATGGTCAAGGACGCAGAAGCCAACGCAGCAGCCGATAAGGCCAAGCGCGAACAGGTGGAAGCCCGTAACAATGCGGAATCCCTTGTGCATCAGGTCGAAAAGTCCCTGTCCGAAGTGGGCGACAAGGTGCCCGCAGCAGACAAGACCGAAGCAGAAGGCGCTATTGCCGCTGTTAAGTCCGCTCTGGAAGGCACGGATACGGAAGCCCTCAAGAGCGCAACCGAACGTCTGACTCAGGCCGCCATGAAGGTGGGTGAAGCCGCCTACAAGGCTGGTCAGGAAGCTGAAGGTGCAGAAGCCGGTGCAGCCGGTGGTGCCAAGGCAGACGAAAAAGACATCGTTGACGCCGACTTTGAAGACGTAAACGAAAACAAGAAGTCCTGATCGGACGCATGCAAATCCTGAGGCCATGTAACAGCGTGGCCTCAGTGCATCATCTTTCTGGCGTCCGTGCTTTTTATAAGGCGGACGCCTTTTTACATTTTACATCTGGACAGATGCTGTGCTCATGCAAGAGGCAGCCCCAAGAGGACTTTCATGGCTACTCAGCTTGATTATTACGAAATTCTTGAGGTAAGCCGCACGGCTTCTGCCGAGGAAATTAAAAAATCCTATCGTAAGCTAGCCATGAAGTTTCATCCTGATCGCAATCCGGGGGATGATACGGCGGAAGCCAAGTTCAAGGAAATTAATCAGGCGTACGATGTGCTCAAGGATGAGCAGAAGCGTGCAGCGTATGACCGTTTTGGCCATGCCGCGTTTGAAGGCGGTGGTGCTGGCCCCGGTGGGTTTGACTTCAACGGTTTTGGCGGTGGTGGTCTAGGTGATATTTTCGAACAGATGTTCGGGGATATGATGGGCCGCCGCGGCGGTCAGGCCCGCAGAGGGAACGATATTCAGACCCACGTGGAAATCACGCTGGAAGAAGCTTTTTCTGGTGTCGAAAAAGATGTGCGCGTTATCACCCGTGTTGCCTGCGAGTCCTGCCACGGCACCGGGTCCAATAGTGGCGCCTCCGGGGTGGAAACCTGCCCTAGCTGCCATGGGGCTGGTAAGGTGCGTGCGCAGCAGGGTTTCTTTGTTGTGGAGCGGGCCTGCCCGACCTGCCATGGTGCTGGCCGTGTGGTTAAAGACCCCTGCAAGGCCTGCCATGGGGAAGGGACTGTAGAGCAGGAACGCAGCATAGCCGTCAAAATCCCCGCGGGTGTGGAAGATGGCACGCGTATTCGCCTCACAGGTGAAGGCGAGGCTGGTGGCGATGGCGTACCAGCGGGTGACCTGTATGTGCACGTGTCTGTTTCCGAGCACTCCATTTTCCAGCGGGATGGCGCCAATGTGTATTGCCGCGTGCCGTTGAGAATGGCGCAGGCCGCACTGGGTACCGAAATTGAAGTGCCGGTGATTGATGGTAGCCGCACCAATGTCAAAATCCCGGCAGGCACGCAGAGCGGGGCGCATTTCCGCCTGCGCGGCAAGGGCTTTTCGGTCCTTCGGTCCAGTGCGCGCGGGGATATGTATATTCAGGTCTCGGTGGAAACGCCGCAGGTGCTGACCAAGCGCCAGCGTGAACTGCTGGAGGAATTTGAAAAAGAAGCGGGCGAGGATGTAAAGCATAGTCCGGAACACACCGGCTTTTTCCGTCGTGTACGCGACTTTTTTGAAGGATCGGAATAAAGCAGATGCGTATTGGCATTGCAGGCATAACCGGGCGCGTAGGGCGCCTGCTGGTTGAGGAAGTTCAGGCTGCGGGTGCAGTTCTGGCCGGCGGTACAACCCGCACACCGGATCGGGCCGAGGGGTTGCCTGCGGCCTGCCCCCTGTTTGCGGATATGTCTGCACTGGCGGAAGTCTGTGATGTGGTGATCGACTTTACCCATGCAGATACGGTTGTTGCCAACGCACAGGCTCTGGCAGCCAAAAAAGTTGCGTGGGTTCTTGGTACGACCGGTCTGTCCGCACAACAGAATACGGCGGTGCTCAAAGCGGCAGAACATGTTGCTGTTGTCCATGCCGCCAATTTCTCTCCCGGTGTTACGCTGGTGCAGAGGCTTGCACGAATGATGGGGCAGGCTCTGCCGCCAGATGCGTATGATGCGGAAATTGTGGAAATGCACCACAGGCAGAAGGTCGATGCGCCATCCGGCACCGCCCTGGCCATAGGGCGGGCCGTTGCTTTGGGCCGTGGTGTGGCGCTTGAGGATGTGCGGGAAAGCGGGCGTGATGGCCATACTGGCCCCCGGCGTGAAGGGGCCATTGGCTTTGCGGCGTTGCGTGGTGGGCAGATTGCGGGAGAACATGACGTTCTTTTCACATCCGCGGATGAGCAGATCACACTGTCCCATCGTGCGTTTGACCGGCGCATCTTCGCCACCGGTGCTGTGCGGGCTGCACTCTGGGTAAAAGGGCGGGAAGCCGGTCTTTACAGCATGGAAGACGTGCTGGGCCTGCCTCCCTTATAAGCTTTATTCTGGCGGGTTAGACGGTGCCCCGCGTCTGGCGCAGGGCTGAAAACAGGGACTTGCTTCTTGCGTCGGGGGCGTATGGCTCTTGACCATTGCTTTCTATCCCGCCATACGGTCCCGTCCCCTTTTTTTGGGGATGGTTACCTGTTTCCTTTTTTCACTGGCGTGGGGCGAACGGCACCATCATGCGTAAAGACGGCGATTTTCTGTTTACTTCGGAATCAGTTTCTGAAGGTCATCCCGATAAGGTTGCTGACCGGATCAGCGATACCGTTCTGGACGCGTATCTGGCGGCAGACCCCGAAGCCCGCGTGGCGTGTGAAACGTTGGTAACGACCAACCGTATTGTTCTGGCTGGCGAAGTCCGCGGCCCGGCTTCTGTCACATCCGACCACCTTATCCATCTGGCTCGTGAGGCCGTGAAGGATATTGGCTACGATCAGTCTGGCTTCTCATGGCGTCATGCCGAGGCTTCCAACTACCTGCATGCTCAGTCCGCTGATATTGCAGTCGGTGTGGACAGCACGTCTGACAAGGACGAAGGCGCTGGCGATCAGGGCATCATGTTCGGTTATGCCTCTAACGAGACAGACACCCTCATGCCTGCGCCGCTGTATTATGCGCATCGCATCCTGCACACCATCCGTGATCTGCGTCGCGCGGGTGACCCGCGCGTTGCTGGCTTGCAGCCCGATGCCAAAAGCCAGGTGACCCTGCGTTACGTAAATGGTCGTCCGGTTGGCGCCACCTCTGTTGTGATCTCCACACAGCATGATGAAGGTGCGGACCAGAACGTTCTGCGTGAACGTCTGCTGGACGTAACCCGTGGCGTGCTGCCCGAAGGTTGGATGCCCCCGGAAAACGAATTTTACGCCAACCCGACCGGCGTGTTCGTAATCGGTGGCCCCGATGGGGACTGCGGTCTGACCGGCCGTAAGATCATTGTGGACACCTACGGTGGTGCAGCCCCGCATGGTGGTGGCGCGTTCTCCGGTAAGGACCCAACGAAGGTTGACCGCTCTGCGGCTTATGCCTGCCGTTACCTTGCTAAGAACGTTGTTGCCGCTGGTTTGGCTGACCGCTGCACCATCCAGCTCTCCTACGCTATTGGCGTGTCTCACCCGCTGTCCGTTTACGTGGACCTGGATGAAAGCGGCAAGGATGTGGATGAAGCCCGTCTGGGTGAAATCCTGCGTGAAGTCATGGATCTGACACCGCGCGGTATCCGCAAGCATCTGCGCCTGAACCGTCCGATCTACGCAACGACATCCGCTTATGGCCACTTTGGCCGTACGCCGGACGACAAGCTGGATACCTTTACGTGGGAACGCACCGATCTGGTGGACTCCCTGCGCAGCGCCCTGAAGCGCTGATATAAAGGTAGCGTGTTCATGACGGAGGCAAAAGGTCAGGTCGTTGCTGGCCAGCCCGAAGCAGTGGATGTAAAACCCCCGCCGGAAAGGCTGTATGGCCGCCAGCGTGGGCATCCGCTACGCCCCCGTCAGGAACGCCTGCTGGACGAAACGCTGCCACGTCTGCGGTTCCCGCTGGACAAGGCAGCGGACCCAGCTTCTGTTTTTGGCCAAGTGCCAGAACAGATCTGGTTTGAGGTTGGCTTTGGTGGGGGCGAGCATGTGCTGGCCCAGACCAAGGCACATCCAAAAGTTGGCTACATAGCCTCCGAAGTTTTCCATAACGGTCTGTGTTCCCTGCTGAACAAACTGGTGCCTGTGGAGCAGGAAGCAACGGCTCCTCTGCCGGATATGCTCCGGCTGTGGGATGATGATGCACGCCTTGTTCTGCGCGCATTGCCTGATGCCAGTCTGGACCGTTTGTTCCTGATGTTCCCGGACCCGTGGCCCAAGGCCCGCCATGCCAAACGCCGCTTTGTGCATCCGCAGAATGTGGAACTTTGCGCGCGCGTGCTCAAACCCGGTGCCGTCTGGCGCGTTGCCAGTGACGACCCGACCTATCAGGCCTGGGTGCGGGAGGTCATGTCCGCCCAGCCATACTTCGAGGCACCGGAACCTGCCACGGTTCGCCCCGATGGGTGGTTTCCTACCCGGTATGAGGCCAAGGCTATAGCCGCAGGTCGCCAGCCGCTTTACTGGACGTTTACGCGCCGTTAGGCGCAGGTCCATCTTCTTTCCCTCGGCTGGTTGCCCACGCGCGACATGTTGGCTAATCAGCCGCATTACGTTTTTTGCCGTGCGAAAGGTCCACCCATGAGCCAGACGACGCTTCCTATCCGTCGCGCCCTTATTTCCGTATCCGATAAAACCGGTCTGCTTGATCTGGCGCGTGCCCTTGTGGCGCAGGGGGCGGAAATTCTGTCCACGGGCGGTTCCGCCAAAGCCCTGCGCGATGCAAACGTGCCTGTTACGGAAGTGTCGGATTACACGGGCTTCCCCGAAATTCTGGATGGCCGCGTTAAAACGCTGGTGCCCAAAATTCATGGCGGGATTCTGGGGCGTCGTGATCTGCCTGCCCATGTTGAGCAGATGAAGGAACACGGCATTGGCCCGATTGATCTGGTTGCCGTGAATCTTTATCCGTTTGAAAAAACGGTGGCGTCCGGTGCTGATGCAGAAACCTGCATTGAAAATATTGATATTGGCGGTCCGGCTCTGATCCGCGCAGCGGCCAAAAACCATGCCCACGTTGTCGTGCTGACCGACCCGGCTCAGTATGAAGGGCTAATTGACGCATTGGGTGATGGTGGCACCACGCTGGATATGCGGCGGTTCTATGCCGGTGCAGCCTATGCCCGGACCGCTGCCTATGATGCGGCCATTGCAGCATGGTTTGCCGTGCAGGCTCAGGACGCATTCCCCGAGCGGTTTGCTCTGGCAGGCCAGCGTGCCGAAATTCTGCGGTATGGTGAGAACCCGCACCAGCAGGCCGCTTTCTATCGTGATGGAAGCACCCGCCCCGGCGTTGCTACGGCTGTGCAGGTGCAGGGCAAGGCGCTTTCTTACAACAACATCAACGATACAGATGCCGCGTTTGAAGCCGTGGCTGAGTTTGATGCCCCAGCCGTGGTTATTGTAAAGCACGCAAATCCATGTGGCGTTGCTATTGCTGACACGCTGACAACAGCGTGGGATCAGGCCCTGCGGTGTGACCCGGTGTCCGCCTTTGGGGGCATTGTTGCCCTGAACCGGCCACTGGATGCGGCAACGGCTGAAAAAATTTCCACCATCTTTACCGAAGTCATTGTTGCTCCAGATGCGGCGGAAGATGCCAAAGCCCTGCTGGCACGCAAAAAGAACCTGCGCCTGCTGCTGACGGGGGGCCTGCCTGACCCGGCTGCTGCTGGTACGGTTGTGCGCTCGGTTGCGGGTGGTTTTCTGGCCCAGACGCGCGATAATGGGCGGATTGTGCCCGAAGAACTGAAGGTTGTTACCAAGCGTGCGCCCACGGAGCAGGAAATGCAGGATCTGATCTTCGCTTTCCGTGTTGCCAAGCACGTCAAGTCCAACGCCATTGTGTATGCAAAGGATTGTGCAACGGTTGGCATTGGCGCAGGCCAGATGAGCCGCGTGGATTCAGCCCGTATTGCCGCCAGCAAGAGTGGCGAGGCAGCAAAGGCAGCAGGGCAGTCCACACCGCTGACACAGGGTTCCGTGGCTGCGTCTGATGCGTTCTTCCCCTTTGCAGATGGGCTGGAAACCATTGTGGCCGCAGGTGCTACTGCCGTTATCCAACCCGGTGGCTCCATCCGTGATGATGAGGTGATTGCGGCGGCCGATGCAGCCGGGATTGCCATGGTGTTTACTGGTATGCGTCATTTCCGCCACTGACGCGCTTTTCCCGCTCTTGCGGGAATGGCTCTTCATGGCAGACTATAGCGCACGAGTCTCACGCAGTGTCGTGTCCTGCCCTACGGGGCAGGGCACGCTTGTCCTTAGTGGTTGTTTCATGCGCTCTTTTCTTAGTTTGTCTGGTCTCATTCTGGCTTCTTCCGTGGCGGTGGCGGCACCCGCCCACAAGGAAGCAGCGACCCACACTGCCACTTTTGCCTCCAGGCAGACCACAACGGAAAAACAGGCGACAGGGGTATATGATCTCTCCGCCCTGCCGGTGTTTACTGGGAGTGTGGTGCAGTTTTTGCCAGCACCCCATGGGGGCATAGTTGGTTTTGTGCTCAATGATGGCACACAGGTTTTTGTTTCCCCCGAACAGGCCCATACTTTTGCAGGCTTGGTCAAGGTGGGCGACAAGGTAGAAATTCGCGGTATCAAGGGGCAGGTTCTGCCCATTATCCGCGCGTTTAGTGTTGCCAGCCCGCGCGGCCGTACCGTGCAGGACAGCTTTATTGAAATGCCACTGCACTCGCCAGAAATGATCACAGGGCCAGATCTTGTGTTGCATGGTGAGGTCTGGATGCCGCTGTACGATGTTGGTGGTCATCTGAGCGGGGCTGTGCTCAAGGACCATTCAGTGATTTACCTGTCTCCGCGGGAGGCCGGTCGTGTGGCCAGCTTGTTGCAGACTGGGCAGACGGTTTATGCCGTGGGCAGTGGTAGCAGTGGTGAACTGGGCGTTGCGATTGATGCGCGTGAGATTGGTCCAGCAGCGGACAAGCTCGTAAGCATAGCAGTAGGTAATGTGCCCCCGCCTGGCCCTGCTGCGGGCAGCCCCGGTTACGATGTTATTCCGGGAGCAGATGAGCACTGAGTCTTTTTCAAAACAAAGTGTCATGCTTTCCAATGGCGACCGCAGAACTGTGGTCGCCATTTTGCGTTAAGCTCCCAGAGGATCATGCAGCATTCATGGCGCAGCTGTGGATGAGAGGGAGGTCATAATGGCACTTATCCGGTGGATTATAGTTTTTCTTATTTTTGCCCTGTTGGCTTCTCTGTTTGGGTTTAGTGGTGCCGCATCAGGCTTTTCGGAAATAGCCAAGGTGCTTCTGTTTGTTTTGTTGTTCTGCTTATTATCAGCCTGTTTTTTGGTGGCCGTTCACGCTCCGGGCCATAAAACAAAAATGGTTCGCACAGTTTGTCTGTGCGAACCATTCTGATTGTAGCAGTGGTTTTTATAACCCCCACTTTTACCGCAGAGGGAAGTGGGGGATTTTTTTACCCTTCAATCTGGCTGAAGTCGGCAATCAGCCGCATCATGCGCACAAGGCGGGACAGGAGTTTAAGCCTGTTCAGGCGGAGTGCTGCATCTGGCGCGTTGACTGTGACCTCCTCAAAAAAGCGGTCAAGGGGTTGGCGCAGGCTGGCTGCGGCCCGCATGGCATCGGCAAAATGCTCGGCGGCAAAAGCCTGTTCCACAGCGGGTTCCACCGTTTGCAGTGTGGTGTAAAGGTTGCGTTCTTCGTCCTGCTCAAACAGGGCGGGGTCAGGCATACCTTCATGCGGGCCGTCTTTTTTGTCCTCAATACGCAGGATGTTGGCGGCACGGCGGGTTGCGGCCAGCAGGTTTTTGCCGTCTTCGGTTTCCAGCATGGTCTGCAATGCTTGTGCACGGGCGAGCAGACGCACGATATCCGTGTCTTCGTTATCGACCGAGATCGCGGCAAGGCAATCATGCCGTGCCCCTTCGGCGCGGACCTGTACGCGCAGGCGCTCGGCAATAAACTGGGGCAGCAGGGCAAGGTCTGGTGCATTACGCAGGGGTTCAGGCAGGGCTTCTGCTGCCAGCGTAAACAGTTTGACCAGATCCAGCCGCAACCCGTTCTCACGGATCAGGCGGATAATGCCAAGGGCTGCGCGGCGCAGGCCAAACGGGTCGCCCGAGCCGGATGGTTTTTCGCCCGCAGCAAAAAAGGCCGTTAGCATGTCAAACCGGTCAGCCAGACCCAGCACGACGGAAACAGGGGCTGTTGGCACCTCATCCCCCGGACCACGCGGTGTGTAGTGTTCGCTAATGGCCTGCGCCACGTCGGCGTGTTCGCCGTCATGCCGGGCGTAGTAACCACCCATGACACCCTGAAGTTCTGGGAATTCACCAACCATGCCGGTTGTCAGGTCAGTTTTGCTCAACAGGGCAGCGCGTTCGCAGTGCTCCCTGGACGCGCCAACCTCATTCGCGAGCAGGCCAGCCAGACGCACCATGCGGCGTGTGCGGTCACCCTGCGTGCCGAGCTTGGCATGGAAGGTCACAGCGTCCAGCCCTTCCACGCGGGAGGCAAGGCTGTGTTTGCGGTCGAGGTTCCAGAAGTGACGGGCATCGGCAAAGCGGGCACGCAGCACGCGTTCGTTCCCGCTGACAACCAGTGAGCCATCATCGGTGGGAATGATGTTGGCAACAAAGGCAAAGCGCGGTGCTGCCGAACCATCGCTGTTGCGCAGGGCAAAATAACGCTGGTTGACACGCATGGACACCTGCATGACCTCGGCCGGCAGGTCCATGAAGATGGGGTCGATCTGACCAAGGAATGGCACAGGCCATTCAACCAGCCCGGCCACTTCATCCACCAGTCCGGCATCTGGCACAATGCTCAGCCCTTCAGCTTGAGCAAGGGCATTCAGCCCCGTTGTAATGGCAGCGCGGCGTTCGGCTGCATGGACCATCACATGGCGTTCATGCAGCCCTTGCTGCCATTGTGCGGCGCTGGTGACTTCCATTGTGCCGGGGTTGAGGAAGCGGTGCCCCTCGGTCTGGTTGGATGCCACAAGGTTGTGGCCGGTATCTTCAGCCGCAGCCATGGAAAACGGGATAATCTGGCCGTCCAGCAGGCAGACAATCCGCCGTAGGGGGCGTACCCATGTCATGGTGCTGCCAGCGCCCCAGCGCATGGATTTGGGCCAGGGGAAGCGGCGCAGCAGTTCGGGCATAATAGCGGCAATATGCGCAGCGGCCCCAATGGGGGCTTCTTCGCGTTCCAGCACCCAGAACCCGTTTTGCAGGGTCAGGGCATCTTTGGTGACGCCATGCTTGCGGGTAAAGCCTTCCAGTGCCTTTTCGGGTGCACTTTCACGCGGGCCACGTTCGGAAACGGTGCGGCCGGGCACCATGGCGTCCAGGCTGAGGGATGCGGCAATACGGCGCGGGCCGGTGTAGCTTCTGGCATCCACGGGGTTGAGCGGGGCCAGAGCGTCATTCAGCAGGCGGAGCAGGTTCTCACCGGCCTGCTGCTGCATACGGGCGGGAATTTCTTCTGAAAAAAGTTCAATCAGCAATTCGGGCATGGTCTTATTTGTCCTCGCCTGCCAGCCAGGTCTCACAACACAGTTTTGCCAGTGTGCGCACCCGGCCAATATAGGCTGCGCGTTCGCTTACGCTGATGACGCCGCGTGCATCAAGCAGGTTGAACAGATGGCTGGCTTTAAGGCACTGGTCGTAAGCAGGCTGGGCAACGCCTGCCTCGGCCAGAGCCACACTTTCCTTTTCCGCATCGGTAAAGTGCTGGAACAGCAGGTCCGTATTGGCCAGTTCAAAATTATGGCGGGAGTAATCCTGCTCAGCGCGCAGGAACACGTCGCCGTAGGTCAGGCCTGCGCCGTTGTAGTCGAGGTCATAAACATTCTCGACCCCCTGCACATACATGGCCAACCGTTCCAGCCCGTATGTCAGCTCCGTGGAGGGCAGGGTTACGGGAATACCGCCAACCTGCTGGAAGTAGGTGAACTGCGTGACCTCCATACCATCGCACCAGACCTCCCAGCCTAGCCCCCATGCACCGATGGTTGGGTTTTCCCAGTCATCTTCCACAAAGCGGATATCGTGCTTGTCGGGGTCAATGCCGATTGCGCGGTAGCTGTCCAGCAGGAGTTTCTGGCTTTCCTCCGGGGTGGGTTTAAGCAGAACCTGATACTGGTAGTAATGCTGGAGGCGGTTCGGGTTTTCGCCGTACCGGCCGTCGGACGGGCGGCGGCAGGGCTGCACGTAGGCGGCCTTCCACGGTTTGCTCCCCAAGGCCCGCAGCGTTGTGTGGGGGGAGAGTGTGCCTGCGCCTATTTCCTGATCATAGGGCTGGAGAATGGCGCACCCCTGTTTTGACCAGAACTGGTGCAGGGTCAGAATAAGATCCTGAAAGGAGAGGGGCCGCTCTGTGGGGCGGGGAGACGCCGGGTCCATGGTATGGATGAAACTCCGCAATATGACGGTCAGGTTGAATGTGCGCATGGCACGCTTGGCCACACCATACAGCCCCGCGCGCCAGACCGAAAGAGAAGGCAGGCCATATGGCAGGGTTTCCTTGTGGGCCTGCTCTCTTGTAACAGGCTTGTGGGCACGCCACATCTTGGCCAGAGTGTTCTGGCAGAAAGCTCTGGTGCTGCAATTTGCCCGGCAGGGCGGGAAGGTATGGGATGACAAACGAAGAACGCGACCTTATTGAAAAATTTCTGGCCCGTGTGAGCGGGGCTGCTCAGGGCGGCTTTGGCAGCGTGCCGGCAAGCCAGCCCAACCTGCCCGCGATTGACCCGCAGGCGGACCAGTTTATTGCTCAGGAATTCCAAAAATACCCCGAAGCCCGCTACCGCGTGACCCAGATGGCCGTGGTGCAGGAAGCCGCACTGGTGCAGGCACAGAATCGGATTCAGCAGCTTCAGTTCCAGTTGCAGCAGGCGCAGCAGGCCTTGCAGGCAGCACAGCAGCAGAGCAATGCCGGGCAGCAGAAGTCGGGCGGCTTTTTTGGTGGTCTTTTTGGCGGTGGGCAGGCTGCCCAGCCGCAGGCGGCGCCGCCTCCGGGTTGGGGAGGTCGGCCTGCTCAAGCGCCGCAGTATCAACCGCAGCCCATGCCTTATGGTATGCAGCCTTCCATGTTTCGGGGTGGTTCGGGCTTTTTGGGCAGCGCGTTGACAACCGCAACGGGTGTTGCTGGCGGTATGCTGGCGGCTAATGCCTTAACCAGTCTGTTTAGTGGTCATCATGATGGCGGTATGGATGCGGCCGGCATGGGGGGCGCGTCCAACGAAACCATTGTGAACAATTATGGTGATGCCGGTGCAGATCCGTTTGCAGGCGCAGGCGTACAGCCCGATCAGGGCTTTGACGCTGGTGGTGACTGGGGTGGAGACGCCGGAGGCGATTGGGGCGGTGGCGACGATCAGAGCTTCTGATCCGGCGTTCTTGGCCCGGTTTGATTATTCTGGGGCGATGCGCAGGCATCGCCCTTTTTTATTTGGCAGTTCCCGGCTGTGCCATGGACTGGATGAGGTCCAGCACCTTCTGCCGTAACGTCTTGTCGGGGATCTGATAGTAGGCACGCACCAGATCCAGCGTTTCCTTTCTGGCCAGCACATCCTGCTCTTCAGTTATGGCCTGCATGGCTGCATCGTCGGACACGGTCGGCGCAAAACCTGTGGGCAGGGAGGTGCCAAAAGGTTTGCGTGCTTCTGCAAACCCTCTGTTCGCCATGCCCGCCTCTGGCAGAGGAGTCATGTCATCAAAAAAGAAGCTGATCGGTACATCCAGAGCGGTTGCAATATCATACAGCCGGGAGGCCCCAACCCGGTTGGCGCCACGCTCATACTTTTGGATTTGTTGAAACGTAACGCCTAGAGCCTCCCCCAGTTTTTCCTGCGAGAGTCCTAACAGTGTTCTACGGAGCCGAATGCGCTTGCCAACATGGGCATCTATCGTTTCGGCGTGGGTGGAGATCGTGGAGGCGGGATCCGTCAAAGGTTCGGTTTTGCTCACGACTGGGTTTTTTCCCACGGTTGTACGTGCTGGAACAGGTGGACGGATAACATGCAAATTTAACTATTCATAAAGGAAAATGGGTCTGGTTCCAGAAAAACGTTACATGATGGCGCAGCAAAAACCCCAGCCTGTTTGCGCTATGCCGTTGTGAAGGGAGTGGTTTTCCGTTTGTTGGGGCGGGGTACACAGGCCAGTAGCAGCAGTAGGCAGCACATGGCTAACGGAATGGACTGACCAAACCTGCCAAACAACGTTGGCGGAAGTGAGGCAGGAAGTGCCACGGTAAGAACGCCCGCCTTGCCCCATTTCAGATGGTCCAGCATATGGCCCATGCCATCGTAAGCGGTGGAAATGCCCGTATTGGCTGCGCGGGCGACTGGTAGTCCTTCCTCCACAGCCCGCAGCCGCACGGATGAAAGGTGTTGGCGTGGGCCTGCGCTGTTGCCGAACCACGCATCGTTGGTCACATTGGCTAGCCAGCGCGGGCGGTCCTGCGCATTGACAACATCGCCCGAAAAAATGACTTCGTAACATATGAGCGGGCCAACAGCGGGTATGTCTGCCAGATGCCATGTCTGTGGGCCGGGGCCAGCGGCCATGCCCCCTTGAGGTACAATCTGGAGCGGAATGAAAGGCGGCTGATACTCACCAAAAGGGACCAGCCGAGCTTTGTCATATACCGCTTCTATGCTGCCATCGGGGGCAAGTGCCGCAACAGAATTGCGGTAGTGGCCAGCGGCATCCATCCGCAGGGCGCCAATAATGCCTGCATCGGCCCCGGCGGCCCATTCCATAATGGCCTGTCGTGCACGGGGGCTGTCCTGTAGCAGGTCATAGCCGGGAAAAGAGGTTTCGGGCCATAGGAAGACAATAGGGCGAAAACGCTCGTTGGGTTTGCGCAGATTTGCCTGCATGGCCTGTGCGTTTTGTACGCCTTGTGCGGTCAGGCGCAGGTAACGCATGAAAATATCTCGCGGTGTTTGCCGTCCGATTTTTTCGGTTTCAGGCACATTCCCTTGCACCATAACGGCAATAGGGCCGGACTCTCCAGTTGGGTGTGTGGTCGCAAGCCGAAGGCCGCCAGCAGCGCACCAGGCGAGAACCCCAGTTGCCGAGCATATGATAATACGCTTGCGTAGCTGAAGCAGGCAGAGGTGTGGTTGGTTGTTTGCCGCCACATGCAGGCTGACCCAGCGCGCCAGTGGTGTCTGTTCCAGCAAGGCTGTGCCGCAGAGAATGGCAAGCAGGACAAGAACCAGAGTCAGCCCGTCCTCCCCTATCCATGCCGCAGGTTGGATCAGCAGACCGCCAATGGAACCGGGAATGGCAAAACTGCTGCCAAGTGCATTCCACGTAAAACCGCTAAAAATAAAGGTGCGCCCCATGTCAAACAGGGTCCAGAGCGCGGCAAACGCGCCTAGGCGACGGATGCCCGCAGGCAGCAAGGTGCAAAGTGCAGCAGGTATGGCAACGGTGGGAGCTAGAATAAGTGCGCAGCCAAGGGAGGGGAACGGCACAAACCACCAGAACTCATCAGCCCGGATCAACACCGCATTAACCAGCCAGTACAGCCCGGCGGCATAAAAGCCAAAGCCGAACAGTGCTCCGGTCCATGCGGCCCGCTTCCAGCTTTGGGTTGTATTAAGGATATGGCCCAGCAGGCCAAAGGTCAGCAGCAGGACCGGCAGAATATGGAGTGGGGGAAGTGCTAGCGTGGAGAGGGCGCCCAAGCCCAGTGTGATGGCGACAAAGCGGAGAGTTTCCCGCTTTGGATACAATCGGGAGAACGCGGTTTTAAGGGGCATGGGGGCGCTCATGGCACAAGCGGGCCGCCAGCCCGCTTAGGTGTCCGTTAACAATCAGGGCTTAAAGCCACTCACGCGTAGAACTGTGAGGGAGTTAGTCCAGAGCATCGCGCAGGCGGCGTTCGTAATGGCGGTAGTATTTGTCTGCCAGCAATTCGCTCTTGACCAGAATGGCAACATCCGTGGTGTTAAACTGCGGGTCAATCACCGCACCGTCCCCCACATAACCGCCAAGCCGCAGATAGCCTTTGATCAGGGGCGGCAGGCCAACAAGGCAACGGCGGACGTTGAGCGTATGCGGGTCCGTCCGCAGCATTTCCACCCGCCGGTTTTCCAGCGCTCTGACACGCAGGGCCGGAGGAGCCAGGTGGTTGTGGTAGAGATATGTCAGCTCGTCCGCAATCTGGTCCGGGTCCGTGCAGGGCAGGCTGGCGCAGCCAAACAGCAGATCTATGCGATGCAGGAAGATGTAGGACGCAATACCCCGCCACAAAAGCTGCATGGCAGCTCGGCCACGGTAGTTTTTGTCCACGCAGGACCGCCCGACCTCGAGCAATCTGCCGGGGAATTCCTTGAGCGGGGTAATGTCGTATTCGTTGGAGGAATAGAAACGCCCGATTTTTTGGGCGGCGTCCCCCCTGCACAAGTCGGTACGTCCCCACAACACCACGTGCGTCGGATGCAATGGCGTTGTCTATGACCAGCAGGTGGTCGGCCACCGTATCAAACTCGTCAATGTCGCGTTTCAGACGCAGGGTTTCCGCACTCGGATGCGCACCCATTTCTTCGTAAAAAACACGGTAGCGCAGGGCTTGTGCGGCGTCCCGCTCTTCGTCCGTTTCGGCAATGCGTACGCTCAGGCTACCGCCATGCAGCTCGGGAAAACGGGACCGGTCCAGCTCCAGCGCCGAAAGGCCGCCAGTGGTCTGTGTGGAACTCATGCTTGGTCTCCCTTACGGCGTGCGCGTGGTGTTGTTTTGCCGGGGGTTTTGTTTGTGGGCTGGCGTTTTTTGCCAAACAGTTCCAACCGCATGGACACGAACTCGAATCCAAGCCGGTCTGCGACCTTCATCATGAGTGCCTCATGTTCCGGGTCTTCAAACTCGATCACTTTACCGTTATCAACGTCGATCAGGTGATAATGGTGCCGCCCATGTTCTGTTGCTTCGTACCGAGCACGTCCGCCGCCAAAGTCCCGGCGTTCCAGAATGCCTTTTTCTTCCAGCAGACGGACCGTGCGGTACACGGTGGCAACCGAGATGCGGGAGTCCAGCACCAGCGCGCGGCGGTACAGTTCCTCAACGTCCGGATGGTCGTCTGCTTCGGAAAGAACGCGTGCAATAACGCGCCGTTGTCCGGTCATTTTCAGGCCGTGTTCGATACACAGCTGCTCAATCCGTGATTCTGCCGCTTGTACCTTCAAGGTCACAAACCCTGCCTAGTGTTATCATCTCTGCGTTCGTCTTTCAGGTAGCCGAAGTCAGAGGTGTTTGTCCAATTTTACACCATCATACAGTTTTTTTATGGTGTGTATGCCTGTTGTATGATGGCGACCTGTCGTTTTTTCTCCGAAGGAGGAGCGTTGCATGAATGATACCCTGATGCCGGGACGGGAGGACGGTACCTGCACGGCGGTTCTGGACATTACCTCGGAGACGTGCCCCATGACGTTTGTGCGCACACGGCTGGCGCTGGATGTGCTGCCGCCGGGTGGTTTGCTGGCAGTCCGCTTGAAAGGGGATGAGCCACACCGCAATGTCAGCCGTTCCGTGCGCGCACTTGGCCACGCCATTCTGGCTGATGCGCCCCAGCCAGATGGGAGTGTTGTACTGACAATTCGCAAAAAAGAAGCCGCATCTGCCTGAGCCTGAAAAATAGGGATTGGGCAGATGCGGCTTGCGTCATGGATCAACCGGGTGGTGGCCTAGTTGTTCATGGCTTCAAAGAAGTCATTGTTGGTTTTGCTGTATTTCAGCTTGTCGAGCAGGAAGTCCATGGCGTCCATGGTGCCCATAGGTGCCAGAATCCGGCGCAGAACCCACATTTTGGACAGGGTGGAGCGGTCAACCAGCAGCTCTTCCTTACGGGTGCCGCTCTTGGTGATGTCAATGGCAGGGAAGGTGCGCTTGTCAGCCAGCTTGCGGTCAAGCACCAGTTCCGAGTTACCCGTGCCCTTGAACTCTTCAAAGATCACTTCGTCCATACGGCTGCCGGTATCAATCAGGGCGGTGGCGATAATGGTCAGGGAGCCACCTTCCTCGATGTTACGGGCCGCACCAAAGAAGCGCTTGGGCCGCTGCAGGGCGTTGGCGTCCACACCACCGGTCAGCACCTTGCCCGATGAGGGAACAACAGTGTTGTAGGCGCGGGCCAGACGGGTAATGGAATCGAGCAGGATCACCACGTCGCGCTTGTGTTCCACAAGGCGCTTGGCTTTTTCCAGCACCATTTCGGTCACCTGCACATGGCGGTGGGCTGGTTCATCAAAGGTCGAGGCAATAACTTCGCCGCGCACGGAGCGGGCCATGTCGGTCACTTCCTCGGGGCGTTCGTCAATCAGCAGCACAATCAGGAACACTTCGGGGTGGTTGGCCGAAATGGACGATGCAATGCTCTGGAGCATGACCGTCTTACCCGAGCGTGGGGGGGCCACGATCAGGGCGCGCTGGCCCATGCCAATGGGGGATACCAGATCAATCACCCGCGGGGTGAAGTCCTTCTGGGAGCCCTTTTTGTTTTTGTCGCCCTTGGGTTCGGGGGCGGTAGCCTGACTTTCCACTTCCATCTGGAGGCGGCGCTCGGGGTAGAGCGGGGTTAGGTTATCAAAGTTGATCCGGTGGCGAACCGCGTCGGGGGACTCAAAATTGATCGTGTTGATCTTGAGCATGGAGAAGTAGCGTTCGCCGTCTCTGGGAGCGCGAATCTGCCCTTCAACCGTATCACCCGTGCGCAGGCCAAAGCGGCGGACTTGGGTGGGGGAGATATAAATATCATCCGGGCCGGGAAGGTAGTTGGATTCGGGCGCACGCAGGTAGCCAAACCCGTCATGCATGATCTCAAGCGTGCCTTCGCCATAAATGGCCTGATCGTTATCAGCCAGCGTTTTGAGAATGGCGAACATCATGTCCTGCTTGCGCAGGGAGGACGCGTTTTCGATATTCAGGTCTTCAGCGCAGGCCAGAAGGTCGGCTGGGGACTTGGCCTTGAGTTCCGCAAGATGCATCTAGTAAATGCCCTGACTGGCAAGAAAAGTTCAAAAGGGGAAGGTCCGGGTCGTTCCATGCACGGCAGAGCCGGTCGGGGAGACCGGAAGCAAGCACGCCTGAAGAGGCATGTCCGAGCCAGAAGGAACCTGACAGGAGGGAAACCGCTGGGCAGGTGAAGTCAGCCAGCGTCTTGGAAGCGGATATTACCTCTGGCGTTGTGGGGCGTCAACAACAGAGTGCCGGGGGATGGCAGGTGGGAGCCTTATTTGATGCCCCCGAGCCAGCCTTTTTTCCAGAACCAGAAAAGGGGCAGCACAATGGTGGTGGCCATAAGACCGAGTGAGTACCAGTACCCAAACGACCAGTTCAGTTCCGGCATGTTCTTGAAGTTCATACCATAGATGCCCGCAATCAGGGTTGGTGCAACCCCAATGAAGCTGACCACGGTCAGAACCTTCATGACGCCGTTCTGTTCGATGTTGATGAACCCTAGCGTGGCGTCGAGCAGAAATTCCACCTTGTCCTGAGACTGGGAGACATAGGCATCGAGCGAGGACAGGTCATGGCTGACGGAGGTTATGCGTGCGCGCAGTATGCCGGACAGCGCATAGGCGGCAGTTGTTTTGCCATCCTCATCCGGTGCGGGTGTAACAAGGGTGGTGGGAGGGGCTGTGCGAGGTGTGCACAGGGCAAAGCCCGTAACCGGCAGAGCGGATGCGGTCTTGCGGCTTTCTCCCAAGAACAGGGCAATACGTTCCATGCCCAGTAGGGTGTCCCTCATGCGGGAGCACAGGTTGCCCGCTTCCCCCACGCGTTGCAGCAGGTCACGCTGCCACATGGCTACGTTGCGGATGGGCGTCTGCTGTGTGCGGGCGCGAAAAATATCGTGCGAGAGCGTGTCGAGCAGGTTGCCCATGCTTTCCAGAATATCGGCCAGCCGGTCCACAATAGCTTCTATTAGCGCCACCAGTATTTCGCCCGCATGGAGCAGGGTTTCGTGGTGGGGTGGAATTTCGGTGGGCTGGGGGGAAATGGTCTGGTGATCGGGGGAGGTGTGGGGAGGTGGCATGGTGGCGGCTACACAGTTCGCCACAAGCTGGGCCACTGTCTCGAACGCCAGATAGGACTGGAAACGAATGGTGAAGAGCCGGCTTTCGGTCAGGATAAAGCCCACCGGCATGGTCTGAAAATCCGAGCCATTCTTGCGCAGCAGGGGGGAGGAGAGGAACGCTGCACCATTGCGCACACTGATTCGGGATGAACTTTCAATCGCGCTCAGATCATCCAGTGTGGGAATGGGTTGGCCGCAGAGCTTCTCTGCCAGAGTCAGCTCTTGCGGTGTCGGGTTAAGAAGATCCAGCCAGACAGCATTTTTGGCATCGTCTTCCGTTTCAACGGCGCGAGCAGGCATACCGGGCCTGTGGGCCAGAAACATGCGATTCTCCCTGTTTTGCCTTAATGGGCGCGGGCACTTATTCCGGTTCTGGCAGGGCGCCCCAGAGCGTGTGCGTGCAACAAGTATGCCGCCTTTGTTCTGTTTATGGCAAGATGACCGCACGGGACCGTGCAATGCGGCCACGCATCTGGTAAGCCATTTTGCCAGTTGAGAAAGATATAAAAACGGCACCCGGCAGGGCGCGCAATGTGGCTAAAGGAGCGGCAGGACGAATAATGGCGAACCCGACTGAACACGGCGCCTCGGCGGCACAGAGCAATTCCCTCAGGCAGCAGCCAGATGAGCATGGCCACTTTGGTGGCCGGTATGGTGGTCGCTTTGTGGCGGAAACGCTTATGCCGCTTATTCTGGAACTGAATGAAGCGTATGAGGCGGCAAAGGCCGACCCTGCTTTTCATAAGGAACTGGTTTATTACCAGACCGACTATATTGGTCGCCCCAGCCCGCTGTGGTTTGCCCGCCGCATGACCGAAGAACTGGGTGGAGCAAAAATATACCTCAAGCGTGAAGAGCTGAACCATACGGGTTCGCACAAGCTCAACAACGTTATGGGGCAGATTCTGCTGGCCCGCCGTATGGGGCGGACCCGTATTGTGGCCGAAACCGGAGCAGGCCAGCACGGCGTGGCCACCGCTACGGTCTGCGCCCTGTTTGGCATGAAATGCGTGATCTACATGGGCGCGACCGATGTGGAACGGCAGAAGCCCAATGTGTTCCGTATGCGCCTGTTGGGAGCAGAAGTCGTGCCTGTGACTGCGGGCGCGGGAACCCTTAAGGATGCCATGAACGAGGCAATGCGCGACTGGGTGGCCAATGTGGCCGACACTTACATGCTCATTGGTACTGTGGCAGGCCCCCACCCGTATCCTGCCATGGTGCGTGACTTCCAGAGTGTGATCGGGGAGGAAACCAAAGCCCAGATGCGCGCCGCCGAGGGCCGCCTGCCAGATGTGGTTGTGGCCGCTATTGGGGGCGGCTCTAACGCCATGGGCATTTTCTATCCGTTCCTTGATGATGTGTCGGTACGGCTGATTGGGGTAGAAGCAGCAGGCCACGGGTTGGATAGCGGCAAGACCGCAGCCTCCATCGAGCGCGGCCGTCCCGGTGTGCTGCACGGCAACCGCACGTATTTGCTGCAAAACGCGGATGGGCAGATAGATGAGGCGCATTCCATTAGCGCCGGTCTGGATTACCCCGGCGTTGGGCCAGAACATTCATGGCTGAATGATATTGGCCGTGCGGAATATGTGGGTGCGACGGATCAGGAGGCACTGGACGCCTTCCAGCTCTGCACACGGCTGGAGGGGATTATTCCAGCCCTCGAATCGGCACATGCCGTGGCCTATGCCGCCAAAATTGCCCCCACCCTGCCCAAGGACACGCTGTTGGTGGTCAACCTGTCTGGCCGGGGTGATAAAGACATCTTTACTGTTGCCGAGCATCTGGGAGTCACGCTGTGAGCCGTATTGCCGCCCGTTTTAAAGCCCTTGCAGCCGAAGGCCGTGGCGCGCTCATTCCGTATCTGGAGGCGTATGACCCCGACCGGGCAACATCGCTGGAACTGTTCAAGGCCATGCCAGCCGCAGGTGCCGACCTGATTGAGGTTGGTATGCCTTTTTCCGATCCTTCGGCTGATGGTCCGGTTATTCAGGCCGCTGCGCTGCGTGGGCTTAAGGCCGGTGCAACGCTGGTGGGCGTTCTGGATATGGTGGCCGAGTTCCGTAAGGATGATGATGAAACCCCTGTTATTCTGATGGGGTATGTCAATCCGGTGGAAGCCTATGGGTATGAGCGGTTCTGTAAGGATGCCGCCGCCGCCGGGGTGGATGGGCTTATTCTGGTGGATCTGCCGCCGGAGGAAGCCGGGGTGATTGCAGCCCCCGCGCAGGCCGCAGGGTTGGATATGATCCGCCTGGTTGCCCCGACCACACCTGATGCACGGCTGAACTACGTGCTTGGGCACGCATCCGGCTTTGTTTATTATGTCAGCATCGTTGGTATTACGGGGACGCGCTCGGCCAGTTCGCACGATCTGGCTGCGGCTATTCCGCGGGTGCGGGCCGCTACCAACTTGCCTATAGCCATTGGTTTTGGTGTGCGTACCCCAGAGCAGGCTGCACAGGCATCTAGTATTGCGGATGCTGCTGTTGTGGCTTCGGCCCTGCTGGCAACGCTGGCCGAAACACTGGACGATCAGGGGCGGGCAACGCCGCAGACCCTGCCGCGTGTTCTGGAGCAGATTCAAGGGCTGGCACAGGCGGTACGCGCAGCAGGCCAGAAGCCGGAATGACCCACGTTTTCTTCCGCCCATGAGCAATAAACCGCGTATTGTTGTTGTGGGCGGTGGTCCGGCTGGGCTGGCTGCGGCCGAGTATCTGGCCGGGGCCGGGTGTAGCGTGCGTGTTATGGAACGGATGCCCAGCCTTGGGCGCAAGTTCCTTATGGCAGGGCGGGGTGGGTTAAACATAGCTCACTCCGAGCCGCAGGAAGACGTGCTGGAACGGTATGGTCCTGCCAAACCGTGGTTGCAGCCTGCGTTGGATGCGTGGACCATGCAGAACATCCGGGACTGGATGGCAGGGCTGGGGCAGGAAAGTTTTATTGGCTCTTCCGGTAGGGTTTTTTCCCAAAGGGATGAAGGCCTCCCCCCTGTTGCGGGCATGGCTTGCACGCCTGAACGCCGCTGGCGTGACGTTCCAGACCCGTGCCAGTTGGCAGGGGTGGACCGCACAGGACAACCTTCTTTTTAACATTCAGGATCAGATAAACGGAGCGCCACATCAGGCTGAGGTGGAGGCGGACGCGGTTCTGCTTGCTTTGGGTGGTGCAAGCTGGCCCCGGTTGGGGAGCTGCGGCAACTGGGTTCCACTGCTGCAACAGCGCGGTGTGGAGGTGGCGCAACTGGAGCCTGCTAATTGTGGGTTTTGCACACGCTGGTCAGCCCTTTTTGCCGAGCGCTTTGCCGGGACCCCCCTCAAGCCGGTTGCATTGACCTTTGGCGGCAGGCGTGTGCGGGGCGAAATTGTTGTTACGCGTACCGGGGTGGAAGGTGGCGCGCTCTATGCTCTTTCCCGCATTGTGCGGCAGACCATAACAGCCGAGGGGCAGGCCACGGTGTTCTGTGATCTGCGGCCCGATCTGAGCGAGCAGGATATTCTGGACAGGCTACGGGCGACCCGGGTGCGGGAGAGCCTAAGCAATCGTTTACGCAAAGCGCTCCGGCTTCCGCCTGTTGCCGTGGGTTTGTTGCGTGAGAGCGGGGATATGCCAGCAGACCTGCGGGCTTTGGCCGGGCGGATCAAGGCCGTGCCATTGACGTTTGACGCACCGGAACCGCTGACCCGCGCCATTTCCACGGCGGGAGGGGTCACGCAGGCTGCGTGTGACGAATCCTTTATGCTCCGGGCTGTGCCCGGTGTGTTTGTTGCAGGCGAAATGCTGGACTGGGAGGCCCCGACAGGCGGCTATCTGCTCCATGCTAGCCTTGCAACGGGGCGTGCTGCCGCAAAGGGCATGGTCGCATGGTTGCAGAAAGGTGGGGCAAGACGGTATCCCCTCCAACCATGAACAGCATGATTACAATGGGGGAAGTGCCGGGGGGTGGTCCGGCACAGATGGACCTTGGCGAGCTACTGGCCACCCGTCTGCTGGTTCAGGGGAATTCCGGGTCGGGCAAGTCGCACCTGTTGCGGCGTTTGCTGGAGCAGTCCGCCCGCATGGTGCAGCAGGCTATTATTGACCCCGAAGGGGACTTTGTCAGTCTGGCCGAAAAATTCGGTCATCTGGTCATAGATGGTGCGGACCATTCAGAAATGGCCCTGCACGCGGCGGGTGAGCGGATGCGGATGCACCGGGCCTCTGTTGTGCTCAACCTGGAAGGGTTGGATGCGGAGCAGCAAATGCGTTGGGCTGCGGCTTTTCTGGGCGGTATGTTCGAGGTGCCCCGCCAGTACTGGTACCCGGTTTTGGTTGTGGTGGACGAAGCCCAGCTTTTTGCCCCGGCTGCTGCGGGTGAGGTCTCGGACGAAGCCCGCCGGGCCTCCCTTGGCGCTATGACCAACCTGATGTGCCGTGGGCGCAAGCGTGGGCTGGCAGGTGTTATTGCCACGCAGCGTTTGGCCAAACTGGCCAAGAACGTCGCGGCGGAAGCCTCCAACTTTCTGATGGGGCGGACGTTTCTGGATATTGATATGGCGCGTGCGGCCGACCTTCTGGGTATGGAGCGCAGGCAGGCCGAAGCATTCCGTGACCTTGCGCGGGGTACGTTTGTGGCCCTTGGGCCAGCCTTGAGCCGCAGACCTGTTTCCGTCCGGATTGGTGCAGTGGAGACGGAAAGCCGCTCTGCTGGCCCGGTTCTGGCGCCATTTGAGCCTCCTTCAGCCCCCGTGCATGAGCTTATTCTGGCACCTGTCCCTGTGCAGGAACTGCCCGCCCGCCAGCGCAAGGCCCCAGCTCCCGCCGCCCCGGATCTGCTGACGCAGCTTGCCGCCCATGGGGAAGCACAGGCCAATGTGCAGGCCGAGCAGGAACAGGCGGAAGAAACGCCGGAAACACAGGCCGAGCGGGAAGCCCGCATGAACGCCATTCTGCGGGACATGATGGAGGATGAGGATTCGTCCTTCCGGCCCGTGCCTGTTTTGTATCAGGATTTTCTGGTGCGCTGCCGCATTGCGGGGTTGGGCCGGAATGCGCTGGACCTACGGCGCTTTAACCGTGCATTGGCGACTGCCCGCAGCGGGGTGAGCGAGGACATGTCTGCCTCCCCCGAATGGCAGGAGGCTGAGGCGCGCGCATCCGCCCTGCCGGAGGATTTGCAGGCCGTCTTTCTGTTTCTGGCCCGTGCGGCCATCGAGCGTACGCCCTGCCCATCCGATGCCCAGATTGCAAAGGTTTATGGCACGGTTTCCAAAGGTCGGGCGCGCCGTCTGCTGGCATGGTTCGAGGACCAGAATCAGGTGGTTCTGCGGGCCGATGGTGTGGGGCGGCGGGTGCTGACCTTTATAGGAACAGGGTGGGAAACACTGCCCGGTGTGGCCGATGGCTGACCAACCCACCTGATTTTGTGTGGGAAAAGGCGCAAAAGAACACGCCCGCGGGCATGACGGGCGGAGCGGGGAGTGCTATAGCCCGAGGCATGACGGACGACCCGCCCTTTAGCCCGGCCCTGCTGCCTGCTGGCTTTGTAGATCTGCTCACCCCCGATGCCCGAACGGAAGCGCGGGGTGTGGCGACCCTTATGGATGTGTTTGCCTCCCATGGCTACGACAGCGTCCGCCCGCCTCTTATGGAATTTGAGGAGACCTACCTTGCTGGTGCAGGGGTGGCTCTGGCGGAGCAGTGCTTTAGGGTTATGGACCCTGACACGCGGCGCATGATGGTGCTGCGCCCAGATATTACACCGCAAATTGCCCGCATGGCTGCGACTCGTGTTGGCGGCCTGCCGCGCCCGCTCCGTGTCTCCTACGCGGGGACCTGTGTTGTGGTGGCACCCGTTGCTGCGGAAGAAAGCAGCCGCCAGATCATGCAGACCGGCATTGAGCTGATTGGCCCGGATTCGCCCGAGGCTGATGCCGAGGTCATGTCTATTGGGGCAGAAGCCCTGATGCGCCTTGGCGTGAAGGATGTTTCCTTCGATCTGACCATGCCTCCCTTCATTCCGGCCTTGCTGGAAGAAGCTGGCGTGCCAGCAGCCCATCGCCCGGCGTTGATGCGCGCACTGGACCGCAAGGATGCAGCCGCCGTTGCCCAACACGGTGGGGCGCTTGCTGCAACGCTTATTGCTCTTCTGGATGCTACGGGTGCGGCAGAGCACACGGTGGCGCAACTGGCCGAGCTGACGCTACCGCCAAAGGCCCGCATTATTCTGGACCGGTTGATTGATACGGTTGCGGCCCTGCGGGAGATATGCCCGAGTCTGCGCATGACCGTGGACCCGGTGGAGTTCCGGGGCTGGAAGTACCATACCGGTGTTTGTGTAACGCTATTTGCCGTTGGCCGTTCGGAAGAACTGGGGCGTGGCGGGCGTTACATCTGCAATGATAACGAACCGGCCTGTGGGCTTACTCTGCGGCCTGATGTGCTTTTCCGCATGATTCCGCCTACCCCGGCCCGTGTGCGTGTATATCTGGCCGCTAATGCGGACCGGCACGAGGCCGCCTCCCTGCGTGAGCAGGGCTACGCCACCGTGCGAGGCTTTGCATCTGGCCCGCAGGCGGAGGCCGAGGCCCGGCATCTGGGTTGTGGCATTCTACTTACAGGCACCCAACGGGTGGACCTTGCCTGAGGGATTGCCCTCAGGCCTGATTTTCCGTTTTTGACCAGCAGGCAGTTTTTTTCAGGAGCAGACCGTCTATGTCCAACGTAACCGTGATCGGCGCCCAGTGGGGTGACGAAGGCAAAGGCAAAATCGTTGACTGGCTGGCCAGTCGGGCCGACGTGGTGGTGCGTTTTCAGGGTGGTCACAATGCTGGCCATACGTTGGTTGTTGGCAATCAGGTTTACAAGCTGTCCCTTCTGCCATCCGGCGTTGTCAGCGGTAAGCTCGGCATTATCGGCAATGGCGTGGTGGTTGACCCGCAGGCACTGCTGGGTGAAATCGCCCGTATTGGCGAACAGGGGCTGAAGGTCACGCCGGAAACCCTGAAAATTGCCGAAAACGTGCCCCTTATTCTGCCTGTGCATGGTGCGCTGGACCGCGCGCGTGAGGCCGCACGTGGTGACCGCAAAATTGGTACCACGGGCCGTGGGATTGGCCCCGCGTACGAAGACAAGGTGGCGCGTCGTGCCATTCGTCTGTGCGATCTGGCCGAGCCGGAAACGCTGGACTGGAAGCTGGACGAGCTTCTTCTGCACCACAATACGCTGCTGGCTGGCCTTGGTGCGCCGACTTTCTCCAAGGAAGAGCTGCTTGCCTTCCTCTCTGATGTTGCGCCCAAGGTGCTGCCGTTCATGGCCGCCACGTGGGATATTCTGGACGATGCCCGCCGGAATGGTCGCCGTATCCTGTTTGAAGGTGCGCAGGCGGTCATGCTGGATGTGGACCACGGCACCTATCCGTTTGTAACCAGTTCCAACACGGTTGCCTCCAATGCAGGTACCGGGTCTGGTATGGGGCCATCTGCTGCCGGGTTTGTGCTGGGTATTGCCAAGGCCTATTGCACCCGTGTGGGTGAAGGGCCTTTCCCGACCGAACTGCATGATGCCATTGGCCGCCGCCTTGGTGAACGTGGGCACGAATTTGGTACGGTTACGGGGCGTGCGCGCCGTTGTGGCTGGTTTGATGCTGTTCTGGTCCGCCATGCCGTGCGGGTTGGTGGCATCAATGGTCTGGCGCTGACCAAGCTGGACGTGCTGGATGGTCTGGATGAGATCAACATCTGTGTTGGTTACGAACTGGATGGCCAGAAGATAGAACGGTTCCCGTCCGGTTCGGCCGCGCAGCAGCGTGTGCGCCCGATTTATGAAACGATTGAAGGCTGGAAAGAAACCACGCAGGGTGCGCGCCGCTGGGCAGACCTGCCTGCGCAGGCCATCAAATATGTGCGCCGGGTGGAAGAACTGGTTGGCGCTCCGGTTACGCTGCTTTCCACCAGCCCAGACCGGGATGACACCATTCTGGTGCGTGACCCGTTTGAAGACTGATTTGTGACGTTCTCATGACGTCTTTTAAAAGCCTCCGCCCTGTGTGGGGGCTTTTTTGTTGGAGCAAAAGGTCTTTTCAGGCGTAGGTCATAAAAGATTCACAAAGCGTTTTTTGCCGTGTGATCGGCGGATTTTGGACATGTGCCAACGGCGCTAACATGGTCGAACAAGGGTTTTAGGTGGTCGGATGGTTGTTTTTTGTCATCTGCGCGTCATATCCTAGTGGCAGGTTTTTAAAGGGCATTCTGGTATGCACAAGGCAGATCTTCTGGTTGTTGAGGATGATCCGGCACTCGCCCGGCTTGTTTGTTACAATCTGGAAAAACAGGGTTACATGGTACGCCATGCGGCGGATGGCGAGGCGGCACTGGAATATGTGCGCCAGCGTCGGCCCGACCTGATTCTGCTGGACTGGATGCTGCCGGGCATTTCTGGTCTGGAGGTTTGCCGCCGTCTACGTGAGCAGGCCAGAACAGCAGCGCTCCCCATCATTATGTTCAGTGCGCGGGGGGAGGAAGCAGATACTATTCGCGGGCTGGATACAGGGGCGGATGATTATCTGGTTAAGCCCTTTAGCATGGATGCGCTGTTTGCCCGCGTTAAAGCCATTCTTCGGCGTGCCCCCCCGGCGGATAAAACTCTGCGGTTTGATACGCTGGTCATGGACCGGGTCAGCCATAAGGTGGAGCGTGATGGCCGCCTGCTGTCCCTTGGGCCTACGGAATACCGTCTGCTGGAATTTCTGATGCTGCACCCGGCTCAGGTTTTCTCGCGCGAGGAACTGCTTAAACATGCGTGGGAGCGCAGCTCCTTTGTGGAACTGCGCACAGTGGATGTGCATATTCGCCGCCTGCGGCAGACCCTGAACGAAGGGGGCGGAGTGGACCTTATTCGCACCGTGCGCGCCCGTGGTTATGCGCTGGATAAAGTGCAGGATCAGGACTAAGTAACCACACCGCAGAAAGGGGCGGCTGATCATGCATGCTTGGCTGGCGGCCCTCTATGGTATGGCTGGGGGTGGCGCGTTGGCGGCTTTACCGCTGTTTTTTGCGCGTTCTGACCGCTTTGAACCAATGCCTGACGATTCCGACAGGCAGAAAAATCGTTCAGGGCGGGAGGCGGCCTCTGCGGTCACGCTGGACGAAGTGATGGCCTGCCTGCCTGCCGCCACACTGGTGTTGAATGATACACGCTTACCCTGTGTGATTTCGCCCGAAGCCAAAAGGCAGTTTACCAACAGCATTGGCAGTATTATTCGCCACCCGGCTTTTCAAAGCTGTGTGGACAGGCTTCTGGCACAAAAAAAGGAAGAGTCGCAGCCTGTTGAGACGCTGATTGTGCTGGACGTTCCTCATTACCGGATTGTGCGGGCCTGGTTTCACAAAAAAACAGTGCCGGATGTTTTCCTTTCCGAAGGGTACCGGAAAGGAGGAGGAGCGTTTTCCTCCCGAACAACGCTGGTTTTTGTCGCATTGCATGATGAGACGGAAGCCGTACTGGCCGAGCAGCAGCATACGGATTTTGTTGCTTTTGCCAGCCATGAACTGCGTACACCACTGGCATCATTGTTGGGCTTTATAGAAACCCTGCAAGGCCCGGCTGCGGATGACCCGGTTATTCAAAAAGAGTTTCTGGGTATCATGTCTGAACAGGCCAAGCGGATGCAGCGGTTGCTGGACGGGTTGCTGTACCTGTCGCGCGTGCAAATGCAGGAACACCATAGACCGACTGATACTATTGGCATTGCCGACCTACTCAAACGTCTGTCTGATGAGGTGTCGGGGTTGCTGGCTGGCAAACCTGTGCGTTTTCAGGTGCAGGCCGATGGTGTGCAGGAACTGTGCGTGCAGGGGGATGAGGCGCAGCTTTTGCAGGTTTTGATGAACCTTGTGGAGAATGCGCTCAAATATGGTCTGTCTGACCGCGGAAAGCGCAATGATGACCCCTTGGGCATCACTGTAAGCTGTGTGCGGGCGCCCAAAAATGCAGGCTGGCCAACCGACCCGGGCCTTGTGCTGAGTGTTGAAGACACTGGCCCCGGTATTCCGGCTCGGCACCTCAACCGTCTGACGGAACGGTTTTATCGTGTGGCCAAAACGGCATCCAGCGTGCAGGGCAGTGGGTTAGGGCTGGCCATTGTCCAGCAGATTCTGGCGCGTCACGATGGGCGTTTTGCCGTGGAAAGCACGGTGGGCGAAGGCACAACCTGCCGTATATGGCTGCCGCTCCTTAGTGCGTAACTCTGTCATAAAACCGTCACGTAAATGTCCTGAAAGCATAACACCATTTTACCCTGACATCCTTTAACCCGGAGTGGCACGGCGCGTTTTTGCTGCCGGAAGCTTTTGCAATTGGCTCAGGGAAAAAACCAACATGCGTTTTTCAGTCAGGTCTGGAATGTGTCTGGCCGTCATGACAACCTTCCTTACGGCACTTCCAGCAGCGTCTCGGGCCGAGAGCGTGACCGGTGCAGGTTCCAGCTTTGCCGCTCCGATTTATGAAGGTTGGGGTGCTGTCGCAAAATCCGCCACTGGCGTAACCATTAACTACCAGAGCGTTGGGTCCAGCGCAGGTCAGAACCAGATTGTGGCTGGCACGGTTGATTTTGGTGCGTCTGATGCGCCGATGGATGCCCAGAAGCTGGAAACCAACCATCTGTTCCAGTTCCCCACCGTTATGGGTGGCATTGTTCCGGTTGTGAACATCCCCGGTGGCATCAAGCCTGATACCCTGACGCTGAGCGGGGATGTGCTGGCTGACATTTATGCAGGTTCCATTACCTCTTGGAACGACCCCAAAATTGCGGCGCTGAACCCGGGCGTTAAACTGCCGGATGTTGCTATTGCGCCTGTTCACCGCGCGGATGGTTCGGGCACGACCTTCGTGTTCACCTCTTATCTGGCCGGGTCCTCTGCTTCGTGGAAAGAAAACTACGGTGCTGGCACATCCATTAGCTGGCCCGGTGGTCTGGGTGCTCGCGGGAATGACGGCGTGGCCGCCACCGTGCAGAATACCGAAGGTGGCATTGGCTATGTTGAATACGCCTATGCTAGCCGTAACCACCTGACCACTGTTCGCCTGCGCAACCATGCTGGTGCCAGTGTCGCCGCTGGTATGAACAGCTTCTCCCATGCCGCACAGGCTGCTGACTGGGCACATGCATCCCATTTTGCAGTCAACCTGCTGGACACGGATGGCCAGGAAGCATGGCCGATTATGTCTGCAACCTACGTGCTGGTTCCGGTTCCTGCCCGTCATGCTGACCGTGATCAGGCTGTGCAGAAGTTCTTTAGCTGGAGCTTCAGCAACGGGGACAGCATTGCAACCAAGCTGGACTACGTGCCGCTGCCCAACGCAGTTAAGGACAGCATTATGTCCGCATGGAAAAGCGGTAAATAATTATTCCTGTATAAGAAATACTGTGTATTTGAGCTTACTGGAAAGCGGCCCGGAAACGGGTCGCTTTTTTTCATAAATCTGTAACGAAACCATCACCGAAGCATCACGCACAAAAAGTTTATGGCGGGTTATTCACGGCTCATCGTTCTTATCATGGAATGGCCACAATGCGCTGTAACTCGCTTTTTTCTTCTGTTGCTCTAACGTCTTTTATGTTGGCTGGAATCGCTCCTGTGGCCGAGGCGGCTTCCACTGAGGATTCCGAAATTCGCTTGCTGCGTGCGGAAATGTCCCAGATGCGTCGGGATATGCAGCAGCAGATCGTCACCCTCAAGCATCAGCTGGCTAAAAGCGATGCGACCACAAAAGGCCGCGTGGGTCAGGCTGCAAGCCAAGGCCGTAAGACCATGCATGTGGCTGACGGTAACTACGACCCGAACGTGCAGTTTGGTGAGCAGGAACCCCTCAAAAAAATTGCTCCCCTGTCCGGCGTAGGCACGCCCCCGTCTGACCGTGGTGACACCATGTCCTGGAAGGACTTCAAAGCTGCCACGGCACAGGATGAAGAAGTCCGCATTGGTGGCATGATTGTCGGTTTTCCCAAGGGGCGCTTTACGGTTTCCTCTGAAGACGGCGCTTATGGCTTTTCCGTTGGTCTGGCATTCCATGAAGACTTCGGCGGTTTCCTCGGCGGTGGTCACCGCAGCGGGAATACTGCAAACGGTGATTTTGGTGGCTTTACGGAAAATGCCCGTCGTATCCGTATTCCGTTCACATTCCGCTATAAGGATTGGGTGGCTAACGTAACGCCGGATCTGGGTGCTGGTGGCGCCGACGGTAACAGCACGGATCAGGGTCTGTACGAAGCAAACCTGAACTACACCGGTTTGCGTAACACGATCCTGACGGTCGGTTATTTCCAGCCGCGCGTGACGGAAGAGGATTCCGAAAGCTCGAACGACTTCGAAATGATGGAACGTCCCGCCATTACCGATGCCGTTCGTAAAATTGCTGCAGGTGACGCCCGCTTCAGCTTTGGTGGTCTGCATTACGAAAAACGTTGGTGGATTGCATCTTACTTTACGGGCCAGACTTATGGCGATCGTAAGAGCAACTCTTCCGGTGTGGGTGATCTGAACAGCCAGACGGGGGCAACCTTCCGTGCAGCTGGGAGGCCGTATGTGTCGAAAGACATTGATGTGCATGTTGGTATTTCAGCCATCAGTGCTTTCAAGGTGGCCGAAACCTGCACGAGTGCTACCAACAGCGCCAGCTGCTCGCGTTCTTACAAGTTCAGCCAGTCGCCTGAAGTTAATCTGACCAGCACCAATCTGGTTTCCGCTACGATTGGGAATGCGTCTTCTGTCTGGTCTGCTGGTCCAGAACTGGGCTTCCGTTGGAAGAAGATGGTTCTTAAAGGGGAATACTACAACATTGGTGTTAATCGCGGGAATCAGGCGATTACCAATGTGTCCGATGCTGTGTCCCAGAAAACGGTTCACATGCAGGGTTACTATGGTTCTGCCAACTATACCCTGTTTGGCAAAGGGCGCGAATACAACATCAAGGAAGGCGCATTCGGCGCTCCGGGTGTTGAGCATGAATTTGACCCCGCACGTGGTTACTGGGGTGCGCTGGAAATCACTGGGCGTTACAGCGTAACCGACTTTAGCGATGTTTCCGCAGATATCCGTGGTGGTCGTCAGACCGTGTGGTCCGGTGGTATCAACTGGTATCCTAACCGCCACTTCCGCGTCATGCTTGACTTCAACCACTTCATTGTTTCCCGCACGGCTACCGGTGGTGGCATGAGTGCCTCTGCATGGAACTCTGCGGGCCGCGATGGCAACTCTTTTGCTGCGCGTGTGCAGGCTGCTTTCTAAAGCTTGCTGCCTCTGGCTTCGGTCAGGAATTCAGTGTGGAAAAGGGCCATTCTTACGAATGGCCCTTTTTTTATGCTCGGTATGGAAGGGGGGTTTTGAAGCCATATCCCAGTAAAGGGGTGGCACCCCACGCCTGCATGATGGGTGCTGTCGGGGAGAGCCATCATGCAGGTGGTTGTGTTGATGTAGGAAGTTAGTAGCGGCTGTAACCGTAAGCGGCCTGCGGTGCGGGCAGGACGTTTTTGTAAGAGATCATGCACGCCACATACGCGTTGTTATACTGCGTCTGTATGCCGCCCTGCTGGCTGTTGGAATAGAGGCTTCCCCCCAGACCACCGCCCATGGCCCCGGCAGCAGCACCAATGCCTGCGCCTGTGCCGCCGCCGGCAGCAGCACCCAGCCCGGCACCCAGTGCTGTGGCAGCCAACCCGCCATAAATGGCTTTATGGTTCTGGCGTTCAGCCTGCCCCTGTACGGCAGCCGCAGCCTGAGAGCGGCAGAAATTCTGTTCCTGTAGGAACTGTCCATAATTCTTGCCCGGACCGGGAAGAACCTGTGCAGTCGGCCCCATGGGGGTTTCGGCGCAGCCAGCCAGCAAAAGAGCAGGCAGGAAAGCATAGGACAGCGCTTTGAGCTTCATCTCACTTTACTCCAGATATATTGGATGATCTTAAAGTGAGATGACTATGTCATTTTTTAGGTAAGAGAGGAATAATAGAAAAAGGGAAAAAGGCCGTCTTGTTCAGGCAGCCTTTTCCCCTTTTTTCTACTTGTGGTTCAAGGTGCGGTATTCAGCCGCGTGACCAGAAGCTGGTTGATGCGGAACCCTTCCACATCCACAACTTCAAACCGGAATCCGGCGGCATCTACCCTGTCGGTCTTGCGTGCCATGCGGCGCAGTCGGTGCATGATAAAGCCGCTGATTGTATCAAACTGGTCATGGTCTGGCAGGTTGAGAATATGCAGTTCACGCATGACCTCCCCAATGGGGGCTGCACCATCCACCAGCCAGGAGTTGGCGTCACGCTGAACAATGGCTTGCTCTTCAAACGGGCTGGCCAGTCCATCCATCAGCACGCCCATAATATCCTTGAAGGTAATGAGCCCCACAACCAGCCCGTACTCGTTGACCACCAGCGCAAAGCCTACGCCGGAGGTGTCAAATTGGGCTAGTGTGTCCCACAGGTTCAGCGTTTCGGGAACAGACGGAACATCACGCCGCATACGGGCAATGGGGTTGCTATGGGGGCGGCCGGACGGGGCAATGGACGGGTCCACAACCGAGGCCAGCACGTCTTCCGCACGGATGGAGCCAATAACCTTGTCCAGACCGCCATTGCAGAGCGGATAGCGCGAATAAGGCTCCATACGCACTTTTTCATGGTTATGTTCGGGGGTGTCCTGAATATCCAGAAAAATGATCTCATCACGCGGGGTCATGGCGGACGTAACCGAGCGGTCTTGTAGCCCCAGAACATTCTCGATCATCTGGTGTTCCTGCTGGAGCAGGGCACCAGAGGCGGTGCCAGCAGCCAGAATGGCGTGCAGATCTTCCGGTGTTACAGGCTCCACGGCGGATGCGGCAGGGATTTTGAGCGCCTTGAGCACCACATCGGAAATTTTGGAGAAAATCCAAACAAACGGATAGAGAATACGCAAAGCCACACGGGGGAACCAGCCAACGGCCAGCGCCACCTTGTCCGGGTTGCTCATGGCCACCCGCTTGGGCAACAGGTCCGCAAACAAGACGAATGTGCCGGTTACAAAAATAAAGCTTAGCGTGGATGCAAGGTTTTGCGCCCACCAGTCAGAGAGCTTCCACCGGGTAAAAAAATCCGCCAGTGGTGGAGACAGCATTTCGGAGCTGACAATACCCCCCATAATGCCCACGCCATTCAGGCATATCTGAATAACGGTAATGACCTGGCCGCTGTTGCGGCGGAGTGCCAGAAAGGCCTGGGCACGTGGGTCTCCTGCATCTGCACGGCTGCGGAGCCTGACTTCTCGTGCGGCAGCAAAGGAAATTTCAGAAAGCGCGATCAGGATACTGACCGCGATAAGCAGAACAAGGGTCAACAGACCCATAATGAACAGGAGCAAGAGAAAGTCCGCTATACTGTTAAGATGGCACAGTATGAACAAAAAGTGAGCCGCTGACCAGCGTGATTCCTCCTGTATTTTTTCTGTCATGGACAACAGGAGTGCGACTTCAAAACTCTGTCAGGTCGGGACGGATGGCCTTTGCAGGCGTTGGTGAGACGCTAGCGTGTTTTGGTGCGTCCCATGCGGGACGCATTGTTTGATCAATCCAGCCGGACAGAAGCCGATGTTTGATGCTCTTTACCTCGAAAAAGAAGCTCCTGATGGCCAGACCGCCACAATACGGAGCCTGCCCGAAAGCGCTTTGCCTGAAGATGAGGTGATTGTGCGCGTGCATTGGTCGGGGCTGAATTACAAGGATGCGTTGGTCATTACCGGGCGCGGCCCAGTGGTCAAAACATGGCCAATGGTGCCGGGGATTGATTTTGCTGGTGTGGTTGAGCGTTCCTCCAGTCCTGATTTCCATTTTGGACAGAAGGTTATGCTGACAGGCTGGGGTGTTGGCGAGAAACATTGGGGTGGTCTGGCACAAAAAGCATGTGTGCCCGGAGCATGGTTGCAGCCTTTGCCGCAGGATTTGACCTGCCAGCAGGCCATGGCGCTGGGGACTGCGGGTTTTACGGCCATGCTGTGCGTGCAGGCACTGGTGCGTGAAGGCGTGGGGCCAAACAATGGCCCTGTTCTGGTCACAGGTGCTACGGGCGGGGTGGGGAGTATTGCGCTTATGCTGCTGGCCGGCATGGGGTATGAGGTAGTGGCTGTAACAGGGCGGTTGGAAGAGCAACCCTATTTGCAGCGGCTTGGCGCGTCCGAAGTGCTTGCCCGGTCGCATTTTGAAATGCCTTCGCGCCCATTGGAAAAAGCCCGTTGGGCGGGGGCGGTGGATGTGGTGGGCGGTCAGGTTCTGGCCTCTGTTTGCGCATCCATGAAGCCGCAGGGCGTTGTGGCAGCCTGTGGTCTGGCTGGTGGGATGAATTTTCCTGCAACGGTTGCCCCGTTTATTCTGCGAGGCGTGACGCTTGTGGGGATAGACAGCGTTCTGTGCCCCAGAACGGTGCGGCAGGAGGCGTGGAACCGTCTGGCTGTCCGGGTGGATAAAACCCTGCTTGCGAGCATGACGCGGGTTATCCCTTTGTCGGAAGCAATAGCGGCATCCGAGGATCTGCTGAATGGAAGAATCAAGGGCCGTCTGGTGGTCGAGATACCCTAAAGTTCAGGTTTGTACCGCTGGGAGCGGACTGCTTACTGCATATGATAATTTAATAGAAACTGTAAGTTTGTGGGTGCGGATAATCCTTCATGTCAGGAAATCTGCTGAACCACCGATAAATAAAATAATAAAAATATAAATTTACAATAAATATATCTGCAAAACAAAACACATAAAAACAAAACGATGATTAAAATAAAAACAAATTCATAATTATAATTTTTAGTAATTTATTTTAACGATACTTCACGAAATATAAATTGAAATTGTGAAAATCGTGAGGAATTTTTACATAAAATCATGGAGTTGAGAAAATTCTCAACATCCAGTTCCCTTGACTGTGATCATATTCAAATATAATGAAACATAATTGTTAAATTAATTATGTAAGTATGTTCATCATGGCACCCACATCCGCTCGCAATGGCGGCACAGATATGACAAGAGGGCTGGCACGCATAGCGCGTGGCTGGCTGCTTGGTTCGGTGCTTGCTGGTGGCGTGTCGGCTGTTTTGCTGGTGGGCCAGTTTATTTTTCTGGCGCATGTGGTGGATGACGTTGCGTTTCATGGACATGCGCCAGAAGCGGAATGGCATGAAGTCGCGCTTATTCTTGTCTGTCTTATAGGGCAGGTGGGGGCGCGTTTTGCTTCCGATATTATGGGAACACAGGCAGGCCTGCGGGTGGCCAGCCACGTGCGGGGCCAGTTGCTGACGCATCTGTTTTCTGTTGGGCCTGTTGCCTGTGCGCGTGTGCCCGCCGGGGAGGTGGTCACTACGTTTACGGAAGGCGCGGATGCGCTGGTGCCCTATTTTGCCCGTTATATTCCCTCTGCAGCCATGATGGTGGTTCTGCCCTTGCTTATTCTGGCCGTAGTGGGCGGGGTGGATGGATGGAGTTTTTTGGTTCTGGCCTGCACAGGCCCGCTTGTTCCGGTTTTTATGGCGTTTGTAGGGTATGGTGCGCAGGCTGTTATGGACCGGCAGTGGCGTCAGCTTTCCCTGCTGGGCGGTAGTTTTCTGGACGCTTTGCGCGGGCTTAAAACCCTGCGTCTTTTTGGGCGCACGCAAGGGAGCCTCGACCGCATTGCTCAGTTGGCAGATGCCCATCGGCGTACCACCCTGTCAGTTATGCGGGTGGCGTTCCTGACCTCTGCTGTGCTGGAGTTTTTCTCCAGCCTTTCCATTGCTCTGGTCGCTGTTGTGTTTGGTACCCGGCTACTGGCAGGCACGGCAGATTTCCGCTCTGCTTTTTTGGTGTTGCTGCTGGCGCCGGAATATTTCATGCCTCTGCGCACCTTTTCTGCCAGCTACCATGCCCGGCAGAATGCTAATGCTGCCATGACCACTTTGGGGCGGTTGCTGGCTTTGCCCGCATTGACGCGCCGTTATGGTGCGCAGCTTCCGCAGTGCGTGGACGGTGTGGCGGAAATACGCTGCCAAGGTATGGAAGTGTGCAATCAGGACGGTGCTTCGGTTCTGCACAATGTGACCTGCCATTTCACCCGGAACAGTCTGACCGTTTTAACAGGCATGAGCGGTGCGGGGAAAACCACGTTGTTGCAGACATTGCTGGGCTTTTTATCGCCCACAGCTGGCGAGCTGGAAGCCTGCGATGTGTCGGGGCGTCCTGTGCCGCTGCAAACCTTGCGTATGGCATGGGTGCCGCAGCGCCCACTTATGGTGTTTGGCACCGTGGCGGACAACCTGCGCCTTGGTGCGCCGGAGGCGGATGCAGCCCAGTTACGCCATGCCGCTGAGCAGGCTGATGTCTTGGACTTTATCGAGGCTCTGCCAGATGGATTTGAGACGCATATAGGGGAGCGTGGGGCGCGCCTGTCTGGCGGTCAGGTGCGCCGTTTGGCGCTTGCACGGGCATTGCTGCGCAACCCGGATGTTCTGGTGCTGGATGAACCAACTGCGGGGTTGGATGCCGCCAGCGCCATGCGTGTGACCAACGCCATATGCCGCTGTGTTGTGGGGCGTATTGTTGTGGTCGCAACCCATCGGCAGGCTTTGGCTGCACGGGCAAACAGGGTGCTGCATGTGGCTGATGGCACGGTTGAGGAATTCTCCCCGCAACAGGAGACCGTGGCATGAGCACGCAGAAGGGGGCTTTGTCTGTTGAGCGCCTGATGGTGGGTGTGTCTGGCTTTTCCCGGCTTTCGGCTGCGGTACGCTGGCGCCTTGCTATGGGGCTTGGGCTTGCCTGTGTTGCGGCTGTGGCCAGTTTTGGCTTGTTGTTCCTGTCGGGTTGGTTGTTGGCTGGGGCGGCTGCGGCGGGGCTTGCCGGGGTGGGTGCGGCACGCGCTTTCAATATTGTGCTGCCTGCAACGGGTGTGCGCTTTTTTGCCATGGCGCGCATTCTGGCCCGGTATTTGGAGCGGATTGTGGCGCATGATGGTGCGCTCCGCCTTACAGGGCATTTGCGCACTTGGGTGTACGCCCGCCTTGCCCCACTGGCCCCTGCGGGGCTGACTGACCTACAGGGCGGGGATCTGCTGGGGCGGTTTGTGTCCGACACGGATAAGGTTGCTGCGTATTATACTGATGTCGCACTGCCTTTTTTACGCGCATTGGTGTGTGGCTTTGTATTTGTGGCGGTGTTTGCCTGTGTTTTGCAGTCTGCCGCACTGGCTTTGGCTGCCGGGCTGCTGTTCTGTGGGCTGCTTGTTCCGGCCACAATAGGCCATGCCACGGACAAGCTGGTGCAGGTGGGAGCCAAAAAACAAAGTCATATTCAGGCAGAACTGGCAGAAACGCTCCAGAATATGGGGGAGTATCTTTTGCTGGATGCTGCATCGGGCCGGGCAGCGCAGTGGCAGGTTCAGCAGTCAGAGTTGGATGGCGCACGCTGGAAGCTGGATGCGCTGGAAGGGCTTGCACGTGGCCTGATAACCATTGTGACATTTGCAACAGCACTGGTTGTTCTCATGCTGGCCACGCAGGCCTACAGGGCCGGGCAGTTAAGCGCTGCGGAAATTCCCATGCTGGTTCTGGGGGCATTGGCGGCGTTTGATGTTGTCACGCCTCTTCCTCTCGCGCGGCAGGCCGCAGCGGGGGGCAGGTTGGCTGCAAAGCGTCTGGAGGCCGCATGTGCTGGGCAGCCACAAGGTAACACCATGCCAGCGGTAGGCCTGCCATCTGCGCCGTACGATCTGGTGTTGCAGAATGTCAGTTTTGCTTACCCCGGAACGGTCACGTCTGTTCTGGATCATGCGTCTCTGACCATTCGGCAAGGGGAGCATCTGGGGCTGGTTGGGCCATCTGGTGTGGGTAAAAGTAGCCTGATTAACCTTTTGTTCGGGTTTTACGCTCCCTGCGGTGGCCGCATGATGTTTGGCGGGGTGGATGTAAGCACATTGCGAGCCGAAGACCTGGCCGGGCTGGTCAGTGTTGCGGCTCAGGATTTCCATTTGTTTGCCGGAACACTGAGGGATAATCTTCTACTTGCCGCACCGGATGCAACAGAAGCAGAGTTGTCCGATGTTCTGGACGCTGCGCAACTGACGCAGTTTGTGCAGTCCCTGCCAGAGGGTTTGCAAACCTGGGTAGGTAATGACGGCCTGCGCCTTTCTGGCGGACAGGCACGTCGGCTGGCGGTAGCGCAGGCGCTGCTGCGCAACACACCTTGGCTGGTGCTGGATGAACCAACAGAAGGACTGGATGCGCAGGTCGAGCAGGCCCTTATGGCTGCCATCATACAGCGCTGCGCCAACACCACCATTGTGTGCATGACCCACCGCACGGCGGTGCTGCCATTCATGCATCGTGTTGTCCGGTTGGAAGACGGGCGTTTTTACCCGGAGGGGGGATGACCATGAAGAGCTGAAAGTAAAAAATGCTTTTCCTCTGAAATAAGGTTGTAAAAATGGATTTGATTAACCCAACAGTCGTTGACCTTTCGCGCTTTCAGTTTGCGCTCACGGCTCTTTACCACTTCATGTTTGTCCCTCTGACTCTGGGTCTGACCTTTATGCTGGCCGCAATGGAAACGGTGTACGTCGTGACCGGCAAACAGGTTTACAAGGATATGGCCCTGTTCTGGGGTAAGTTGTTCGGTATTAACTTTGCTCTGGGGGTGGCAACCGGCCTGACCATGGAGTTTGAGTTTGGCACCAACTGGTCCATGTATTCCCGCTTTTTTGGTGATATGTTTGGCACCCCGCTGGCGATTGAAGGTCTTATGGCCTTTTTTATGGAATCTACCTTTGTAGGTCTTATGTTTTTTGGCTGGGACCGGTTGAGCAAGCCGGTGCATCTGGCCATTACTTACCTTGTCGCGCTTGGGTCAAACTTGTCTGCCTTGTGGATTCTGGTTGCCAATGCCAGCATGAACATGCCGCAAGGTGCCCATTTTGACCCCGAAACCCTGCGCATGACGTTTGACAGTTTTGTGGGTGTGGTTTTTAACCCCGATGCGCAGGCCAAGTTTGTTCATACCTCGGTTGCCGGGTACGTGGCAGCATCGCTGTTTGTTATGGGGATTAGTTCCTTTTATCTGTTGCGCAAACAGCATAGGGCCTTTGCTGCGCGGTCTTTCCGTATGGCAGCGCTGTTTGGCATTTTTTCCACCGTTGCGGTCATTACGCTGGGGGATGTGCTTGGGCGGTTGGATTATGAACATCAGCCAACTAAAATCGCCGCAATCGAAGGGCTGTGGCACACCAGCAAGCCCCCATACGAACCGTGGATTCTGGCAGCACTTCCTAACGATGCCAAACAGGAAAGTTCCTACGAAATTGGAGTACCGTTCGTACTCACGCCGCTCATTACGCATAGCTTCACGACCCCCATTACCGGCATGATCGAACTGGAGGATGCTGCCGCTCCCCGCATTGCTTCCGGCATTACGGCCATAAGTGCTTTGCGCCGTTATGAGGAAAGCCACCTTGCGGCCGATCTGGAGGAATTCCAGGCGCATCAGAACGATATGGGTTATGGCCTGCTGGCCACCCGCCATGCCCCCGGTCAGGATGTAACGGCTATTCAGCCCGCACAACTCCAGACGGTGATCGAGCAAACAAAGCCCGATATTTTGCCGAATGTTTTTGTGACCTTCTGGTCTTTCCGGTTCATGGTTTTTCTGGGCGTGTTCTTCTTTGTGCTGTTCGCAATGGCATCTTATCTGAGCCTGAAGAACCAGCTTGAACGGAACCCCCTGTTTCTCAAAATCTGTATGTGGTCCATTCCTTTGCCGGTTCTGGCTACGGAATTTGGCTGGATTACGGCGGAAGCCGGGCGTCAGCCGTGGACAGTCTTTGACCGTCTGCCAACCTTTATGTCCGCTTCCACGCACAGCGTGTCTTACATGCTGTTCTCGCTCGCCGGGTTTACTGTGCTTTATAGCATATTTATCGCGGCCGAACTTTACCTGATGTTCAAGTTCGCACGGCTGGGCCCGGAGGCGCATGGTCAGCATGATGATGCAGACCCCGCACACCTGTCCGTTGTGGCGCATTAAGGAGGATCTTGCATTATGGACCTCTACGTTATTCTCAAGCTTATCTGGGCTGGTCTTCTGTGTGTGCTGCTAATCGGGCTGGGCCTGATGGTGGGCATGGATATGGGGGTAGGCACCCTGTTGCGCTTTATTGGGCGCACGGATGGGGAGCGCCGTACAGCGCTTAATATTATTGGCCCGCACTGGGATGGTAATCAGGTGTGGTTCATTCTGGGTGGGGGGGCTATTTTTGCCGCTTTTCCCACCCTGTATGCCACATCCTTTTCCGTTTTCTATGTGGTCATGATCCTGCTTTTGTTCAGCATGATCCTGCGGCCTGTTGCGTTTGAATACCGCTCCAAGGCAGATGCCCGCCTGTGGCGTGCAAGCTGGGACTGGGTCTTTCTGTTTTCTGGCTTTCTGCCCATGTTTGTGTATGGGGCGGCTTTTGGGAATATCCTGCAGGGTGTGGGGTATCACTTTAACTGGACCGGGCAGTATTTTCAGGATGGTTCATTCCTGAGTTACCTGCTGAACCCATTTGCCATTCTGTGTGGTCTTATGGCTGTTTCCCTGAGCGTTATGCAGGGTGGCGTCATGCTGATGATCCGTGCGGAAAACCCGATTTATGCCCGTGCCCGCCGTTATGCCAGTTGCGCAGGCGTTATTGCCGCTGCGCTGTTCCTTATTGGTGGTGTCTGGGTTCGGGGGATGCGTGGTTTTGTGCTGGAGCAGGGGAATCCTGCAATGCCTGCCAACCCCATGCATTGCCAGCAGGTAAGTATGCAGGTTGGGGCGTGGCTGAATAACTACGCGCTGCACCCTGTGCTGTGGTTGCTGCCTGTAGTGGGCGTTGTCTCCATGCTAGCGGGTGTGGCGTTTGTGCGGGCCAATAAACCCTCTGTGGCATGGTGGATGGGCCTTGGGTCATGGCTGGGTACTATTGGCACGGTTGCAGCGGCGATGTTCCCATTCTTTATGCCGTCCACTACCAACCCGGATCAGAGCCTGACAATCTGGAACAGTTCTGCCAGCCAGTATGGGCTGACCTGTATGCTGGCTGTGGCGCTGGTCTTTGTGCCACTTATCCTGTGTTACACATCCTGGTGCTACTACGTTATGCGCGGCAAGGTGCGTACGGAAGACATCATCAAAGATACGCATAGTTACTGAAAAGGAGAGAGCAGATGGTCATATTACTGCGTTTTGCAGGCCTTGGTCTGGCTCTGGCCGTAGCCTTGCTGTTTGCCGTTTTTGTGGGAGATCAGGGGCCTTGGTATTTTGCCTGGGCTGTTGGCACCGTCATGATTGTTCTGGTCGCAGCTGCAGGTGCTGTTTTGTTTGATGCGCAGGCAGAACACCATGCGCCAGAAGGGGAGTTCTGATCCATGATGGGTGATCTGGAAGCTATTATATTCTTTGTGCCTTTTTTGTATTTATCGTTTTATATAATGGCATTTTCTGTTATTAAGAAGATGTTTCCCTAGCCTGTAATTCTGACATCAGGGAAGCACTCACAAAGAGACAGCCTGCGTACCGTGTGTGCGCAGGCTGTTTTTGTTTAAGGCATACAATAAAAATCCCCTCGACCATGATGGGCCGAGGGGAACGAGAAAAATTGAAGTCTTAAATGCTCTTTTATGAATAAGTCTGGAAATCAGGCTTCCAGACCGCCATCTACGGGCAAAGCAGCGCCAGTAATATAGGATGCTTTGGGGCTGGCCAGAAAAGCCGCCATGGAAGCAATATCGTCCACCTTGCCGTAAGTGCCAGTAGCCACAAAGCTGCTGATGAGTGCTGCACCTTCGCCATCTTCCGGGTTCATGTCAGTATGGATCGGACCGGGTTCGATCACATTGGCAGTAATGCCCCGGCTCCCCAGATCACGGGCGACACCTTTGGCAAAACCACGCAGGGCTGCTTTGGTTGCAGCATAGAGAGAAATACCGGGGAAGGGAGCCCGTGCCCCAAAAGCGGACCCGATGTAGATAATCCGCCCGCCTTCCTTCATATGTTTTACGGCTTCCATGGTTTCTACCATAACGGCCCGCACGTTCAGGTTCAGGATGTTGTCGATCTGTGCGACCGTCATTTCATCAATCGGACCGTAGGGGTAGGTTCCTGCGTTGCAGACCAGCGCATCAATACGGCCAAAGGCGACCATGGTTTCGGCAATCACTTCCCGGTTGCCTTCGACCGATGTGCCATTGGCTTTGATGGTAAGCGCCTTGCGGCCCAGAGCGCGTATTTTTTCAGCTACTTTTTCCGCAGCGCCAGAGCTGCTGGAATAGGAAATGGCAATATCATATCCATCTTTTGCCAGTGCTTCTGCAATGGCGGCTCCAATGCCGCGGCTGCCGCCGGTTACAATAGCAACACGATTGCTCATGATAATAAAACCTTCCAAATTTAAGCCTGTTTTCAGGCGTTGTTCAAACCCAGCATCAGGCTGATATTCTGCAATGCCGCACCAGATGCCCCCTTGCCCAGATTGTCCAGGCGGGCGGTCAGCAGGGCTTGTCTGGTCTGTGTGCCTGCATGTACGCGCAGTTCCATTTTGTCACTCCCCGCCAGAGCCTCGGCAGATAGTTTGGGCTCGTGGGGCATGACGCGCACATGTGCCTGGCCTGCATAGTGCTCTTCCAGAATGGTGTGCAAATCACTCCCGGTAATGTGGCCGCTCAGGTCATCCAGATGCAGGGGAATGGATACAATCATCCCCCGGGGGAAATGCCCTACAGACGGCACAAAAACAGGGCGGCGGCCAAGGCCAGCATGTTGGTGAATTTCGGGCACATGCTTGTGCTCAAGCGAGAGGCCATACAGTTCAAAAGCCGGTCCACCGTCACGTTCATGGGCTTCGATCATGCTGCGGCCACCCCCTGAATAACCGCTGACCGCGTTAATGCAGACGGGGTAGCGGGCATCCAGCACGCCTGCATCAATTAACGGACGCAGCAGGGCAATGGCTCCAGTGGGGTAGCAGCCGGGGTTGGACACGCGCGGAGCACTGGCAATGGCCCGGTCCTGACCTTTGGTCAGTTCGGGAAAGCCATAAACCCATGTGGAGTCAGTGCGGAACGCGGTGCTGGCATCCAGCAGGCGAGGGGCGGCATCCCCCAGCGTTGCCGCCATATGCACGGCCTCGCGCGAGGCATCGTCTGGCAGACACAGAACCACCAGATCGGCTGCGGCCATGGCGTCCTTGCGGGCGGCGGGGTCCTTGCGCCGGGCGTGGTCGATTGAAAACAGCGTAACAGGCAGGGAGGAGAGGCGCTCGCGTATTTCCAGCCCTGTTGTGCCTGCTTCGCCATCAATGAAGATAACGGGTTTCTGTGTCATGCCTTCCTCTTCTGGTTCTGGCGGTAGGTTAGGCTTTATGCCTGCAAGCGCATAGACGTAGCGCATGGTTATGGCACAATGTTTAACACATAAGACCCCACTCCGTGTGCGGCAGACCACCAGAACAGGCTAAAAACCATGACCAAGACAACCCAGCCCCCCGTTGCTTCCGCTTCTGGCACGGCACAGAACCGGCAGAACGCTGCCCGCAATATTGAGCGTCTGCTTGCCCTTATGGCGCGCCTGCGGGATCCGGAGGGAGGGTGCCCGTGGGACAGGGAGCAAACGCATGAGACCATAGCACCCTATGCCATAGAGGAAGCCTATGAGGTTCTGGATGCCATTCAGCGGCAGGACTGGCAGGCTTTTCCCGATGAATTGGGGGATCTGCTGTTGCAGGTGGTCTATCAGGCTCAACTGGCGGAAGAGCAGGGCAGGTTCGATTTTGCCGATGTCGCCCGGATTGTGACGGAAAAAATGATCCGTCGGCACCCGCATGTCACGTTCGGCAAGGATGTGTTGGGGGAAGCCGCACAGACTCCCCGGATGGCTGGTAACGCATCGGCCAGCGCCATGCCGGGGCAGTGGGAAGCGCTTAAGGAGCAGGAGCGTAAGTCTTTGGTGCAGGCGGGGGTTCAGCCCTTGGGGGCGCTTGCAGGGGTGCCGCCGATGCTGCCAGCTCTGCTTCGGGCCTCAAAACTTGCATCACGCGCTGCCCGTGTGGGGTTTGACTGGCCAGACGTAAGTGGTGTTCTGGATAAGGTTCATGAGGAGATCAACGAATTTTCGGTAGAAATGCAAAAAGGTGACCGGGAAAAAATGCAGGATGAATTGGGTGATGTCCTGTTCTCTGTTGCCAGCCTTGCACGTCGTCTGAAACTGGACCCAGAAGCCTGCCTAAGGCAGGCGTGTGACAAATTTACCCGGCGGTTTGAAGCCGTAGAAGCTCGTCTGGCACAGGATGGATTGAGTATGCAGGACCAGAGTGTGGAAAAACTTGATTCCTTGTGGTGTGCAGTAAAACAGACAGAAAAACCCTAAGGGGTTTGTAAACTGGCGTGGTGGGTTCTGTTGTCTGGTCTTCCCACGCCAGTGTCCTTATGAACAGCACCAATGGCATCGATTAAGGGAGCAGGGTCTGCCCTTTTTTGGTCAGGGCGCTACAGAGTTTGACCCGCTCCGGGGTGGCAAGGGTTGCTATGTCAAAAGGGGTTGTTGTGCCATTTTGGAGTAGCCCCTGTCCCCCAATTGAATAGTAAGGGTCTTTCTGAACCGTCTGCTGTTTGGCAAGGGTGCGCGCTACGCTGCGTGATGTTGTGCCATAAACGTAGTTCTTATGAATGCAGTAGGCCAGCAACCCGGCCACATTACCGGCCCCTGCCTGGTTCATGCTGGGTAGGCCGTTTTCTTCAAGCGCACCGGGCGTTGCGGCTGTGATGGTGCCTGTAACGTTGTTGATAATCTGCGCGCCCTGAGTAGGGGCAGAATCTGGGTTGGCGGGGTTTGTGGCGGGTAATGCGCCGGGGGGAGGTGTTGGCGTGGTTGTGCCTGGTGGTAATTCAGCGGCAATTGTTTGGGCCTGTGTGGCATTAACACTTCCCAAAGACAGAATAAGAACAGAGAGAGCGACAGTCTGTTTGGAAAAAAGCATATAAATATTCCCCATGATACAGGAATACAAAATTAGAGGTGAGCGGAAGCAGATTGTCCTGTTATCCGTCATACTTCCTGTTGTGCATATGTTTATAAAGCGCGGGGAGTGGTTGGGTTCATTGAGACTGCATGGTCATGAACATGCATACGTTGGTATAATAAGTAAAATTCAGTGAATTTTTAAAAATAATAGGCATAACTGTTAGTAATAAAAACGGCTGGAGAAAATCTCCAGCCGTTCCGTGGTCGTCAATAAAAAGTGATGTGCCCGTTTTTATGGGGTTTATTTGGAAGAGGAGGGCGCTGCACTACCAGCCAAATAGTCCATGACCCGGCGCGAGAAGGCATTGACATCCTTTGGCGTTTCACCATTCTGAATGTTGGCAACATCAAGCAGGATGTGTGCTAGCGTATCAATATTGTCGCCTTCCTTCACTCGCTGCGCCAGCGTGTGCACAATGGGATGCGCGGGGTTAAGTTCCAGTACCGGCGTTACGTCCGGCAGGTCTTGCCCGCTGCGCTGCATCAGTTTGCGCAACTGGAGGTCCGGCCCGCCTTCTGGGGCGCTGAGCACCATGGCGCTGGTAACCAGCCTGTCAGTTGCCCGGATGTCGGATACGGCATCGCCCAGAGCGGTCTTCAGGGCTGGGAGCAGGGTATCCATGTCGGCTTTTTCAGCCGCATCGGCCTCAGGTGCCCCAAATTTTTCCAGATCATTCAGCCCCTGTGCAACGTTGCGCAGGCTTTTGCCTTCGTACGTGCCAAGGCGTTCGGGCCAGAAGGAGTCTACTGGGTCGGACAGCAGAAGGACCTCCACGCCACGCGCTTTAAACCCTTCAATCTGGGGAGAGGCGTTCAGCACGTCTGCACTGTCGCCCGTTACGTAGTAAATGGCGTCCTGCTCCGGCTTCATACGGGTGATGTAGTCGTCCAGAGAAGTCAGACCGTCCACGGCGCTGGAGCGGAAGCGGCTTAGGGCAGCTACATCGGTTTTGTATGTGGGGTCATCCCACATGCCTTCTTTCAGAACCGGGCCAAAATTCTCCCAGAATGTGGCATAGCTTTGCGCATCTTTGGCGCGGCTTTTCAGTTCGTTCACCACCTTGGTGGTGACGGCCTTGCGGATGCGGGCCAGAATGGGCGTTGCCTGCAACATCTCGCGCGAGACGTTAAGAGGCAGGTCTTCCGTATCAACCACACCCTGCACAAAGCGCAGCCATGGCGGCAGAATTTCTGCATCGTCGGTAATGAACATCCGGCGCACATGCAGGCGCACCTTGCTCTCACGCGTTTGTTCACCAAACTCAAACGGGCGGGATGAAGGCACGAACAGCAGGGCGGAAAATTCCATTGTGCCTTCTGCGCGCCAGTGCAGCGTGTCCCACGGTTTGTCAAAGTTGTGGGTTATGTGGCGGTAAAATTCCTCAAGCTGTTCTTCCGTTACATCATTGCGGGACTTGCGCCACAGGGCTGTGCCTTCGTTTGCGGCTTCTTCCTTGCCTTCACGCATGATGGTAACGGGCCATGCAATGTGGTCCGACCATTTGCGAATAATGGCCTGCAGGCGCCACGGGTCCAGAAATTCATCCGCATCGGATTTGATGTGCAGGGTAATGTCGGTGCCCGCTTTCTCACGCGTGGCGGGCTCCAGCGTATAGGACCCTCTGCCATCGGACGACCAGCGCCATGCTTCATCCGACCCTGCCCGGCGGGAGACAACATCCACCTTGTCCGCCACCATGAAGGCCGCATAAAAGCCGACCCCAAACTGGCCGATCAGGCTTGGACGGTCTTCGGGCTTTGCGTTTTCAAGCTTCTGGCCAAATGCGCGGGTGCCAGAGCGGGCAATGGTGCCAAGGTTGGCCACCAGTTCCTCCCGGCTCATGCCTGACCCATCATCACTAATTGTCAGCAGACGGGCATCTTTGTCCGGGTTGATGCTGATCTTGGCATTTTCGGGCAGGGCCTGCGCGGCATCGGTCAGGGCTTCAAAACGGCGGCGGTCGGTCGCATCCGCAGAGTTTGCGACCAGTTCGCGCAGGAAAATTTCGCGCTCGGAGTAGAGCGAATGTACAACCAGATCAAGCAGCCGTCCAACTTCCGCGCTGAATTCACGCGTTTCACTTCCCTGATGCGCTGTAGTGTTCGGGGTTGCTTCTGTCATGCTACGGTCCTGTCAATCACGCTAAATATCTCTATGCGCAGTGTATGCCATACCGTTGAGGGTATGCACCACTGCCTGTTATGCTTGAACAGATGTGGTGGCTGGAGCTTGTTTTCAATATCTGACGCAGGCTTATCAGGGGGCGTGATGGTGGGTGTTCTTCTGCGTGGGGACGTGCGCCAAAATCTGCTCAACAAGAATGGTCAACGCATCGGTCAACGCGGCAAAGCCTTCGTGGGGGGTGCGTGTGCTTTCCTCCATATAAAGACCTCGGCGCATTTCTATTTGCAGGGCGTGCATGTTGGTGCTGGGGCGGCCGTAATGGCGTGTAATGTATCCGCCTGCATAGGGGTGGTTTCGGGCGGTCTTAAATCCCAGACCTTGCAATGTCTGTTCTGCCACGTTGGTCAGGTGTCGTGAGCAGGACGTACCGTAGCGGTCCCCCAGCACAAAGTCCGGCGAGCCAGCTTGTAGGGCATCGGGCATGGAGTGCAGGTCCAGCAACAAGCAAAAACCGTACTGTTTAAGGGCAGCCTCTAGCAGGCCCGCCAGTGCGGCATGGTATGGCATCCAATAATGGCGGATACGCAGGGCCGCTTCCATAAACGGCAGACGTTGCCGATAAATGGGGCGTCGGTCCGCGACAATGCGAGGAATAGAACCTAGCCCTGCCAGCCCCCGTTCAGATGGAGAGACAAAAGAGGGAATGGTGCCGTGGAACATGCGGCTGTCTAGGTCCCATGCTGCCCGGTTTACATCGCAGAATACGCGCGGAAAAGTTGCGTGAATTAACGGTGGCCCCAGTGCCTGAGCCCCTTTGGCAAGTTCATCAACAAAACTGTCTTCGCCGCTGCGTAGAATGTCCAGTGGTTGGCGTGCGGCCTGCACAAACGCTTCGGGGTAAAAATGCCCGGAGTGGGGGGAGGCCAGCACAACAGGCCCGGCACCAGGTGTGCCAGAGAGCATAACAGGGGCAGGAGCAGCCTGCCTGCTGGGGTTTTCCTCTCTGTTCGCTTCCTGCTGGGCCTGAAAAAAACGCTTCAGGCTTGGAGGAAACAGGGAGGACGCAAAATTTTTCATATTCCCACTATTGTGGGCTTGCGCTTGCAAGGCAAGGAGGATAAAAGGCCCACACACATCAGGAATGGGCGCATAGCTCAGCGGTAGAGCACTACCTTGACATGGTAGGGGTCACAGGTTCAATCCCTGTTGCGCCCACCATTCCTGAGCCGCAGAAAACTGCGGTTTTCACCATGTCCCCCGCGGAAATTTTCCACTCGTTTAAATCTATTTCAGTCCACCATTGTCTATGGTTTCAGGCTGGTATCTGTGGAAAATCCGTGGAGCATTTTAGGCCGCATTCCCCACACACGGCCCATCCCTCCACCATCTCTCTATCTGGTCCTTATACGCCTCTGGCATCAACTTGGCGTATATTGTCACCGTATTGATGTTGCTCCATGCGCCGTCCGTTTGGAGCCGGAGAAGGTCTCGGTGTACGCAGTAGTGCCAAGAGGCCCACGTATGCCGAAGATCGTGTGGCGTGAAGTCGGGCACAAAGCACGATTGCAAAGAAGTTTGGCCCGCAGGAATCCATTCACGCAATCGCCCCGGCAGACCTGCACGCCTGCAAGCCCCAGCCCATCCGTTTTTTATCTGCCCCCCATATTGCCTTGCAGAGTTGTGGTACCGCTCACCGATAACGGAGCCTTTTCGGGTTTGCGTTACGGGGCGGAATACGTGACCTTCCCGCCATTCTATGCGCTTCAGCCAGTCAATTACGCATGGCGGCATATCAATGTGCCTCTGGTTCCCCTGCTTCTGCCAGACGACAGCGCGCGCGCCCCACAAATCAACATCACTCCATTCCAGATCGAGGGCCTCAGACAGTCGGCAGCCGGTCCCGATTAGAAAGACGAATAGGGGCTGCAAGTGTAGGGCGGCATGAGCAACAAGCTGCGTTGCCTCGTCTGGGCGCAGGAATTTTTTTGGTTTGGATTGTATAGAGATAGGGGCAAACGCTGGTCGGTCGCACCAGCCTTGTATTGCTCCAAACTCTAGGATTGCTTGCAATGGGGTTCTGACAGCCCGCTTTTTTGTCGCTGGAGTTGCTTCTTCACCATCCTCAAGAATGGCTGCATATGCCCCTTTTAAAGATGCTTGGCTGATTTCAGTCAGCCTTCTTTCGCCAAAGTACTTGAGAAGGCGCAGGAGGTACTTGTGGGTGGCTGGTGATCGGGGCTTATCATCAAGATAAGCTGTGACCGCCTCAGCAAAGGTTATGACTGCGCGCTTGCCATAGATTGTTTCGTTCCAGAGTTCTGCCTCGCGCTTGCGGCGGATTTCTTCTGCGATCCTCTTGTTAGCCGTTCCAGTGCTTTCGAATATGCTTTGCCCGGCGATAGTGCCGCGCATGTAGAGATTTTTCGATTTTGGGACTGTGACGATCTTGAGGGGCATTCGATACTCTCAATAAGCCTTTCATAGTCTTGGGGAGAAAATAGATACTTCCGGCCCCACCTGCGATGCGTGGGGCCTCCTGCATATTCCGGACAGTCGCGAAGGTGGTCGAGTAGGCGGCACCGCCCTATCTTCCCACGCAACCGCTCCAGCACGTCTGGCAGCGTCATAAGATCAGGCAGAACCTCACCCATCCACTCCTCCCTTCACCGGAATAGGCCGGTCGTTGCGCACCTCTGGAATGGTTATGGTTTCGGGGGCTGGTGATGCTTCTGTGTTTGGTGGGGAGGGGAATGGCTGCCAGTGGGTTGGAGGCTTATCAAACTGCTCCTGCCATTCAAGCATTCCGCGATATGGAAAGCGGTCTGCCATCACACGCCCATCCTCATAATGGGTCAGAATGTTAGTATCCCTCGGCGCACTCTCAATCGACCTCCAAGCCGCCGCGTCTGCTGCCGCGAGGGCAACCCGACTGGCCGCAATGCATTCATCTTTTCTGGATACATCTGCATTATTCCAATCCATGCAGAATATCTCGCTACATATCGCCCGTGCAGCCGCTTCTATTCTTGGGTCAGTCATCACCCCACCTCCCGCGCTGCGTCGATGGTCACGCGAATATCGAGAAGATCAGCAGGAAGTGTCCGCTGGTAGCGAGCGAGTAGCACCTTCTCCCATTGTGGATTGCCGCCATACTCACCGATGACAACATCTTGCGTGCCGATCCAATCCAACCGCTCACTATCCAGCCCAATCTCCGCCCGCACGCGCTGTTCTGCACGGTGTTCGGCTTCTAGGATCATGTCTTCAGCCTCGCGTATATGGCCATCATCATAACGCAGCGGGTAAGCTAATCGTTTGGCCAGTTCTAGCGTCTGCTCCTCTCTCGTCATCATGGCGCTAACCCCATTTCCTGCCAAACGATTTTAGGAGGCAGATCAGGTAAAAAGCTCCTAATCCAATCGCAATCACCGACCCGATTATGATCCCTAACAATACCTTCATGGTGCGTCTCCCAGGTTGCGGATTGCATGAGCAATGGCACGTGCCGTATTAGTCGGTGAAAGTTCAGTGCCATTCCAGCTTTCACCGATGCGGATTGCCTTTTGAGCGGCACGCTCCCGCTCCCCCGCTAGCATCTCGTCTATTTGCGCGGGGGTGAGGGCGGGGATGGAATTGCGAGCAGCGATAACTTGCCTGTCGATCTCCGCCAGGAATGGGAAAACTGCCTTTGCCATCTTTCGCGCGCCAGATGCGACTGCGATATTCTTCCTCGCCTGCTCCGTAAGGGTTGTGATGTTGTTGAGAGCCACGTAGCAAGTTTCATTTACTGTGCCGGGCCGCTCGGGGTTGGGCCAGTTTTTGTTAGTCATCGAGCCATGCCTCCCGGTTTTCTGATGTGGCAGGGACGCCATGCCTTTCCTCAATGACATCATTTATGCCCCTATCTGGGCAACAATTTAGACAGCCGTTAGAAAGTATCTCCTGCCGTTCTGTTTCAGAAGCTCCGCAACCACGGCAGTATCTTTCTGGGTTGGGTCGGTTTGTGGGGATGGTCATGCCGCGCCGTCTTTCAGGGCTTCGCGAGCAGCACGCCGAGCATCGTCTAGTTTTGCCAGTAAATCTCCGCATCCATCGCGCATCATGCTCTGGTAAGTATCGTTACTGCGCATAAAACAGAGGTTATTATTTGCATTTTCGAGGCTTTCAAGCGCCTCCCGCAACCGCGCAATCTCCGCGTCCTTCTCGGCAAGTTTGGCGAGGGCGTCTGATTGGAGGACAGTTTCAGGGAACTCAGAGCAGGCGCGTTCTAGGGCTTGATCCCATCCGTAACTCATCGCTTCGTATCGGTCATGTATGTTGCGGTCTTCTAACCCGCAGCCCATTCCCTGATCGTGATATTCTGGTGCATATTCAAAATAATCTACAACCCCCAACTCCCCACCCTGCACAGGCGTGCCGATGGCAAGCAGCGCAGCTTCAAACGTAGATGTCGTCGTGGGCTTACCCTGCTCAACCCCCGCTTTCGCGCGCGCATCACTACATGCAGAGACTTGGGCTTCGGCCAGCGGGAACTGCACGAACACGCCGGTGGGTTTCTGGTCGGTCATTCGCCTTTCTCCACAGAATAAAATTCAAAATCGGAAGTGTCCGCATAAGCAAGTTTCACGCGCCGTTTGGCATCATCTTCATGGAACGCCCACAACGAAGCCCTCAAATGCCTCACTCCATTATCCCAGACCGTAAATTCAACGGTATACAAAGATAATTTCATTCACCCTCTCCCGGCAGGACTTCGCGGACGTGGATGGTGCGGATGTATTGGCCTAAGTCGCGCTTTTGCCTCGCCCCCTCATAGGAAGCCATAAGAGGACCAAACCCCCAAGAATACTCATTCACCCAAAACTCCCGCGCCACAGGGACTTCTCGGGCGTTCATGAGGTCGTAAGGATGATCTACCTTTGCCTTGGTCGCCCATCCTTCCGGGTCATAGGAACAGACAGCTTCTTTTCCCAGAGCACCGGCATGATAAACAGCACCCGCAATGGGGAAGTCTCCTTTCATATCCCGGCACAAAATCCGTACCGGCCTTCCATCCCGAGTGCAAAACGGCCCCTCATGCTCCGGCGTGTACGGGCCGATGATTTCGAGTTTCTTCTGGGTCATGCTGGCACCTCATCAACCGGCGCGGCCGCATGTTCCTGCGCAAACTCGGCGCGCTTGGCAGCAATCATGTCCTGCACATCGGATTGCACGTCTTCGGGGATAGGGCGACCTGCTTCTTGGGCACGAGCCAGAGTACGCTGCCATGTCTGCCAGAGCGTATCTGTGCAGTTGGCATCTGTGCAGCCAGCAAGGCGCTCTTGGAATATGGCGCGGTGGTCTATGGGCTTGGGTTCTGCAATGCGCTCTTGGCGTGGTGTAATATCAACTGTTTCCTGAGGAGTGTCTTGCGCTTCCTCCGCCGTGATCAGGCCGCGCAGCACGTCCGGAAAAGCATCGCGAAGAGCAAAGCCACGGGCACGCATTTGCAGCATACGCTTCGGATACTGCTTCCATGGCCCCTGCTTATTCCAGAGGCTTGCCGCCTGAGCATCGGCCACGCTAAAGCGGCGCTCAACGGGCGACTTCCCCTTGCGCTTGGCAATGCAGACCGCGACCATATGATCGCCATCACCTTCGATATGCTCAATCACATCATCGCAAACGGGCGCCGCCTTCACGAGACCAAGAAGGGCGTCACCCCATACGCTAGGACGGCCATTGATTACGGCGATATTTTGCAGGGACTGCAGGGGAGCAAGACCAAGCTCGGAACCCATTTGGACGGCAATCAAGACGGCTTCCGGCTTGTTGCTGTATGCCTGTGGAACCATGCCGCTCTTTGCAGCAATGCCCGCAAAGCGCATGAGCTGGTCAAAGGTAGTGATCTGTATAGCGGGCGTGTGATTGCCTGCTGTTGTCAGGGAATTACTCATATCAACCATCCTTACGGGCGCTAACGACCAGAACGGGTGCGCCGCCATTGGTTAAGGAAACACCGGGAAGGCTTTTCTTCCGGGCGAGTTTTTTCATTTCGTTGGTCTGGAACTTGTCGGGCTGTGGCTGCCAGAGTTCCGGATGCGCGGCCTTCAATGCCTTTTCATCCGTCACGAAAGGCTCCGGCGGCTTATCTCGCAGGCTGGCCTTCCAGTTTTCCGACTGGAACCCGGTGACGCCATCAGCCTGCATACGCTGCGCCAGTTCAGGACGCATAAGCTGCACGGCCTGCTTGCCCTTGCGCTCCAGCTCTTCTGCCGCCCCGATAAGTTCCAGATAGCAGGCATCAATATTCGCACCCGGTTCACGTATGGCCGTAATGAAGCGGCTCCATGCCGCTATAGCCGGGCGCAGAACGTCTGCGTGGATGCGGTTGGCGGTGGTGAGGAGAGGATCGCTCACGCCACCACCTCCTGAGCCCGCATAAGTTCGGCAGAGAATGCTGGCTCACGCTTGGGGCGTATGCTCAGCGCCAACTTGGCCCCCGTATGCTGAAAGAAGTGAGCGGTATCCAAGTGCACTTCTTCCTCACGCAGGCATGAAGCGGCCAGAGTAATGATGCTAGCCAGATCGGCCCTTTGAGATTCAGTAAGCATCACGCCGCCACCTCCAGCCCACGCATGGCGTCATGTCGCGTTTGTGCGACAAGGCCGCGATCCAGACGGTTCTTTTCGTGAAGTTCACGCACCGCGCAAACCATGTCGCCAATGGCTTCCTCGGCAAAAGCCAATTCAACAGCAGCGAACTTGTTGTCGGTGAAGAACGGGAACTGCATCGCATCTGCCACGCGCAGCAGGTTTACGATTGCCGTTTCATACTTTTGCACTTCAATGGCAACAAAAGGTGTCAGCCCCTCAGTGCTGAACATGCCTTCGTTAAGCGCCTTCTCGTACGCCTCGTTTTTGTAAGACATTTTCCAAACTCCCTCGTGGGAAACATTCGGCCAATGCGGCCACAAAACCCGGCCCGCGAGCCGGGAAGTGCGGGGGCATCAGGGGGCTTCACCTCGGGCTTTCGCGAGAGCAGCTCGAGATTGTTCCAAAACTGCATACTCTTCCTCAGTATTGAGGAGGTTGATCAGGGGGGTAGGAGACGATAAGCTATCTAACTCGATACCGCTCTCTGCAAGAGTCCTCAGAAGACCATTCAAAGCCTCGTAAAGCTCAGGTGCTGCGGCGATTAGGCGGGCGTTGGCTTCTTTATTTTCTGCCGTGCAAAAGCTGCTTGAGCATACGATTGCATCTTGGCCGTCATGAACCTGCCAGTATTCTTCGAAATCTCCCGGAGAGCTTTCAAATCCAGCTTCCAGATGCCAAGGCCCCGGCGTAAACTTCGCTTCACTCACCCCTCAACCCTCCAAATGCGGAGCACGTGGCAGACCGGTCAGATCGGCCACGATGTTCCACGGGAAGAAGAGGACGTTCAGGCAGTCTGCAACGACCGGCATGGCGCTATCCGCAAGGCAGATGTAAGCGGCCGCAGCGCCCCAGAAGGCAATGCCAATGGCGACCTGCACGAACGGGTTATACAGAGCCTCCAGCGCCCACTGTGTGGCGATGAAGTCCCATTGCTGGGTTATTGGTTTTTGGGGGTGTGTGTTGTTCATTGCCATAACCCTCAGTGCTGGCCTGTGATCTGAACGAGGCGCGTAATTCCCTTGGGTGTGAAAAACACCTGCGGGCTAAAGCGTTCGTCACCATCACGGTCACGGTATGGGTGGAATTTGACGTGGCAGAACCCAGCCTTCACCTTTTCGGCGTAGGCGTTCCATTTGCCGTTCTGCTTGAAGATGAACCCGTTTGCATGGGCGGCGCGGACAAACTGTTGAAGCGGCATGTTTGCTGCCTTGGCAGACAGGTTCAGGGTGTAGAGGCCAGCGCTCTCCGCAATCTTGTCGGCCACTTCTGCCTTGGGAGCGAGGGCAGCATTCTCAGCCTGAAGCGCAATCACCTTCTCGGTGTATCCGAGCAGTGTCTGGCGCAGGAAGGCTGGGTCGTTCAGGTCAATGGCTGGGGCTTGGCCAGTCACCAGCGCGTCAAAGGAGCGGATTACGGTGAGGTGGAAAGATGCGCTGATCCATTCGCCATATGCGTAGATCAGTTCGCGGCAGGCGTAAGAACCTTGGTCATTCCCACCCTGCTTTACGTTGACAGGGGCGTTGCTCACATCTGAGCAACGGGAGATTTCCGCGATCAGCGCCTTGGTTGTATCCAGCCGAAGGAAGTTTGCGGGCTTCTTGGCAGCATCGCCACCAGCAGCCTTATGGCAGTCATTCAGGCAGAACCGGCCTTCTGCGTCCTGCCGTATCATCGTTCCGAGAATTGCGAGTGTGGAGGTCATTGCCCATCACCTGTTTGGTTGATGGGGTGATGCTAGTGTGAAATGTCACACTACGTCAATGGGAAATATCACACCGCATAGATAAAAAATATCCCGGCGCTGGGCCGGGGTAGGTGGTCAGATTGCTAATTTAATGGCTTTTGCTGCTATCAATGGGTTGCGCATAACAAATACTCGTTTTTTTTCGGGTATAACTTCGCGTGCTGCCGCGAAGGTAACGGCTACGTCTAATGCGGTTCCTATGGCATCCGAAATAATAGGAGCCTGCCCGCTTTTCCCCGCTTCGCGTCGAGGGGTGGGCATATTTTTAAGTTCATCTAACAGAGAAATAGCCGTGACCTCAGTGAAGCAATCTTCTCCAATCCGGCAAACGGCTTCTTTGATGTCATCGCCGATTTCGGCATCTGACAGCAGCTCATCTAATGCCTCATTGTGGCGTTTCATGGCAGAAATTCTTTGTTCGAGTATGAACGATTGCCGCCAATATGCACCGCCAACAATTCTAGACAGAGCGGTCGCTGATACCGCGCATATTGCGAGTGAAATCAAGAAAGATTCGCTCATTCTCTTCTTCTCCACTTTCTTTCAATTGCGCGTCGAGCTTCGACCTCTACCCGCTCTAGCATGAGGAGCCGATTGAATTCAATTTTATCAGAAAAAATTTGGAATAGCGCTCCCAGGACGAAAACAATAACGGCGGCAGACCCGAGAAAAACAGAATGTCTGTTTACGGTAACGCCTCCCGCCAGAGTCCCGCCTATTATTGATGCAACTACTAAATATGGTTGCCCTTTTAGGGCTTCGACTAAGAAATCTAACTTCACAATCCAGCGCCTGCGTTGATTAAAAGGGGGCAATATGCCTTCTTGTCGTTCTCATTTTTTTCTGAAATGGTCATCACGCGCTCCAGCGCACTAGAGCCTCCGAGCAAACCAGACGACGCGTCCAACTATCTGGCAGGACTCAGCCAGCACTTCATAATCAGAAAAGCGGGGGTTCTCTGACTTGATGCGAATGGTCGGTTCCTCCGCGCCATGGACGCGCTCCACCCATTTGCAGACCACGCCGTCACCGTCGAAAAGCACAAAGATGCCCGGCTCAATCACGCTGTTTTTCCGACGGTCAACGATCACTGTATCGCCGTTCTGGAGCATTGGCTCCATTGACTGCCCCTCAACTTGAACTACGATTAAATCAGCGGGAGAGGCGCGCAGGTCGTGCTTGATGAATGACTCTTCGAAGTATTTTGGCTCCCCATATATGGATGAGTCCACCATCTGACCGCCGCCCATACCAGCGCGAGAAGAGAGGAACGCAACGGCGGCGTACCCTTCCGGAGCGGATTGCACGACAGAGGGTAAATCGGATTCCGGCGCACCTTCAGCAAATGAGCGCTCAAGATCATCTACAGTGCAGCCCAAGGCCCCCGCGATTTTTTGCAGCTTATCTATCGTCGGGTTTCTGGAGCGGCCCGTAAGAAGGTCGCGTACGTAAGTTTCCCCGACCCCCGCGCTTCTCGCGAGCTTCTTGGGGTTGGTGCTGAGAAGTGCCATTCGGCGCTCAATTTCGTCTGCTGTTGGGTGCCTTTCCATATGGGAATGGTCACACATTTAAGCAGCTTGTGGCAGGTGCGACGTATCACACCTTTTTCGATTGACGAAGTGTGACATATCACACTAAACTCCCCTCATGGAACCTCATAGAGAACTTGTCCGGGATATTGAGCGATACGTAGCGGCGCGCGGAATCGCTGAATCCACATTTGGCCGCCTGACTGTGAATGACAGTCGCCTTCTTTCAAGGCTGAGGAATGGCGGCTCCTTGCTGGTTAAGAGCGAGCAGCGCATCCGGAAATATATTCGCGAAAACCCCGCCGATGCCCCAAAGCGCACCCCAACGCAGGAGGCGGGGCGATGAGTGAGGATCATTGTATCGCTATGGAATCGGCCCTTGCTCTATATAAGGGCACGCGTATCTCGGCAGTCGAGCTTACCGAAGCCGCCGAGACAATCAGACTCTACTGCGCCGGAAAGTTATCAGTTGAAGTCTGTTTTCCCGTCAACGATAGCGACAGCTCTCGAGAACACATTGGCGATATAGTCGGGATCGGCATCAATGCTCTTGATTCCAGTAATGGCATTGTTGTTGACGCGCCTGCCGTCTGCGGTAGCAAGGTTGAGAGCGATGTGCAGAATAAGCGCTTCTCTGTTCATAAAGAAAATTCCTCTCAAAAAGAAAACATCAGCGATCAGGAGCTTCCGACTCCCTCACGCACTGAAACGGTAGCCGCTTCCGGAGATACCGAGGAAGCTGCACGTACGCATGGCGGTGCAGCATGAAGCGCCCCCCCCCAAACGCGCAATGGTACCGCCCGGCTACCGCGCAGCGTACTGCCGCCCGCATTACGCAAAGGAATGGACGGCCTTTGGCTCTCCCTCCCTCTCGCCGGATGCCCTGCGCATGGCAGGCCGTCCCCAATGCGTCGAAATCCGTGACGGCGATGTGATCATCCTTTGCATGAAGGTGAAATGATATGACTGCGAAAAAAGCCGGTCTGAACAAGCTCGTTGAGGAGCGGAACAAGAAGATTCTCGCTCTGCGCGCCAAAGGTATGACGCTTAAAGCAATCGCCGAAGCAACGAGTTCAGGCCTATCAACAGTTAAAAGCGTTGTACGAAAAACCGAGGAGCCGCGCAGATTGTCGCCTCCTTGCTCAATGAGTGAAGGCGTTGAGAGGATATTGCCCCTTGTGCGCAAGGGTATGACCAAAACGGCGGTCGCGCAGCATGTGGGTGTGTCCATTAATACGCTGGCAAATTGGTATGGCGTGGCAAAAAGGATTGCCCAGAGCGAAAACCCGGCCCTGTTTCAGGAGCCGTTGGCGCCAGAAGAAAAGCCTAGCCTGCGGGCCGGTTTGGGGCGAGAGCCTCTTCCTGCGGGGCATCCTATTGCCATGGATGCCATATGGCGCGGCCTTGAAAAATACCGCGAGCCCTTGGCGCTTTAACCCTCGCACGAACCCATGCCCGCAACTGCATCCTCAACCCCCAGCTTTCGCGCGACTTCCGCCAGCAGCTCCTTGCGCTGCTGGATGGTCGCGTATGGGTGCAGGAACGACCATAGCTCCGCTGCTCTGACAGTAGACTGCCAGAGGAACGGAGTGTCGTGCATGGCGGCCGGCATTGCGTCACACGCGTTCAACGTGTCCAGCGCGTACCGGCCGCCATACTCCAGAGTTCCGAATTCGGTCTCCTTCTTCATTGTTTCTCCAGTTCTCGTGTTCCGCAAAACCGAGAATGGCAGGGGAAAATTCCGTGGAGAGAGAATTGTTATCCGCGAGAGCAGAAAGGCGGTCAGACATGACGCCTGAAGCCATCGCACAACAGGTTCAGATGCAACTGCATGAAATCGTTGAGGCCAGCGGCACACGGTCTGGCCTGAAACAAGCCTTTGCGTCCGTGGCCCGCAAGACCGGGCTGACGGACGGACAGATTAAGCGGCTGTTCTACGGGGAATGGAGCGTCATACCGGCGCATATCTTCCTGAATGTGGAACGCCTTTACCGAAATCATCTGGAGCAGATGAAGGCACGAGCCGAACATCAGGCCGCCCTTTATCGCGCCAGGACAGAAGAATGGGACCGCAAATGGGGCGATTATTCCTCCAATGGCGCGCACGCCATACCCGCAGGCGTGCCGGGCGTGCACTCAACAGGGCCTTCTATTTCCGAGAGCTTGCCGACTGGCTGAATGAAAAGGCGGACCGGTTGCAGGCCAAGGCCGACCGTCTGGCGCGGGAGTGTGGAGAATGACCCGCCGCAATAGCCTAACGCAAGGCGAGGTATTGGGATTTGTCAGGCGTTGGCTTGACACTTTCCGGTCAGAAGCAGAGGCGGCGCGTTCCGTTGGCATATCGAGGCAATCCCTCAATGAAATGACCAATGGCTCCAAGCCATTCACCGACAAGGTTTTGAAGGCCGCTGGCGTGAAAGTCGTACGGCCTGCCCCTGAGTATTATCCGATGGAGAGCTTGTGATGTCTGAATTCCCGAAAGATCACAACGACCCCGCTGTAGGCGGCATCGCAGCCGACCGCCTGCGCTCCATCATAGAACGGGTGGAGCGTCTGGAAGAGGAACGCAAGGGCCTCGCTGGCGACATTAAGGATATTTTCACGGAGGCGAAAAGCGCTGGCTTCGATGTGAAGGTCATTCGCCAGATCATCCGCATTCGCAAGCAAGAGCCGAGCGAGGTGGAAGAGCAGGAAACCCTGCTCGATATCTACCGCAGGGCATTGGGGATGTGATCATGAAAATTGCATCCATAGACCCCGGCGCAGGCGGCGCAATCGCAATCCTGAACTGGAAAGCCCAGATCGTGGAAGTTCTGGATATGCCGATTGACTATATCAAGGTTGGCAGGACCACGCGCCGGGTGATTAACCCGGCCATGCTGGCAGCACATTTGCGCGCTCATGCACCCGACCATCTGTTCGTTGAGAATGTTTCCGTCAGGCCCGGGGAGGGCGCTGTAGGCGCGTTCTCTTTTGGGCGTGGTGTTGGCGTTATCGAGGGCGTTTGTGCCGCTTCTGGCATCCCTCTGACCAAGGTGCGGCCGCAGGACTGGAAGAAGGCGCTTTCCTGCCCAGCCGACAAGGGAGCCGCCCGGCAACGTGCCTGTGAACTGTTCCCGTCCGATGCTGCGCTGTTCTCCCGCGTGAAAGACGATGGCCGGGCCGAAGCCGTGATGATCGGTTTGTTTGGCATCCGCGCCATGGAGAATATGGGGATACCGGCATGAAGAAAGAAACAATCGCAAAGCCCATAATCTTCTCCGGCCCGATGGTTCGCGCGCTTCTGGAAGGCCGGAAGACACAGACGCGGCGGGTTATGAAGGTTCAGCCGCAACCATACGTCGGTGGTGTTCATCCCAACCATGTGGCCAAGCATCCAGCGCCTTACATAGATGCCTATTGCTCCAAGAGAAAAACAACGGCCAACCCTAGAGGAATGAGCGAAGATTGGTGCTGGTGGACAGAGGACGACAGGTGCGGTCCTTATGTGGGTAAATGCCCATACATTCCCAGCGACCTACTGTGGGTGCGGGAAACGTGGTCTCACACCGGTCAAGGTGTTTGGAAAGTCTCGGATGTATACCAGGCATTAGGAGGCGATATTGTTTATCGCGCTGATGAAAATGATGGAGCTATCGGATATTTCCCCTCCATCCACATGCCCCGCTGGGCCAGCCGCCTAACCCTGCGCGTGACGAATATCCGGGCAGAGCGGCTGCAGGATATTTCTGAGGACGATGCGCGGGCTGAGGGCGTCCGGAAAGAAGAATTTGGCAAGCATGCTCTATGGTCTGGCCGGGACACTGAACGGCCCACGCTGTCGTCTGCAAAGCGCGCCTTTTTAGACCACATCTGGACAGACCTTTACGGCGAGCATGAAACGAAATCCGTAGGCGCGAACCCGTGGGTCTGGGTCTATGAGTTTGAGGTGATCCGCAAGAATGTGGGTGAGGTGTCATGAGCAAAATCAAGACATGGATGCCCGTTTATATCGGCGATTATTTGGCTGATACGATGCGCCTTTCTACCCTCCAACATGGGGCATATTTTTTGCTTATGATGGAGTACTGGCGGCAAGGCCCATTGCCTGACGATATGGATGAGCTTTCGGCAATCGCCAGAGCAGACAGGAAGGCTTGGGACAAGTCCATCTGGCCCACGCTAAAACGCTTCTTTTCCAAGGGAGAAGATGGGCTTTTGCATCAGAAGCGCATGGATACTGAGCTTGGAATTGCATCAGAAAAAAGCAGCAAACGCAGTGCGGCAGCCAATGCAAGATGGTCGAAAGAGGAATGCAAAACTGATGCAAATGCATATGCAAATGCATCCGGTTTGGATGTGCAAAACGGAAACAAACAGGCATGCAAACCGCATTGTACGTGCGCGTCATGCGCGTCCGCGTCACCATCACCATCACATAATTCTTCCCTACGGTCAGAATTAGTGTGTGGTGCGCCTTCGGCTTCCGCGCCCCCCGCCAAACCCGACCCTCGCGGCCACAGACTGCCCGAAGATTGGCAGCCCAGCCCGGAGGACCGATCGTATGCCCTGAGCCTCGGCCTGAACCCGACAGAGGTTGCCGAGGTGTTTCGGAACTACTGGCACGATCTGGCTGGGGCTAAGGCTCGCAAGGTGAGTTGGTCGGGAACGTGGAAAAACTGGTGCAGACAGGACGCCTCGAAGCGAGGAACCGCCAAGGCTTCAACCGGCAAGCCACAATCCCCGCTCTCCCAGCAGTTCGAACGGATGCAGCGCCAATACGGCGACAGGACGGTAGCATGACCCAGATTTCGCACTACGCCGGGCAGCGCGTTCCGGCCCTCAGTCAGCCCTGCTTGGGGCCATCGACACCCGCGCTGTTGAGCGTGTTGGCCCCACCGAAACCGAGCAGGAGCGCCGGGACCGCCTGCGCCGTGGCGATGCCGCTCCGGGACTGGTGATCTCACTCGGACCCAAGCCGCAGCCGTCTGGCGCTGTGGTTGCCGAGGCCAAGCGCATCCTGCCCGACCTTGAGCGGGCCATGGAGCCGATGCCGAACGACCGGCTAGGCGTGGAAGTGGACCGGTTCCTCGACATGCTGAACGCAGCCGTGGCCAACCCGCAGGACGAGCAGGCACTCCAGATGCGCAAAATGGCCGTAGCCATGGCTTGCGAGGGAATGCCCGCCATCGTGTGGACGCCCGACACGCTGAGGCTGGCCGTGCGGCGGTTCAAGTTTTTCCCGGCTGCCGCTGAGTTCGTGGAGTTCATGGAGGATCAGCTTGCCCCGCTTCGCTCCCGGCTGGCTGGTGTGCGCATGGTCTCTCGTTGCACGCCCCGTGAGGAGCCTGTCCGCGAGCCGAAAACGCCAGAGGCCCGCGAGGCTGTGCGGAAGAAGGCGGCTGAGGCAACGGCGCGATTGCAGGCCCAGACCGCCGAGGATGAGCGCATTCGGAAGTTTGGATCGTGGACGCCGGAAGGTGCCGAAGGGCTGACAGGCCGCGCCCTTGCCGCCGCCCTCAAGCGGGAACTGCCCGGGCTGTCTGGAGACCTGCTGAACGTGACACGCCAGAGGATTGAAGTTTTGGAGCGCGCCGCGTCTCTGGCTGCCGCTATGGGCTTCAATTCACCCAAAGAGCCGCGAGGTTTGTCGGAGAGCGCGGGGAAGGTCTTTTCTCGGTAATCGTTATGTCTGGGCGTTAGACTGCCCTGTGCGGGCATTGTGGAGGATTTTAGGGGTATGTTGAAATTAGCGTTGTTGTTCTGGGTTGGGTGTTTGGGGTGCGTTGTGGGAGCGTGTATCGCTGCCAGCGCGCCGGTTGTTGCGTGGACATTAGCGGGGTGCTGGATGGCTATTTCTGCGGTCGCATCCCTCTGCCTGACAGTGAGGAGATGGTCATGACCGAATGGGGAACCGGCCACGAGCCAGACCCGGAAGAGCTGGTGGATTTCATGACTACCGAAGGGTGCGGACCGGTGCGGGTGCCGCATATTGAGCTGCACCCGATCCCACTTCATGCGCCGGAGGAGGGGTTGTTGGATGAGGAGATTTTGCCGTTGTTTCGTGATTGGCAGCGGGGTCCAAAAGTGGCTTAGGGTACCGTTTCACGGTCAGTGAAAGGATTCTGTGATGACCAATAATGCTCATGAAGTTGTTTTGGCTGAAGAAACAATTATTTTACCGGGCGACAAGGTTAGGGTTGGCCCCGATGCGGATGCTCCGTTTAAAAGAAAAATTGATGAAAATGGAGTGTGCGTAGATTCGGTAAATTCCTCCAAAGGGTTCCCCGTTAAAATAAAATTTGATGATGGTGTCGTTATTGAGGGATTTCGGAGTGGATTGATCATGACGGAACGTTATGGAGGATCAGCACCGGTGCCAGGGAATTAACCCCGTCTGTGTACAACCCTGTGGATAGCGGGTACTGTCGCAAAATATCGACACGTAGAAACGCAGGGTGACGCGCGTTTTCGCTGTACATTCGTGGGGTTTTGTGATTCTGTTGGTGGTATGAAAAGCCATCGTAAAAAGCGTTCATTTTTCCGCAAGCGTGGCAACGGCCCGTTTCAGCCAATATTCCGCATCCCAACATTTCTAAACGGTTGGTGGCTGTAAAATGACCACCTCCCCCTTCAAGCCCACAAACTCCGAAATCTACGCGCCGCCCCGAAACTGGGATGTGGCCTGTGCACTCTGCAACTTGCGCGCTGGGGTGCCGTTGACTGAGGCGCAGAAGGCTTTGGTGGAGAAAGCGGGGAAATGAAGCTCGGTCGCCACTGCATCAAGGAGGTGCTCTCCCGCGTTAAAGCGCGGGGATGGAGCGCCGAGATTACGAATGGCGGCCATATCAGGTGGCGGCATAGAAGCGGGGCTTTCCTGTTCGGGTCCGCGACCCCGGGGGATAGCCGCTCAATGAAAAACCTTATGGCTCAGATGAAGCGTGTTGAAATGAGGGTTGTTTGATATGGGGAAAGTTGCTGCGCGCCCTCGGTATGAAATTCCGGTTGCGGTGGATAATGGGCCTACGCCTGAGCGGGCGGGGAAGTCGGTGTTTACCGCCGGAAGGCCATCACGCGAACAGACCGTTGTGGACGCCCTGCTGAAAGCGCAGGAGATCACGCAGGAAGCCGCGAACGCTGCCGATAAGTGGTATCGGACGTGGGTGTTTGCGTATCAGGGTTACAAGGAGTTCCCTGAAAACCACACGGCAAATTGCGAGATCAGGCATGATGATCTTTCATGGTTGATGACACGGGCTGATGCGGCCGGGCAGATTTTCGATGTCCGTAAAGCGCTGGGCATGTGTGGCGAGGTTCGCCTGAAGGCAATGCTGGTCGAAAAGCTTTCGTTCAAGCAGATGGCTGGGGTTCTTTTCCCTGCCGTGTCCTCTGATCTGGGGCGCAAGAAAGTGTCTGCTCAATGCTCCCTCCTTCTTGAGCAGTTGGCAGAGTTCTACGCAACCCAGCGCAAGAAAAAGCACGATGCTGAAAAAGCTTGTACCCCGGTACCTTTGCCGGTATAAAAAACATCATCATCGCAAGATGTATGTTCGAGAGCCGCCTTCGGGTGGCTTTTTTCGTTTGAGGGCGTAATGGTAAGCAAGATGAAAGCAGGAAGGCCATCTGTTTTCTCGCCAGCCATTGAAGACGAAATTTGTGCGCGGATCATAGAGGGCGAAAGCCTGCGCTCTATATGCCGAGATGATCACATGCCGGGTCAAAGCACGGTATTTGGGTGGCTGGAAAGTAGCGCTTATGCCGATTTCCGGAGCAGGTACGCGCAGGCACGCGCGCGGGCGGCAGAAGCGTTTGAAGATGAAATAATCGATGTTGCGCGTACAGCAACTGCCGAGGATGCCGCTGCCAAGCGCCTGCATGTTGACACCCTCAAGTGGGTCATGTCCAAGCGTGCACCCAAGGTTTACGGCGACAAGATCACGCAGGAACACACCGGCCCAGACGGAGGCCCGGTGCAGGTGTCCGAAGTCCGCCGCGTCATTGTAAGGCCGCCCGACAAGAAAGAATGACAGCCCTTTCCATACCCACCGCCGAGGTATTCGAGCCGCTGCTGGCTCCATGTCGATACAAGGGTGCGTATGGTGGGCGTGGTTCGGGCAAGTCGCACTTCTTCGGCGAGTGCATTGTTGAAGAACACCTTCGGATGCCGGGCCACCGCACGGTCTGTATCCGTGAGGTTCAGAAGTCTATCGAGCGATCTTCGAAACAGTTGATCGTAGACAAGATCAACAAGTTCAACCTGAACGCATCGTTCGACGTTCAGGACCAGCTTATCAAAACTCCCGGCGGCGGCCTGATCATCTTTCAGGGGATGCAGAACCACACGGCGGACAGCATAAAGTCTCTGGAAGGGTTTGACCGGGCGTGGATTGAAGAGGCGCAGTCTATCAGCGCGTATTCGTGGCGTATGCTGCGCCCGACCATGCGTAAGGCTGGCTCTGAGATATGGGCAAGCTGGAACCCGGCTAGTCCAGAAGATCCGATTGATGACTTCTTTCGTGGCCCCGGTTCTGATCGTTCTGACCTCATTGCGGTGCGGGCGAACTGGTCTGACAACCCATGGTTTAGTGACGGCACGCTCCCGACTGAGCGGGTAGAAGATCAGCGCGCCCGGCCTGACGAATACGGCCACATCTGGGAGGGTGATTACATCACCATTTCGGATGCCATCATCTTTCGTAACCGCGTCTCCATTGAGGAGTTTACTGCTCCAGAGGGCGCGCGGTTTTACTATGGCGTGGACTGGGGCTTTGCCAAAGACCCGATCGCTGCGGTTCGCTGCTTCATCCTGAACGATTGCCTGTATGTCGATTACGAGGCGGGTGGCGTGGGGGTTGAGCTTGATGATACTCCCGCAGTGCTGGAGGAAATACCAGATGCCTACCGCTGGCCGTGGAAGGCGGATGGAGCAAGGCCAGAGACAATCAGCTTTCTGGCCAACCGCTTCGGCTTCAAGATCAGTGCCGCCGACAAGTGGCCCGGTAGCGTTGAGGACGGCATCGCCCGGCTGAAAGCCTTCAAGAAGATTGTGGTGCACCCGCGCTGCAAGCGTCTGGCCGAAGAGTTCCGCAAGTATTCGTACAAGGTGGACAAGAAAACGGAAGACGTTCTGCCGCTCATTGCTGATGCGTGGAACCACTGGATCGACGCGCTGCGCTACGCTCTGGATGGCGTCATACAGAACCGGCGCAGGATGCCGAAGTTTACCGCCGACACAGTCAACAAAATAGCCCAACAGGGACGAAGATGAAGCTGCTCAACTGGTTCAAGCGTAAGCCGGAGCCTGCGCCCGCTCCTGCGCGCGTAGAGCCAGTCGCGCCCACCAAAGACCGGCGCAGAATGCCTCGGTTCTCTGTCCAGTCGCCAGAGGATTTGCAGGCGTTGGCCGAGAAGTTGTTCACGCCCTACCAGCCCCCCAAGGGCGTGCGTGGAGACGGGCAGGCCGGACTGGCCATGGATAGCAGCCTCTCTGCCTACATGGGCGCGAATTACAACATCGTCAGCAACTTCATTGCCGATGGACTGAATTTCAAGGGCTACGCAGACCTTGCGGCCATGATGCTGCGGGCTGAGTTCCGCAAGCCGGTGGAGACGATTGCCAAGGAAACCACGCGTGAGTGGATCAAGTTTCGTTCGACCGATACCGACGAGGACGAAGACGACGAGGAAATAGCTGACAAGATCCGTGAGCTTGAAAAAGAGTTCCTGCGCCTGCGTGTACGCGATGTGGTGCGGCGCCAGATCACGCACGGGCTTGGGTATGGACTAGGGCATATCTGGATTGGAATTAAGGGCAGGCCACTCAACTCGGCCGGGCAGAATATCCCGCTCAAGATCAACGCCAACGGTATGGCCAAGGGAACGCTTGACCGGCTGGTAAACATTGATCCCATCTGGACCAACCCGAACACCTACAACGCAGATAATCCCCTCAAGGAAAACTACTACCGGCCCGACAACTGGTGGGTGCAGGGCGTTCTGGTTCATCACACCCGGCTGCTGACCGTGGTGCCGTATGAAGTGCCGGACATTCTCAAGCCCGCGTTCAACTTCGGCGGCCTGTCCCTCACGCAGCAGCTTGAAGCCTACGTGCACAACTTCCTGCGCACGCGTCAGTCTGTTTCCGACATGGCGAGCAACTTTGCCACCAAGGTTCTGAAAACGGACATGACCGGGAACATGCAGGCCGATAACTGCATGAGCTATGGCGACATAGATGCGGACAGCGTGACCGGGCGTGTTGCGGCCATGAACGTATGGCAGAGCAACAACGGCACGTTCGTTATCGACAAGGAAAGCGAGGACTTCGACATAAAGACCGCGCCGCTCTCCGGCCTTGGAGAACTACAGGCGCAGTCTCAGGAGTTCATGGCGGGCATTCCCGGCATCCCCCTGGTCAAGCTGTTCGGCATCCAGCCGCAGGGTTTGAACGCCAGCAGTGAAGGCGAGATCAGGGTCTTTTACGACGAGATAGCCGCGTTTCAGGAGGCCAATGTCGGCCCGACTGTGCGCGCCATCTTCAATCTGGCCCAGATTAACCTTTGGGGCGAGATCGACGAGCGGCTTGATTTTGAGTTCATCCACCTGTGGCAGCTTTCCGAGAAAGAGGCGGCAGAGGTGGAGAAGATCAAGACGGACACGGACGCGGTGAACGTGCAGGCGGGGGTTGTTGCCCCCGAGGAAGCACGCAAACGGCAGGCAGCGGACCCGCAGAGCATTTACCGCAACGTCAGTCTGGCCGGGCCACCGCCCGAACCGCCAGACCCAGAAACAGACGGCGCAGGGCTTGAAGGGGTGTTGCGGCGTGGCGAGGAAAGCGAGGACGGTTAGTGGTCAAACTCCGGTGTCAGTCAGCGCAGGGCAAGCGCATTGCCCCTGTGCGGGCTAGTGCCGGGGTCGAGGCGCAATACTACCAAGCCATGCACGCCATGCTTCGGCGGATGCACAAGGAAGTCCTGAACGATCTGGCTAAAGCGTACAAAGCTGCTGAACCCCAGATCGCGCAGGATGCCTCCCCATTGGCCCGACTGGTCAAGGTCATGGATCAGCTTACGGCCAAGTGGCGCAAGCGGTTCGATGATGCCGCCGACGAAATGGCCAAGCGGTTTGTGAAGTCGGCTCAGACCTACACACAGAGTTCGTTTCAGGCTGAGTTGAAGCGCAACGGGTTTACCGTGCAGTTCAAGCCTACGCGCTATGTGCAGGACATGACCTCTCGCTCCATTGCCGAGAACGTCAATCTGATCAAGGGCATGTCTGACGACCACCTCAAGGGCATTGAGACTGCGGTCAATATGTCCGTGATGCGTGGCCGCGACCTGTCTAGCCTAAGCGAAGCGCTCCAGAAGCAATACGGCATCAGCCGCCGCCGGGCCGCTTTCATTGCCCGCGACCAGAACAACAAGGCCACGTCCGTCATCAACCGGGCGAGGCAAACTGAGCTTGGTCTGAAAGAGGGCATCTGGGTGCACTCATCAGGCGGGAAGCACCCGAGGCCAGACCATGTGAAGGCCGGGAAAGACCGGCTTCGTTTCAATCTGACCAAGGGCGCTTACATTGGGGGTCGCTGGATACACCCCGGCGAGGATCCAAACTGCCGGTGCACATGGTCCGTGATTATTCCGGGGTTTGACGATGACTGACACAATACTCGCGCTCGACCGCTCCGTGCGGCGCATAGACGCGGACGGGCACCTGTTTGTTGAGCGCTGCGTGCTGAGCGCCGCCGTGGTGTCGCCCTACTATGGCCGGGAAATACCGGGCGCGGAAGCGTTGGGCCTGAACCCTGACCAGATATACCAGCTTTACCGCGATGCTGACGCGCTGCGGGATGCCGCCGAGACGATCAACGGCAAGCCCATCCTCGACATTCACCAGCCGATCAATGCCGAGGATCACCCGCGAGAGATTACGGTCGGCTCCGTCAGCAATGCCCGGTTTGAAGCCCCCGACCTGATCGGTGAGCTTTCCATCTGGGACGGTGACGCGATCAAGTCCATTCAGGACGGCTCCAAACGCTGCGTGTCCGCTGGATACGCATACGATGCCGTCCCGGAAACTGGCGAAGTCAACGGCCAGCCCTACACGCTCAAGATGGTGAACATTCGGTTCAACCACTTGGCGCTAGTTGAATCCCCCCGCGTGCAAACGGCCATCATTGGCGACAGCGCGCTTTCACCCAAAAAGGAACAGAGCATGGCCGTACGTGTACCCATGTCCGCAGTGGCCAAGGTTGCTGCTGCCCTCAAGTCTGGTCGCCTTGCGCTCGATGCGTCCGAAGAGGACGTGAAGAAGTGCATGGACGATGACGATCAGGCCGAGGACGAAGAAGAGGAAGATAAGTCCGACAAGGATAAAAAGCCTTCTGACAAGCCTGCTGAGGATGAGTCCGAAGAAAAGCGCGAGCGCGATGAAAAGGTCGGCGGCGAAAAAGCTAATGCCGAACTGAAGGGCGAGCGTAAGGAAAAGGACCGCATCGAAGGCGAGGATGAGGAGGAAGACGCCAAGAAGGAAGATAAAAAGGCGCAGGACCGGGCGATCTCCCTTGCTGTAGATGCCGCCATCAGGGCCGAGCGCAGTCGCAACCGTGCGACAGAAGAGGCCAAGCGCCTTGTTGCTCCGCTGGTGGGCGAGGTACACGGCCTCGACAGCGCCGAGGACATTCTCCGCTACGCCCTGAAAGATTGCGGCGTGATGGGTCTGGATGGCGTGAATACGGCGGGCCTCAAGGCGCTGGTGAATGCGCAGGTTGGCGCACTCGCCCCCGCTCCGGTCATGGCCACCGATAGCGCGCCCGACAAGGGTAGCGTCCTGTCTGGCATCTCCGCCCCCCGCAAGCTGTAAGGAAGCAGGCAAATGCCTTTTCAGAGCGAAGTAAATTACAATTGGCCAGCGGGCTTTCCCGGTCGCTGGGCCAGTGAGAACCCCCGCCGCATCGTTATTCCCGGGCCCAACGGCTTCCGGGCGGGTGCTGGCGGCCTGACCATTGCGCGCTTTGCGTGGGTGCAGAATGACGGCGTGACGCTGCTCAACACCGCGCCTACCGCAACGGCTGGCTCCGGGGCTGCGGCCACTGCTGTTCTGTCCTCTGCCACGGTTTACACCGTTTCGGCTCTGGCGGTGAACGCTGGTGGCAAGGATTACGCTGTGGGGGATACGGCGGCGTTTGCTGGCGGTAAGGCTACTGTATCCACAATTGGCACAGGCGGTGTGGTGACAGGCGTTACCATCCAGTCTGCCACCGCTCAGACCACTGACCCGACCGCCACGGGCGTTGCCACCACAACGAACGGCAGCGGCACGGGCCTGACCCTGAACGTGACGGCTACAGCCAGTCAGGAAGCTACCGGGGGCGTTGCGTCCATCACGGTTTCCGATGGCGGTACGGGCTATTCGGCAGCGCCGATTGTCTCCCTCACTGGTGGCGGCGGCACCGGCGCCACGGCTGTTGCCGTTGTGTCCTCTGGCGTTGTGACCGGCATTAACGTGGTCAGTGCAGGCACGGGTTACACGTCCGCCCCCACTGTGGTCATCACGGCCCAGACGGTCCCGAACGGTGCGCCGCAGGGCTTCGTCTACGCCGACCAGCAGGGCCTGACCACGGCCTACCTGCAGGAAGCCACCATGATGATCCCCGAGGGCTTCATGGCGCAGCTTGCAGAGGGCGGGGACGTGTTCGCAGCCTCCAGCACTCCGGCCCTTATCGGCCAGTCCGTATTTGCCTCCACCACCGATGGCAGCATCAGCACCGGCACCGCAGGCGCGACCATCGCGGGCTACATCGAAACTGCGTGGAAGGTCTCGCAGGGAAATGCCGCTGGCTCGCCCATCATCATCACCGGCCCTGTTGCGGCTGCATAAGGAACCACAAGTATGAACATGTTCCGCAAGGACGCGCCCCGTCTGGCACAGGACTGGGGCGTAGTCATGCCCGGTGTGCGCGGGTATTACTCCGAGATGGCAGCCGATGCGCTGCCGCCCGGTCTGCCTGTTACCGCACCGAATAGCGGTATCCCCGCGATCTACACGACCTATACTGACCCGAAGATCATCAAGGCGATTATCACGCCCACCAAGTCCGAGGGCATTTACGGCAGCGCCAAAAAGGGCGACTGGGTGACTGACACCGCGCAGTTCCCCATGGTCGAACTGTCCGGTTATGCCGTTGCGTATGATGATTACAGTCCGGCCGGCACGACCTCGGCAAATGCCAACTGGCCCCAGCGCCAGAGCTTCCACTATCAGACGTGGACCAAATGGGGCGAGCGCGAGGTGGAACGCATGGGCGCAGCCAAGATCGACTGGGTGAACCAGCAGAACGAGGCATCCATTTCCGTACTGAACAAAAACCAGAACCAGATCAACCTGTTCGGTGTGTCTGGTCTGGAACTGTACGGCGCGCTGAACGACCCCCACCTGCCCGCAGCCATTGCGCCGCTGCCCAAGCTGACCGTTTCCGGTACGTCTGGTGGGAACACATGGCTGGATACCGCCGACCCGATTGCAGTGTACAATGACATTCTGAAAGCGTTTCAGAAGCTCACTGTGCAGATGGGTGGCAATCTGACGCTGGAAACGCCCATGACGCTGGTCATCCCGACCGAGCGCCAGCAGTGCTTGCTGTACACCAACCAGTTCCAGGTTGTTCTGAGCGACCTGCTCAAAAAGAACCTGCCCAACCTCAAGATTGAGACCCTGCCGGAAGCGGGAACCAATCTGAGCGGCGGCAACTCCAGCGTAACCATGATGCAGCTTTTTGTTGACGCTGTGGACGGGCAGGAAACTGTCACCACCGCATTCACCGAGAAGATGCGCGCCCATGCCGTTGAGCGGTATTCCTCCAACTTCCGGCAGAAAAAGTCGCAGGGCTCGTGGGGGACCATCTGGTTCTATCCCATGGCCTGCGTGACGATGACGGGGATCTGAACCAATGACAGCAACATCTTCCAGAAGCGGCGCAACCGTGACCGTTATTTGTCGTATGCCATCCGGCCTTGTGATGGAACTGTACGACGAAGGTGCATTGCAGGCTCCGGCGCGTCAGGGTGCGCTTCCTGCCATCAAGGACAGCGTACGCTTGCAAGGGGCGCGGCGTGACCCGCGCTTCCACAAGAAAGACAACATCATGCTGGGCATGGGTGGCCGCACGGAAGTGGCCGCTGACTTCTGGGAGGCATGGACCAAGCAGAACGCTGAGTTCATGCCGCTCAAGAAGGGCCTGATCTTTGCCATGCCCAAAGAGGCCGATGCCGTCTCCCGCCTGTCGGAACTGCGGGACGAACGCACCGGGCTTGAAGGTCTGGACAAGGACAAGATGCCCGGCGTTACCCCTTTCGCCAAAGAGGAGTTCTGATGCCCTGCACGACCACGACCGGCGTTGTCACGTTCGATTACACGGCGTGGTCGGCTCGGTATCCAGCGCTTGCCCAGAATGTGGATGCAACGCTGGCGCAGTCATACTTTGACGAAGCCACGTTCTACCTGAACAACACGCCATGTAGCCCTGTGCGCGACCTGAACAAGCGCGCATTACTGCTTGGCCTGCTGGTGGCGCATCTGGCCACCCTCTACCTGCCGCAGTCTCAGGGCGGCACAGGGGGGCTTGTAGGGCGGGTTTCTTCCGCCACTCGTGGCAGTGTTTCCGTTGGGACCGACATGGGAAACCAGCAGGAGCGCGCAGCGTGGTTTAATCAGACCCAATTCGGCGCATCGTTCTGGGCCGCCACCCGCTATCTGCGGCAGGCCCGGTACGTTCCCGGCTTTCCGCAAAGGCCCCGCATATGGCCGTAAAGATCAAGTCCGTTGGTGGCGTTGGCCTTGAGAACGCACTCAAGCAGTTGCAGGAGAAGATAGGGCAGGGGGCGCATGTGCGCTCCGGGTTTCTGGAGAACGCGACCTATCCTGATGGAACACCGGTGGCGCAAGTAGCCTATTGGGACGAGTATGGGACAAAGACAGCCCCGCCCCGCCCGTTTATGCGCACGGCCATTGCCAACAACAAGGGCGATTGGGGCAGGCTTATGGGGGCAGTGCTCAAGGCCACAGGCTATAATGTCAATCAGGCATTAGCTCTGGTAGGTGAGAAGATCACCGATCAGGTCAAGCAAGAGATCGTCTCTTTCACGGCTCCAGAAAACTCCATGCTGACCAACATCCTCAAGGAGAGATTCCCGACAGGGGATTACACCAAGGATGACTTCCTCAAGGCTGTTTCCGACCTCAAGCATGGGGCCACGGCAAGTCCCGGCAAGCCGCTTGTCTGGTCTGGGGTCATGCTCAATTCCGCGGCCTATGACGTAAAGGAGGGCCCGGAATGATCGACATATTCGGTGCGGCAGGGAGCCTCTGCGCGCCCATCAATCCGCACATAACCGGCACCCTCAAGGGCAGCACGGGAAGCGTCACAAACGACGACTTCTCCGTAACGCCCCAATACACCACGGCCACGGTGGAAATTGAGGTGCAGGCTGTCAGTTCTCAGGACTTGCAGCAGGTCGAGAACATCAATCAGCAGGCCGATATGCGCTCGGTCTATGTGCGCGGGGCCGTACGGGCGCTGAACAGGCCGCTCCAGATCGGCGGCGATATTCTCACATTTTACGGCTCCGACTGGCTGGTAACGCAGCAGTTGGAGGAATGGGGCAACGGCGAATGGTCGAAGGTTCTGGTAACTCGGCAGATGCCTACTACGTCATAAGCCCAACAGAGAGCGAGATTTACAAGGCGGTAGGGCAATGGCTCCAGAGCATTTTGCCCACAGGCATGGGTGTTGTTCAGGGCCAGCAGAACCGAAATGCTGCCCCCCGCGATCCATTTGCAGTCATGGTCATTATTGGCCGAGAGCGCATAGCCACTAATGGCTGGACCTATGACGGAAAGGCCACCCGCACCCTGACCGAACAGGTGCAGGTGACCATGCAGGTCAATCTGTTTGGCCCAGCCTCCAGCAACCAGATGCAGGTTGTCACGGCCCTGTGGCGAGACATGCAGGCGGTTGATTTCTTCCGCTCCCTTGGCGTCCCCATTGCGCCCCTGACCACATCCACCACGCGGCAGCTTGGGTTTGAGACTGGCGAGCGCCAGTACGATGACCTGTGGACGGTTGACCTCACCATGCAGGTCACGCTGACCACTCGCCTGCCGCAGCAGTTTGCAACATCCATTCCCATCAATCTGGTTGAGGTCGTAACGGCCTATCCAGCAACGGAGTAAGTCATGGGCAATATCCCCATTTCTCAGGCTGTGAAGGTTATCCCCGGCGTACTGGCTGCGGGTTCTGGCCTGAACAACCTTTCCGCCCTGTTCGTCACGACTGCATCCAGCGCACTGGCAGCGGGGGCTGTAAAGTCTTTCACCTCTGCTGCGGATGTGGGGACAGCCTTTGGCAGCACCTCCATGCTGTACCAGATGGCGCAGGTCTATTTCTCGGGCTACGAAACCGCAGTTATGACGCCGGGCACGCTGTATGTGGGGGCGGTTGCCTCTGCCGGTTCCGGGGCTACGGGCACGGCAACTGTGACTGACGGCGCGGTATCTGCCCTGACCGTTGGTGCAGGCGGGTCTGGTTACACGGCGGCTCCGCTAGTTGCTATAACGGGTGGCGGCGGCACTGGCGCAACGGCTACGGCTACTGTGTCGGGCGGTGCGGTAACCGGATTCACCATTACCGCCCCCGGCTCTGGCTATACGTCTGCGCCCACGGTAACGATCACCCCGGCCCCTGCCAGTGATATTGACCCGCAGCTTGACGCCCTGCGCGCGGCAGAAGGCGGATGGAACGGTCTGGCCTTCGATGCCGAACTGGACGCGGATACCAAAGAAGCAGCCGCTCAGTGGGTCGGTACGCAGAACAGTGAGGTGTTTGCCGCCATCGTGGACAGCGCCCCCAGCGCCACAGAGAACGAAAGCCAGACCGCGTTTGGTGTGTGGCTCCAGTCCCAGAGCATCAGCGGCGTTACGGCGCTGTATGGCACGTCTCCGCTGGTAGGGGCGCTGGCCATGGCGTGGATGGCCTCACTCTCCTTCGCCACCAACAACGGGCGGCAGACGCTGGCCTTTGTGCAGGACGCCTCTGGTCTGGTTGAGGCTGCTGTAACGGACGGAGCCACGGCATCCACGCTGGTTGCCAATGGGTATTCGTTCTACGGCTCCTACGCCAATGGCGCATCCCAGTTCGTGTTCATGCGCCCCGGACAGGTGTCGGGCAAGTTCCTGTGGGCGGATAGTTACGTCAATCAGATTTGGCTCAACTCCAACCTGACCAGCGACCTTGTGAACCTGCTCCTGACCACGGGCAACATCCCGTACAATACGGAAGGGGACACGCTGGTAGAGGCTGCGGTCAAAGACACGATCAATCAGGCTCTGGCCTTTGGGGCCATCCGTACCGGCGTGAACCTGACCACGCTCCAGCGCCAGCAGATCAACAACGCGGCGGGCGTGACTACGGCGGCGGATAGTGTGGTGAACAGCGGGTATTACCTGAAACCCAACATCAGCACGGCCCCAGCCTCCTACCGTGTGAGCCGCACAACGCCGCCCGCGCAGCTTTGGTACGCAGATGGCCAGAGCGTGCAGTCCATCACCCTGAATAGCGTAGAGGTGCAGTAACATGGCGCTTGATATTACGGCAGCAAACAGCATCTTTGTGATTACGGTCACATCGCTGTTTAACGCGCCTGTGCGGCTGGAGAACTATGCCGCAGACCGCGCATGGGATGCCCCGGAACTGGAGATGGCAGAAACGGCCATGTCCATTGATGGCTACCTGAACGCGGGCTTTGTGCCGAACCCGGTTGACCAGACGGTATCCCTCTCTCCAGCCAGTTCCAGCATTGCGGTGTTTGAAGCCATCATGACCGCGCAGCAGACGGCCCGGTCCATCTACCGGCTTGGTGGGGAAATCACCCTGACCAGCACGGGCCGCAAATACACCATGGTTAACGGTATTCTGCGCGCGGCCTCCGTGCTGCCCGCTGCCGGGCGCGTGCTGGAAACCCGGACGTTTGCCATCCGCTGGCAGGCCGTGACCCCGGCGGGGGTGTAATATGGTCAAGCAGGTAACAGTCGTCTGCCCACATGAAGGGGCGGACAAGGGCAAGCGGTTTGTCATCACCCGCATGAGCGCTGTGGCGGCAGACCGGTGGGGCAGGCATTGCTTGCAGGCTGCCGCATCCTCGGGCGCGGATATTGCTGGGGTTGCGGCCGGGGGCGGTATTGCTGCCGTGGCTGCTGCTGGCATCGGCATCTTCGCGGCCATGGACCCGGCCCGCATGGATGAACTGATCGATCAGTTGCTCCAGTGCGTGCAGATGCAGCCGGACCCATCCAACCCGGCCATGTTGCTGCCGTGGGATGTGGTGTCCGCCGGCGAGCAGATTGAGGAAATCCCCACCCTCGGATGGCTCCAGAAGGAAGCATTCGCCCTGCATGTGGATTTTTTCAAAGGCGTAGGCCAGTTGTTCTCCCTTCTCACGCTCATGCTGGGGACGGAAAGCAACGCCCCTGCGCCCGCGTCTGCAACGTAGATGAACGGCACGCCCTGGTAGTTATGGAGGGGCTTGCGTCCCTCCACGACCTCCAGACCATTTACGACAGCGAGGACTTTGAGGACTTGCTGGAGATGGCCGTTGTGAAACGGTTTAATAGGTGATGAAACATGACTGATGCAGTGAAAACCACCCCCCTGACGGTTACTCTTTCATTCTCCGAGGGGGCTCCTGAGAACATCGCGGATATGATTAATGCGCTTGCGAGCCGCCTGCGTGATTTCGGAAACGCTATCGTAGGCGAATTGCCATTTTGCATCAGCGGGACGTCCGAGGTTGCTCACGCAGGGCGCGCGGACAATCTCACTGTTGCCTGCGGCATCACTGTGGATGAGTTCGACCGGAGGTTAGAGATTGCCCTCAAGCGCGCACTTGAGTCTTTTACGTCTCCCCCATTAACGGAGGATTATGGGCGCGCGCATGGGGGAAAGGCATGTGACGGGGATGATCTATAGATCCCATGTCCTCTTAGGATCCTTGAACCATTCAGCCAGCCTAGGGGTTCCGTAAGTTACCCATCCCTTCTTCTTCTGCCGAATGACGATCAACATGTCATGGTCGGGATATGGAAGTATTTTTACTATATCGTCCATGATTGTTTCGGTTGGTTTTGACGTATCCAAAAACCACACTGATTCCACGGGATGCCTGCAATCATAGGCGCGGAGATAGTCGTAAAGAGCGTCATATCCTTTATCGCCCGGCTTATGCAGATCGTAAGTGACCATAATTACTGACATGTGGGATTCTCCTTCCCGCCCAGCCTGCCAGTACCTCCAATCCCCCACCAATCACATTTCCCCAGAAAGCCCTTCCCATGGCCACAGTAATTGACGCCCTCGTTGTCACCCTCGGGCTGGACCCTAAGGGGGTGCAGAAGGGGGGGAAGGAGGCCGGAGAGGCTTTTGATAAGACAAAGGCCAAGGCGGAAAAGGTCGGGAAGGATATTGAGGCCAGTGGAGTGAAGCCCGCTGAGTTCTTCACCAAAATGCGCAACAGCGCGCTATCGTTCTTTGCCGTCATGACCGCAGGGAAAACCCTTAAGGCGTTCGTGTCGGATACGGTGGCGAGCAATGCCAGTCTTGAGCGCACTTCTCGGCGGCTGAATATAGCAACCAAGGACGTATATGCGCTGCAAAAGGCAGTAGATTCTGTGGGAGGGTCTGGAGACGCGGCCACAGCATCCATACAGAACATTCAGAGCGCTATGACGGACCCAGCGCAGGCCGCCCAGCTTGCGCAACGGCTTTCCCAGCTGGGAGTGAGTGACGGCATTGACATCAAGACAGGCCAGATCAATGACATTAGCAAGTTTTACCAAAATCTTGCTGAAAACAGGACCAAGCTAGCTAATGCTCCGCGCGTTGGTCTCTTGCAGGATATTGGTCTGGATCAGGGGTCTATTGATCTCGTTCTCAAAGGAGGAAGCGCGGTAAAGTCCACGTTTTCTACATATGAATCCTTCGGGAAGAGAATGCAGGAAAACGCGGAGGAATCGGAAAAACTGCAAGCGCGATACAAGGAGCTGACAGAACAGAACCGTGTGTACGCGCAGGAATTGGAAGGCAGCCTTCTCCCGGCCCTGACCAGCGTGACGGGCGCCCTCTCTGACTTCGAAAAGCAAAACCCCGGACTAACCAAGGGTCTGATAGGAACATCTGCTGCCATCGCTGGCGTGGGGACCGCCATACTGGGCGTTCTCGGTATTGTTGGTGGCGTTCGCTTCCTGCGTGCACTGAAAAACATTGAGCGTCTGGTAGGGGCCGGAAAGGTCGCGGGCGAAGCGGTTGAGGCTGGCGGGAAGGCCGAACCAGCCGCCGCCAAGGCATCCCGCGCCGCCCGGGTTGGCCGCTTAGCATCCCGAGCCTTTGGCGGCCTGAACCTTGCGGCAGACGCCTACATGGCAGGCGATCTTTTCTGGAATGGAGCATCCCCGTCACTCTCCAAAAACGACACCAATAATGCCGCAAAGAAGATGTTCCTGAGCAAGCTTGACGCGCAATACGGGCTACCCAAAGGCTTTATGGATGCCATATGGGCGCGCGAGAGTTCGCGCGGGACCAATGTCAAACCATCCTCTGCCGGGGCCTTGGGCGACTTCCAGATCATGCCTGCTGTGGCCAAGGAGGCGGGCGTTGATCCCATGAACTTTGAACAGGCCGCGCGCTACGCAGCAAAGAGGTTCCACAACAACTTTGCGAACTATGGCGGTTCTTTGTCGGCCAGTATTGCCGAATACAACTGGGGTGGCGGCAACCTGCGCAAAGGCATGTCTCAGTACGGTGGAGACTGGCAGGCACATGCCCCGCAGGAGACGCAGAATTATATCTCTGGGGTTAGTGCGGCCCTAGATGCTGTGCGTGATATGCCTCGGGGTGGCGCAGAGGGTGGGCAGAATACCACCCACAACACGGTTAATGTGGGGGAGATTAAGGTCGTGGCCCCCAGCCCTGAGAGGGCCGGGGACGCGGTGCAGCGCAAGATTGTAGAAATGAGGACGGCAGCCTCATTTGCTAACTCTGGGGCTGCGTAACTTCAATCTTGCTTGACGGGCAGGGGTTTATCTACCGTCGCCCCATGTAACAGCAATAATCCTGCTGTATTCCTGCATATTGGCAAGGAAAACTGGGCCTGACAGTCAGATAAGAATTTGTCCCTCTCGGCGCTGCATCCGAGCATGGCATCGGCCAGAGTTTCTCTGGATTCTGCAAAGCCGTGCTTTTCTCCGAATGAGCGGGCGCATGCATGCAACGAAGATACATCGCTCTTATGGTTGGCATCCATGTATCCCATAGATGCCGCTGTATTCTGCATAGACTCTCGCTCCGCTGGAGTGAGGCCCTCACCCCACCCAACCCCCGGCAGGGAAAGGGCGGCGATCACAATAAGTAACCGTCTCAAATCTACCTCCAAAAGCGCGTGGGCGGGTCAGGGAATGTTGTTACTTCCGTTTTTTCCCATTGGGAAGAATATCCCCCACACGTTCTTTGAATACAGCAATGAGAGGTCTGTCTATATCTGCAAGGGAGTTAGTGACAATCTCTCCACCTGAACCCTCTCCAAAATCGAATTTATATTTTGCGTCCTTGCATTCGTATAAGTCGAATAGGCGTCCTGCCCTTTCTTTCCCATAGAAGACTACAAATTTCCCTTTGTAATCCTTAAACTCTATTGCGTCTAAGGCCGCAAAAAGTTCGTCAGTATCCGATAAAAATGCAAGCCTTTTCTTAGTATATTCAAATACCTCTATTTCAATTTCAGAAGGAATAATTTCTGGGTCTTTGTTTGGGTCTGCATCAGACTTCACTGCATCTGTTGCAACCAAAGGTTTCTCAGGCTCTTTGTCTTTAGCTGGAAGATCGAGGCGTTGTAAAATTCTGAGATTGATAAACTCTCCAAACGCGCTTTTGGTGAGTACCGTATAATCAGCCATTGCTTTTGACCTAATATTGCTTAGGCCAATTCCCTGCAAAAGAAGCCTAACAAAAGCGTCCGTAGGTTCCTTTGCAAGCTCTTCAATCTGCTGAACAAGATTCTGGAAGATCAATTTGCGCTTTGCTTCGGCACCGATATTTTCAGGATCAAAATTGGACTTCTGGAGGCTCTTAAGGCCATCTACAACAGAATCTTCGATCTTTCCCTTTGCAATATCGTGCAGGTCGAAAGAAAGAAAAGCGTTGGAGTCCATCATATTCGGTTCGTCAGAATCAGCGTAGAATTCGTACACCATCCCGTCAGTAATAACGCCCATTTTCACGGTAGGAGCGGCATTGAAGTAAGAGCGAAGTTGCCCTCTATCATCCTTTAATTCTGCTCCGAGTGACTTGCACTCTATGGCAATTACTGGCGCGTTCTCTTTGAGAATAGCAAAATCGACTCTATTTTTGTACTTGTCCGAGAAGTCTGCATTATGCTCTGGGCATACTTCATCGGGGTTCATGGTGTCGTAGCCAAGAAAATTGATTAAAGGCAGGACCAGGAAAAGTTTCGTAGCCTCCTCATTCGTGCAGCGCTTTGATATGCTGATCATACGCTCGGAGAAGGCTTTAAATTTCTGGCGGAAATCATCTGACATACGCTCGAATCCTGCGGCTTAAAAAAATGTTAGAATTATTTAGCCCATAGCCATTAAAAAAGAAAATATATGCACACAAAATAAGTGCGGATAGCTGCCCTACGTAGCGTCATTAGCTTTAGAGAATGTGCTCAGCAACATAACAAGAGACTTTCTATGCTCATCATCCATGTTGCGCATAGCTTGGAGCACTGCGCGCTCGGCATCTGTCATCTGCCCTCCCTCGAAGGTTAGCGCGGAGCGTGAAAGATACACACTCTCCTGCAATCTGTGGACTATTTCAGCGTTCATTGAGTGAGAACGCGCGTCCGCTTCCGCCTTGAGGTCATCAAGGAGGGCGCGTGGCATACGCAGGGTGATTGGAACTCGTCTCTCATCGCTCATACTGGACTTATAAACCATATTGGTTGCACTTTCTAGTTGACAACCAAAATGGTGTCATGCCTTATGGGCGTGCAACCATAATGGTTGTCAGGAGACGAAATGAAAAAGACAGCGACCATCACCTTGCGCCTTGATCAAGATCTGCTGCGATCTTTGAAGATACGAGCAATCATGAATGATCGAAGCGCGAATGGTGAGATTTCCGCCATTCTGAAAAACGTTTTGGAAACAAAAAAGGCACCAGAGCAAGGCCTCGAAAACCGCTCTGATGCCTCTGACAGTGAATAAGGAAACACTGATATGAGTTCTATTATCACACCATCAGCACCAAATTCCAGCCCCACGATGTCCAGCAAGGAAATTGCTGAACTGACGGGCAAAGCGCATAAAAACGTCATCCGTGATATTGAATCGATGATCGCGGAGATTGAAAAAGATGGCTCAAACCTGAGCCATCAAGCAAAATCAAAGGGTTACGCCGTCGAGCGTGATAATCGTGGGTATGTGAAAAACATCCATCTTGACCATAGTCATACCATCACGCTGATCACTGGCTATGATGCCCGGCAGCGCAAGAAGGTTGTAGACCGCTGGTTAGAGCTGGAAGGTGACCGGGGTTCTCCGGTCGCCCCTAAGCCCAAACGCATCCGCAAGCCCGCGTTTGATACCGCCTTTACCCGCTGCATGAACGTGGTCGCCCATCTGCCCAACGTGGACGAGAACCAGAAGGTTCTTATGGCTGCGCGTGGCACGCACACGCTCACGGGCATCAACCCGCTTGAGGCTATGGGGTATGCAGCACTCCCAGCTGCCACGGAGGACAATTACCAAACGCCAACGCAGCTTGGTAAGCCATTCGGCATTCCGCCCCGGCGCGTTAATCAGATCCTCGTTGATGCGGGCTTGCAGGCCCATACCCCCGGTTCATCCACGGGCAGCGATTGGAGCATGACCGACAAGGGGCTTGCTTACGGCAAGATGTTCGATACGTCCCGGCGTGGCGGGAAGGGTTCTCAGCAGCAGCTTAAATGGAAGCCGTCTGTTGCGGAGTTCCTGCGCCCTTTCTCCCAAACGCCAGCGTAAGCGCCGTAACGGCCAGCCATCCCTTCGGGGGTGGCAACGCTGGTGGGAATGTCACAGGGGCGGTGATGATTGGCGGGGAAGTCGTTTACTTCGACGCGGATGATTACAAGCTATGGGCTGGCGATAGGGCTGTTGTTCTAGACCCGCGCGGCAATATTTGCGTGGTCACGCTGGAAAGTAACCACCCAGAGGAACTTCGCAGCCTGCACAGAACGCGCAGGGCGCTGATGCAATGGCATGATCCCATAGACGGCAGGCAATCGAAATTTGCCGTACAGGTTCTTGGTCGGCACGTGCCTGTGGGAGTTGGTGCGGAGGCTAGGCAGGCGGCTTTGGCTTAGGGGGGGGGATTTCCTCCCCAATCCACCTGATGCCGTTTAGCGGGGTTTGGTGGGGGTGGGGAGGGTTATTTGGGTGGAACAGCACCCTCAATTGCCGTCAATAACTTTACTCCCTTCGGTCAAACGGAAGGGGCGGATTCGTAGCTTTTTTATTGGTATATCAATAATATGTTTAAATTTATCATCATCAAATGAGAAGAATAATGAAAATATTTCTTCGCAATCTACGCTCAATATAAATCTAGGTGGGGTTAACGCAAAGTAATCTATGGGCGCGGCTTCATTGGCGCTTATTCCTATTTTAACTCCGTACACAATTTCATCAGTTTTCTTTTTTCTGAGTTCAACCTTCATAGAATATTGTTTTTTTCTACGTTTGTTGCCTTTGCATGGAGCCAGAAACTACCCCTTATCTTCGCAGGAAATTTCAAAACGCTGACGCCATTGGGAGTTGCTCCAATGATAATATCTTTTCCGGATGCTTCCTTCCGCACCTCATCACAAAATATTGCCGAAATTATTTCGATTTTCGTTTTGTTTGCCATTTTTATGCGCCCACCTCATGTGCAGGTAACTGAAAATCATATTTAGATTGCGAGGGTTCAAATGTAGATTCGAAATCTTCTGCGATGCCGTAGATAATCGATGCAGAGCTTTGCTGTATGGTTAGAAAGGTACTGTCAAGTGTAACTCCATCTATCGTCGGCTGGATGGCAACAGAATCGAATCTCCATTCATACCCAAGTTTATCCAAAATCAAGAACATGGATCTGGTGTTGATATGCCTATCGGGATTGAGGGCGCGCGAGAAAGAGGCAGGCTCCCAGCCCAAATCTTTGGCTACCTGATTTTGCGTCAAGCCCTTTGCTTTCATTCTCTCCTGAACATGCTCGCGCAGTGCCATCTTTAAGCTTTCAAGAAAGTTTGCTTCCCGAATCTCTTCTGGAGAAAGAAAGTCAAGCGCGGAAATGAAGGCAGGCATAGTCATTGTTTTTTTCCATATGAACTTTGGGTCTATCGAATGCTGCTTTATCCAAAACAAGACATAGAAAATCATTATGCCGTATTCCATGGGTAGAGCTTTGTCTTGCGAATCGACCAAGTTCATCTTGAGTTCAGCGAGTACGGCAATGAATGTATTTTCTGTCGTATGGACCCAACCAAATACTCTCACATCAGTAGTTCGCATTTCCCATATGTTGGGCCCTTCAGGAGAAATCGGTTGCAGCTTTTTTAATGGCTGCTCCGGCTTTCCATCATCAAATTGGCCAATCGTATGATACGATCTTCCTGAGGTAAAACTATTGAGTAAACTTACAACCTGTTGAGTTGGTGATGTTTTTCCGATTCCATTTTTCGTCTTATGCGCAGCAAGGAAGTCTGCAATCTCTTTCGTTATGTAGCACTTCCTCCATTCCTTCCTCCCTCGCGTATCTGTCCATAGAGATAAATATGATCCTACTAGAGAATCTATATCTGTTGACATTTTTGTCAATGATATCTGGCTATCAGCAGATATGTTTGCCGCAGGCTTTGAAAGCGAACTCATAAGTGTCCCTCAATAAATATACCCCAACCCAATCCCGTTAAATAAAATGACGCATAAATATTATTCTCTAATTTATCCAATAATAAATTCCCTTAGTATTCTGCTTCTTACTTAATCCTGTATGCAATGAAATGTCGGGGGAAGGTACACAAATAAAGAACACCCTTCACGTTTATTGACGGTTGCGTGACCTTGTACCCAACCCCCAACCTGTACTACGCTACGGCCACCATTCAGGAGCCACAGTCATGGTCATGCAAACGGTGGCCCAGCCGGTCACAGCTAATGTTATTTCGGGAGCCGGGGTCCCCAAGCTCTGGTCCCCGGTCATATCCGATGCGGAGGCTGTGGCCTCGGTTGAACTGGATACGCTGCTCCAGAGCTACCTTATCAAGCAGGCCGACAAGCTGTGGGGCATCTTCGATAGCAGCGGAACTGCCGTCATAACTTCGGGCCGGGTGCGGGCCATAGATATGCGCGCGGGCTATATGATCTCTGACGCCCCCTTAGAGAACGGCGCGTTCATGTCCTACAACAAGGTGAAGCGCCCGAGCGAGATCATGGTGGAAATGCTGTGTGACGGAACCAGCGTGAGCTACGGCAACCTGAGTGCAATCAGCAACCTGTTGTCGACCGCTGGAATTACGGGCGCATCCCCTGAGCTTACGGCGCGCACCAGCTTCACCAAAGCGCTGGATGCAGTCGTGGCGGACCTCAACCTCTACCATGTGACCACGCCAGAGCAGACCTACTCCAACATGAACGTGGTCGAATACTCCATGCGCCGCTCGGTTGAGCGAGGCGTTACGCTGCTGTGGGCGGACATTCGGATGCAGGAGGTGCGGTTGACGGCATCCAACCAGCTAACAAAGACTGTAAAACCCAGCGGCGAGGCAAAAGCTTTCTCAGGTCCAGTCTCGACTGAGACTGCAACAAGCGCGCAAGCTGCTTCTATAAGTGGGTGAAAGATGGCTGATCCTGTTGTCATTCCCCTGAACGCCGTTGCCCAGCAATCAGTTCAGGTTACTTTGTCCGGGCAGTCAGTTCAGCTTGACATTCAGCAGCGCACAAACGGCCTGTACATGAATATCTGGCTGAACGGGACGATGATTATCGCTGGCCTGCTGTGCCAGGACAGAACGTGGCTTGTGCAGAAGTCCTATTTCGGCATGCCCGGAGATATGATGTTCACGGACCAAGAGGGTGAAAGCGACCCTGATTACTCCGGGTTTAGCGGGCGGTATGTCCTGATGTATCAGGAGGGAAAGAATGTCTGAAATTGAATCTGTTGGGCATCGTTCGCAAAAAAAGCTTCACCAGCGAAAGCTAGATGTGAAATTTGATCTTGTAACAGGCGGATTTGGCCCCGATGGCAAGGACAGCCTGATGCTGTCAGGCCACCGTGTTCGATGCCATATTACAAATGCGGGAATGTCCACTGGCTCGTCCCTTTCGCTTCGTATTGAAGGGATGGACTTGAGCGAAATGAACCGAATGTGCGTCATTCGTGCACGCATGACATGGCAAAATGCCAATAAAATTACTCTGCTTGCTGGAGACGATACATCGCCTAAGTCTGTGATCTTTTCCGGATACGTTACCGCTGCGTTCGTGGATTTTACTGGCGCACCAAATGTGGCCTTCCAAGTCGAGGCGAATAATCTTTGTTTGTCGGCGGCCTCTGCTATGCCGCCCATATCGTTCAATGGCCCGGCAGCGTTTCAAACCATTGCCTCCGCCATTTGCGGCGCGATGGGGTGGACGCTCCTAAACCATGGCGTGAAGGCCGTCTTCCCCAGCTATTATGGGTGTGGCGACCCAAGAAGCGCGATGGAGCGCCTTTGTCTGTCGGTAAAGGCAGATTTCCATTTGGACGAAGACCTAAAAACCCTTCATGTTTGGCCCCACGATTACGCTTATAAAGCCGATGATGTAGGGGTTGATATGCCCTATATCAGTGCGAAAAGCGGCCTCATCGGCTACCCCGCCTACAGTGATGCGGGCGTTCTGTTCGAATGCCTGTTCAACCCCAATATCCGGTACAACTCCCCCCTTCGACTTAAGAGCGATTACGCTCCGGCTGGGTGGGTTGATAACCAGAATGGGCAGGTGCCAGCCCAGACCTCTCCGGCCAATGGCATATGGTTGCCGTACATCATCGAACACAACCTTGAATCAGAAGTGCCGGACGGTCAGTGGACAACCTTTGTGGGAGCAACGCGCGGTGACAACCCAGCAAACTTCAAACTCGGGTAATCTTCCCGGGTCTTGGCAGCGGCCAGACGGAGCTTCCGGTTTCAATACCACCAATGCCGCAATCCGCCGCATCCTCTCCATGATCGGCGCAGACACTCTGGTGCAGGTCAAGGCGGTGCATGGCGCGGGGCTGGAGCCGGTCGGCACGGTGGACGTGCAGATTATGGTCCACCAGCAGGACGGGGCAGGGCGGACGGTGCCGCACGGCATTATCTACGGCATTCCCTACTTTCGCCTACAGGGCGGCACGCGGGCGGTTATCTGCGACCCGGCTGTGGGGGACATTGGCGCGCTCATTGTGTGCGGGCGGGACATATCGGGCGTAAAGGCCAACCGCGCCCCGTCCGCCCCCGGCAGCTTCCGCCAGCATGATTATGCGGATGCGCTGTACATCGGCGGCTTCCTCAATGGCGCTCCGGCTGAATATATCGGCTGGGTTGGGGGCGATGTGCACGTCAAGACAGCGGGCAAGTTCGTGGTGGATGCCTCCGAGTGCGATATTAACTGCACGGTTAATGTGGCCGGGGCAGTGACGGCTACCGGGGATGTTAAAGCGGGGAGTATCAGTCTGGACAGTCACAAGCATTCGGGTGTGCAGACGGGGAATGGGAATACTGGGGGGCCGGAGTAAAGCCGCCATATTGCAATTAGCAAAGAACAGCCGCATATCGCCGCGTGGAGAAAACAAGAATGACAGACGATAAAGATTTTGCTCTGTGGCTGGCGAAAGAAAAAAGGGCGCTCGCAGACGCGGGATACCAAGAAACGGTGGCCTCGTTCGATAGGATTAAGGGAAGGTTGGGCGCGGTCCTGCCGCTATCCGTCACCCTTACAACGGCATCTTTGGCTGGAGCCTTTTCCCAGCGGGAATACTCCATTGTCTGCGCGTTTCTTGCTCTGGGCTTTGGGGTTACAAGCGCTTTGTGCGCGGCAGGCCTCTACTCCACTACCCTTATATCCAAAAATGTAGGGCCAGATGGTGTAGACACCATTCTATCTGACGTGCCCGAGCGAGACGAAGAGCATGCCGCCTTGTGGTTGGCCTACACTGCGTCTTACATCACGGCGGAAAATACTAAAACCATTGGCAGAGACAGGCGTTGGCTTAAGGCCGCGTGGGTGTCCCTAAGCCTGACGCCTATCGTGTCATTTCTTCTTTCCATCGCCTGTGGAGGATGGGGCTCGTTTTAAGGCAGAATCACCAACGAACGCTCCAGAGGATCGCTTCACACTTTGGATGATAGAAGCGGGGTTCGGACGCTGTGGCTGCGGTGCTGGTGCGGGCTTTTTATCGGTCATGCGGATTCCCTTCCACATCATCCTGCCAGTACCCACCCCACCCCAAAAGGTACACAGATGGGGAACATCTTCCCTTGTACCCGCGCGCGGTTTTTGGCATAGTTCCTCTACCGTTGCGCGGTCTGTGCAGATACCGCTTGTACCCGGTACCTTTTTGCAGTAGTTTTTTCCTAATCTCTCACAAGTCTATCAGCCGTCCTTTTGGGCGGCTTTTTTGTTGGTGGCGCATGAACACGATCCTTCTTGACCGGAGCACGTGGGACTTGCTGCTTGACCACGATGGCAACATTGCTGTGGCCTCCAGCGCCTATGCGGTCGGGCAGGATATTTCCTCTGCCGTGCGGGTGTTTCAGGGCGAGTGCTATTACGACACGGCGCAGGGGCTGCCCTACCTGACCAACATACTGGGCAAGAACCAGTCTCTTTCCGTCTTTCAAACGCAGGTTGAGCAGACTGCCGCAGCCGTGCCGGACGTGGCCGAGGCCCGCTGCATGGTCTCCGGCATGAGCTATGACCGCGCGCTTTCTGGCGCAATTCTCTACACCACCACAGACGGGACCACCAGCAATGTCGGGCTCTGATTACGGCACAACATCAGTACCAGCGCCGTCTTTTACGGATGCGGGGTTTGTGGCCCCAGCTGAAAGCGACATGCTAACCGGCGTGTTGGCGGACATGAACGCGGCAATGGGTGGCAACCTGAACACTGGCCTGTCCACCCCACAGGGCCAGCTTGCTATGTCTCTCACGGCCATTCTGGGGGATGCCTATGACCAGATGCTTGCCATCTTCAACGGCGTGGACCCCGACCGGGCATTCGGTCGTATGCAGGACGCCATTGGCAATATCTATTTCATCAGTCGCAAGGGTGCGACAGCTACGGTTGTTACCGTTACCTGCATCGGGGCCGCTGGGGCTGTGGTGCCGGAAGGAACGCTCATTCAGGATGGGAGCGGGAATTATTACGCCGCAGATGGTACTATCACGCTGGATGCAACGGGCGCTGGAATAGGCTCCTTCTCCTGCACCACTAAGGGCGTGATCTACTGCCCCGCCAATAGCGTGTCTGTTTATCAGTCAGTCACGGGCCTGACATCGGTCAATAACCCGGTGGCCGGCGTGACGGGGAGTGCGGAGGAAGGGCGACAGGCGTTTGAAGCCCGGCGCAAGGCAACGGTAGAGGGCAATGCCATTGGTTCCCTCAACGCCATCGCCGGCGCAGTGCTGTCCGTTGACGGGGTGACAGACGCCTACGTGACCGACAACAGCACGGATGCAGCAGTAACGACTGGCGGCGTATCCATTGCGGCCCATAGCCTATACGTGTGCGTGAACGGCGGCACGGACGAGGATGTGGCTCTGGCCATCATCAGCAAAAAGCCGCCCGGCTGCGGCTACACGGGCACAACCAGCGTAACCGTGACCGATCCGAACAGCGCCTACCATACGCCACCAACCTATACCGTGCAGTTCACGCGGGCCACGGATACGCCAGTCTTTTTTGCCGTAACGCTGGAGAAGAACAGCGGCGTTCCGTCAACTGCTGCGGCAGACGTACAGGCGGCCATTCTGGCGGCTTTTGATGGTATGGAAGGCTCCCAGATCGGGCAAACGCTCTATGCCAGCAGCTTTTATGCAGCCGTTGCGGCCCTTGGGTCATGGGTAAAGATTGTAGAGATCACCATCGGCACCGCGGCCAGCCCGACCGGTTTTACCGCTGCCATGAACATCGACCAGATTCCAACGCTTGAGACGGGCAACATAGCCGTTACGGTGAGCTAGTGCAGAACGTCAGCCAGACCATTCTTTCGCAATACGCGAACAGTCCGGCCATATGCTCGTTTATCGAGGCGTGGAACCAGATGCTGGACCCGGCCACGCAGATAGATGACTGGTACAGCCTTGTCTGGAACGTGCAGACGGCGCAGGGCTATGGGCTGGACGTATGGGGCCGCATTGTCGGGGTCTCGCGTATCCTGAGCATATCGGCGTCCGAATACCTCGGCTTCCGCGAGGCTAACGACCTGACGGAAGAGGGTTTTGATCAGGCCCCATGGTATCGGGGGGTAGATGCCACGAGCAATTACCGCCTGTCTGATGATGGCTACCGCCAGCTTATCTATGCCAAGGCTCTGGCCAATATCTCCGATGGCTCAATCCTGTCTCTGAACAAGATCCTCACAACCCTGTTTGCAGGCCAAGGTGATGCTTATGTGCAGGACAATGCCGACATGAGCATGACTTACGTGTTCAAGTTCGTGCCAACGGATGTTCAGGTCAGCATCATCCAGAACAGCGGTGTATTGCCCCGTCCTGCGGGGGTGTCTGTTTCTTACTCCATTCAGAGCGAATAACCATGAAAAGCACAGATGACCGCAAGCTGTTTGGCACGCCCATTGGTGCAAGTGCCGCAGCGGGCAACATTGCCACCATCCCGCAAACGCAGGGCACGGCGGGTGATGGCACGGCCTCGGTGGCTCTTGGCTTTCCGCCGGAAACGTTTATTGCGCGCGCAGCCGGGGGCGAACCCCCGCGCGGGCAGGATATGAACGGCCTGCTCAACCTGCTTTCCAGCGCCATACAGGTGTTGCAGACAGGCTACCTTGGCCCGTTTGATGCCACCTTTGCGCAGTCCATTGGCGGTTACCCGGCAGGAGCCATTGTGTCTGGTAGCACCCCCGGCACCTTCTGGGTCAGCACGGCAGATGCCAATGTTTCCACCCCCGGCGCAGACGGTGCAAGCTGGCAATCCCTGTTCAACGGCTACGCCACGCAGGCATGGGCAGAGGAGCGCTACGTCAAATCCGTTCCGTCCACCGGACAGACGCGCATTACTAACCTCGTGGAGAACTCGGACGGGCGCGCGGTGTTCGGGGATGGCACAAATAATTCCGTTCTGGCTCTACTCTCTGACCTGCCAATGGCCTCTCCAGATTTACAGGTGCAGTCGTTTACAGTGACAGGGAGTAGTGCCGAGGCTCCTATTGTGACCAAGTTTCCGGTGGCTTTTAAGGCTGGGACGATTCCCGAGGTATGGTTGCAAATCAACCCAGAACCAACAGGCGGAAAATGGGCGCGAGTAGCAACCGTTGTGCAAACCGAAAACTCTGGCGGCACTTACTCTCAAGAGATAGACAACACTGGGTTCACGTGGGGCGGTACTTTTATAGGCGGCTATGGAACTAGCTATGCCGGGGGCGGCAATTCTGTTGAACCTTACGTTCTTACGGTATTAGCTATTGGAGAAAAACAATGAGCGTTCTGGATGACCTGAAAGCTGCTTATCCTGCGCGCTATTATGCCAGTATGGATAAGCCCTGTGCATGGTACGATATGTGGAGTTGTATCTCCACGGATGGCCTTCCTGCCGCCAGCACCCTGTTTGCCATGACAGCAGACCAGTGGGCGGCAAAAGGCGGGAATACTGGCACGAAAAGCATGGCAGTGGAGAATGGTGCGCTGGTGGACTACACGCCGCCCGTTGTTCCAGTTCCCCTAAAAACGCAGGCTGCAACTGCGCAGGCATGGATACAGCAGCAGGCCAATCTTGCTGGCGCCATGGGGGAGGTTTTTACGGCGGACATGAAGGCATATGTGAAAGCCATTGCGGCTATTGCCAACGGCACGGACACCACCAGCACTGCATTACCCACGCAGCCTACGGACGTGATGACGACGACAAGCAGTACGTCTGCCACATAAGACGCCGCAAGCTCTGACAAACCATACCGCCCAGTGAGGCGGTTTTTTTATGCCCGGACAAAACCATGACTGAAACACAGTGCGCAGCAGCCTGCGCGGCTGATGATGACCTGCGCGAAATTGTGGACAGCCACGCCCGCCGCCTTGATGGGCTGGAGGACGATGTGGATACACTCAAGTCTGGCCAGTCCGCCATGATGGAAAAGCTGATCTCTGTCGAGGCGCAGGGGCAGGAGCGCGAGCGCAACCGGGCCGTGGAGGCATCGGACACACGCAAGGCCCTAACCGACCTGACCAAACAGATTGCCGAACACACGGGCGCGCAAAAGCGCCAGAACCAGCTTGCCGAGGACAGCTTGCGGCGTTGGCGCAAACTTGCCGTTGTCGTTGGGTTGGCCTGCACCATTGGGGCTGCCGTAGGGTCCACGCTGCTTTCCGATCAGGAGGTGGCCAGTACCATCTGGGTGCGCTGGCTGCACCTGCGCGAGCCGTGGGACGTGGCGCAGGGGGGGCAGGCGGATGCCGCAAACCTCTCTACTCACTGACCCCGTACAGGTTGCCGCACGCACCGCATGGGGTGAGGCGAGGGGCGAAGGCCCATCCGGCATGCAGGCCGTTCTGTGCGCGGGCATGAACCGGCTGTCCCGGCCCGCGTGGTGGGGTCACAACATTTGCGGCGTATTCCTCTGCCCGTGGCAGTTCTCATGCTGGAACGACAACGACCCCAACCGGGAAAAGCTGCTGGCTGTGACCAGCGCGGACCCACAGTTCCAGACCGCCCTTGCGCTGGCCCAGCGCCTTGTGAGCGGCACCCTTACCGACATCACCAGCGGGGCAGACAGCTACTATGACACGCGCCTTCCGCACGCGCCTCCATGGGCTGCTCCCCGCTTCTATCGCTGCACGATTGGTCACCATGCGTTTTACCGCGTGGGGCCTTTTGGAGAAGGATAACCCTATGGCTGATACGCCATCCCCCAAAGCTACAGCCGCCCAGACCGCAACGGCGGTAACCGGCGGCCTGTCCCCCATTGCTCTCGCTCTTGCTCTGCCGCAGCCCGAGGCAACATGGGTGCTCTATGCCTGCGCTGTGTTTGCTGGCGCCGGATTTGCCGCAACGCAGATCCCGTTGCCCGCTAACCAGACCGGCAAGCTCTGGCTGCTGTACCGCATCATCAACTTCCTCGCCCTGAACTGGAAGTACGCAGCCAACGCGGCTCTTGCCCTGCGCTCCAGTGCGGCCGTCGCCAAAGCAAGCCCTCTGGCTGGCCCCGGTTCTGTTGTCACCATCCCCAAGGACGATACGAAATGAAAAGCCTCTCCCGCCGCAGCTTCCTGCGCACGTCCGCCCTTGTGGGTGCGACTGCCCTAACCGCCTGCACGGTCGCCACTACGGGCAGCACAACTACCGTCACTCTCAACACAGCCAAGGTGAAGGCTTACGGTCAGGCAGGCATTAACGCCATCGCCACCATTCTGAGCATCACGGCTATTTCTACTGCCATGGGCACGGCCGCCGTGGCTCTGATTGAGACGGCCGGAACGGCTCTTGCAGCCAGCCTGACAGCGTTCTCCAACGCAACCAACGGTACGCTGACCATCACGTATGATGATACGAACTGGAAAACCAAGGTCGATACGATCCTTGTGGACCTGAACAGCGTCGCCACGGCCCTGCGCTCCGGCCTGACTGCGGCTCAGTCCACCGTGACAAGTACAGTCATCAACGAGGCCATCACTGCCTTCAATGCCCTACTGACCGTGCTGGATGCGTTCATGGGGGTTCTGGGCATCAGCCTGTCCAGTGTGACGGATGATCAGGAAGCGACCGCACTCAAGACGCTGGGGGCATCATGATCGGAATAGCAATCGGGGCAAGCGCCGTTGCGGGCGTAGCTGTTGGCGCAATCATCGGCTTTTTCTTCGCCGCCAGCATCAGTGCCAGCTGGTAATGACGCCGGACTTCGAGTGTGGAGCCATAGCCGGGGGCGCGTTTGTCGGCCTCGGCACTCTCCTGCTGGCGCTCATATGGCGCTGGCGAGCGAGCGCTGGCAGCTTCTGGGGACAACTTACGAAAGGGCAGGACGATGCGGATTAAAGCGTTGGGCTGCCTGCTGGCTCTCTCTGCCTGCTCCACCGTTCCCATGCGGGCAAAGCATGACCTTATCGGTATGCCTCGCTCGGACCTCATCGCCTGCGCCGGGGTACCGGACAACGTGGCCACCCTGCCAGATGGAGAAGTGCTGCAATGGCGGCAGGACCAGCAGGTGCAGGGGCCGTTTACGCTCAAGGGGCCAATGTCGCTGGAGCTTGATTTGAGCGGTCACGGGACGTGCCACTTCGTCGCCCGGTTGCGGCAGGGGCGTGTGGCGCAGGTGGAATACACCGGGCCTAGCGGTACGCTTCTGGGGCCGTATTCTGCCTGTCGGCCTTTGGTGTTGGCTTGTGAGCGGCGCGCGAGGAAAGGCTAAACCAACGGCGCTCACAGGCAGCGGAGAGCCGTTGGCTTGGCTGCTATAGCATGGGGATTGCGGCGGAAGTGAGTTACTCGGAAATTCCGAGCAACTGAATTATTGGGGATTTCCCAATGGTTGACGCTCATGAAGTGCCGTTTTTGAGCATCAAACGGATTTGCTGCTAAAATTTGAGCGACAAGGTGACGGGCTTCCACCGTCTGCTCACCGCGTCCGCAGCTATCTGATGGCTTCTTGTGTTCAACCAACGAGCACACCGACTGTAATCCGCCGGACGATTTTTGTTGCTACGGGCCGGGCTTGATACCGGCTCCCATTCCCGGAGTGGGGTTGTCGCGCTATGTGCGCCCGTCCCAAGCTGCATCCCCAAGTGGTCTGTCGCAACATACGTGTCCATCCACGCCGCCGTAGCCCTGACAGGGTAGTACAGGCTTGGGGTGTTGTACAAGGGGAATTCTCGGCGCAATATGTGTGGAAAATCAGTGGAGTTTATGCGTAGGTACAAAATTAAGAGCAGAAAATAGCCAATTCTACTATCCAGTCCACAAAATTGACATGGTAGGGGTCACAGGTTCAATCCCTGTTGCGCCCACCATTCCTGAGCCGCAGTATTCTGCGGTTTTCACCATGTCTCCCGCTGAAAAAATACACTCTCCAAGTGGTAACAAACGGCATCAAATTCCATTATTTGGAACCTGTATCCGTGCCAAATCCGTTCCGCTTTTATCCTACCACCTAGCGCGCCTCTCGGTTCGGTAAGCATCGGGCATTTTCTGTGTATAGCGCGCGACGACTGCCATGGTGTTTTCATGTGCTGGCGTCTTGCAAGCCGTCTTTCACCTTCCCAATCGCCCTTCCTCGCGCCGAACAGCTCGGCGCGAAACACTGAGTGCCGTACCCAAAAGAGCAAACCCTGTGGCGAGTTCAAGACAATGTACCGCGCCGCCGCTCCCTTGGGACAAGCCAAAGACCAGTGCCACTAACGCAGAGCCCAGCGCCCAGCCGAGTGTGCGTGCGACTGCCATCATCCCACTGGCCGCACCGCTGCGGGTTGCTGGGCCAGAGGTCATGACGGTCAGATTATTGGGCGTCTGATAAAAGCCAAAACCAATGCCGCAAAGCGCCATCCGCCAGCATATGTCCCCAAAGGTAGGTTGTGCGGGCATAAGGCTGAGGGCTGCCAGTCCTCCTGCCAAAATTGCCAGCCCCACACTGCTTAAAATCGAGGCCGGATGCCGGGTTGCCAGTCGGCCCGCAAAAGGGGCTGCAACGGCAACAAGCACAGGCCAAGGCGTTACCAGCAGGCCTGTTGTGACGGCAGAGAGATGCATAACCGTCTGGAATAAAAACGGTAGTGCGACATAGGCCAGAATTTGTGCCGCATAAGCGCAGATTGATGTCAGGATTGAGAGTGAGAATAGCGGAATAGCCAGCAGGTCCAGTGGCAGCATAGGCATCTTCAGATTTTTCTGCTGTCCGTACAGCAGAAGAGTGCACAGTAAACCTGCTCCGATTTCAAACGTTGCCAGCCCAGTTTCTTTTTGCCCCAGAGCATCAACCCCCAGAATGCTTAGCCCCAGAGCGCCCACATTCAGCAGTGTACCAGCCCAGTCGAACGAGAACGGAGCGCGGGGACTGGTCGGAGCAGCCCGTAGGAAAAGCGCAACGGCTATTATACCAATCGGCACGTTGATCAGAAACAGCCATGGCCAGGGAGCAACAGCCAGAACCGCCGCTGCCAGCGTAGGCCCAATTGCGGCGGAAATGGCAACAGCCAATGCGACAATGGCAAAAGCCTGATGCAACTGGGTTCTTGCATATACACTGCGGACAAGTGCACCGCTTAGTGCGGCCATACAGGCTGTTCCCAACCCCTGCACAACACGAGCCCCAATGAGAACGCCCAGAGAGCCCGAAAGCGCACAGGCAAGGGATGCTGCTGTAAAAAGCGCCATCCCGAACCCGTAAACCCGTTTTAGGCCCAGAGAGTCCGCCAGAGCAGCGGCAGGCAGCAAGCTGACTGCGACAGCGAGGTGATAGACATTGACAACCCAGACTGTCTGAGTTTCGCTACAATGAAGGTCGCGCGCAATGGTGGGGAGAGCAATATTGGCAATTGCCCCATCCAGCCCGCCCAGAACAATGCCAAGCACGGCGCAAAGCATGACCAGACGGCGCTGCGTGTCAGAAACAGGCGGTGAGGTCATAAAAAATCCAGTGTCCTAAGTGCAAAAAAGGTCACTTTGTGTCTTACGGGCGAGAATGCCAATACTGTTGCAGCATTTTATAAGACGCGCAGACATAAGTCCGGCAAGATGAATACTGGATCAAGAGTGTAAGAGGTCGAGATAGAGGCTCTGCTAACGGATATATCTGTGGAACAAAGCGCTCACTGGGTTGGGCGTACATCGGCAATTGCGTTTTGCCCGTAAGAGCCGAACTGCCGATGTACGGGCCTGTGGGTGTTCCGTATTCTGGCAGTTAGCTCACTGAATTCGGTTGAGTGTTTGAGCCAGTTGGCTTCCGGCTACTTCCAGAGAATGGACTTCAGACAGTTCTTTGGGGAGATTTTGGTAAAGCTCCAAAACTGCTTTGGCTGTAGCTTTTAAAAGCTCATCTCTTTCTTCATTCGTCACAACGGTTCTCCTAAAAATGACTGGCACACTATGCATGCTAGACGCACTCTGTGTGGCACATGAACGCAAATTAGGAATCTTAGGGCCCAACTAAGATAAAATCTATTAGCTTCACTGCGATGCTGATGCGCTCTAGGCAGACGCCAGAGTAATGATGTGTGTAAGGGCATGAGGTCGGCATGAGTGGAAGAATATCCTCTCATGTCCGCGCCTGTACATGGTTCTGTGTCAGATATAACTGGGCAGTGCTGGAACGTGGGAGCTGCTATTGCCGAGTGCATTCCACGTTGAGTGGTTGCAGCCAGCAGGCTCCTCTGCGGGGCTGCTGGCTGGTGCCCCATCCGCCTTGAACTGGTTACGTGATGATCAGGGCAGGTGCTGGGTCAGCGAGCGCGACATGGGCACCGCAGATAATGCCCATTTTTTAAGGATGTGGTCGTTTGCAGGGGAGTTCATGAAATGTGTCTGAACAAAATGGAAAAATAAATCTGCGTCTTGAAGTTGTAAAAATGGATGAATAATAAGGATTAGGCGTAAAAAGACCCTGAATTTTTTTCTTTCAGAATGCTTTCTATTTTCTTATCTATAAACTTTTCGTTGGCACTAACGCGCGCTTCTTTTGTATTGTTGGCATACACCAGCCCAGATCCGCTTGTTGTGACCTGGCTATTTGAGCTTTTGTTGGCGCTTTTTGCCTGAAGTATGGTGTCCCAGACATTGGTATTTGTCTGACCCACATAAGAAACTGCATATCTGTACATTACTATCCCTCCACATTACGGATTATGACCATCATTTCAGATTCGTGTAAAATAAAATTATATCTGTGAAAGCGATATTTCGCTCCCCGACATAACAAATGCGTGATCGCGTGGGAAGTGGGGGCCTGAGACGGGGTGAGCAGGAGGGAAGAGCCTGCCAGACGGCGTGAATTTTCACGTTTGGTACAGGTATGGGGGAAGTGCGTAAATTCCTCTGTATGTTTGTGCGGGAATGGAGAAACATGGCGCTGTACATTCCAGTATGGGTTCGTGCAGGTATAAGGGGGAACCGTGGGTAATACAGAGCCAAGTGACTGGGCAACGGACGAAAATCTGGCAGTTCGTGTTGTTGCCATGAGGCGCGATACCAATGCAGCGGGTGATATTTTTGGTGGCTGGGTTGCCGCGCAGATGGACCTTGCCGCCAGCACGGCGGCAGAAGGCTTTGCCGCCTGCAAGTGCGTGACCGTGGCGATTAACGGTCTGACTTTTCATCATCCCATGTCTGTTGGGGATGAGCTGAATGTTTATACGCGTATTGTTAAAGTGGGGCGCACATCAATTACCATTTGTGCGGAAGCCGTAAGGCGTATCCGCCGCACAAACATTCGCCAAAAGGTAACATCGGGGCATTTTGTATTTGTGGCGGTGGATGAAAAAGGCCACCCGCAGGCCCTGAGCAAGGATTGAGCGGCTGTTTTACAGGTTGGCAATCACTTTAAGCCCAACCAGTGCAGCGTCTGGAATATGTGATGTTTCACCCGGCCTGACCATATATTCAAATTCGGGCTGAACGGTTACGCCGGGCACTGCGTCAATGGCGTAATAGGCCTCAATGACATGGGAGTCAGTTTGTGGTCCACGTACCTGACTGCCCAGAGACAGGCCAGCATCCAGCGCGTATGTCTGGCCAAGCCGCTTTCGGTCGCTCACATGGTACCATGAATACATAATGCCCAGCCTGTCCGTCAGGCGGGAAGGAATAAGCCCGTTAAACGACAGCCCAGCATAGGCTTCGTCCGAAATGGATGAAACGTGCGGGGTATTATGGATGTATCCGGCCATCAGGTAGCCACCGGCCATCTGGTTACGCCCACCCATGCGGTAGATCATCTGGTCGCCTTCAAACCAGAAAATGTCCATAGGTGCGCTGCGTTCCATTCCCGGTTGGGCCAGCAGTGAGGCGGGTTTGCTGCCCAGAGCATCGGCATAGCGCGATGTGTCATGCGCGTAGCCAAACACATAATGGCCGGGCAGGCGGTTGCGGGTTAAAAAAGGCTGCCATGTCAGTTCCACAGGGAGCATCAGGCCCGTTGTGTCCTCGCTCCCCCATGACCATCCGCTGGGATTGCCGTTGAGCGGAGAGACCTGATACGCGCCAAGCTGTATCATGGTATCCCGTGTAGGACGAAAGCGCACACGAGCGCCCCATGTTGCTTTGGGATAGACGGAAAACCCCGGGTCCAGCTTGAGCGCCACAGGGGCTGAACAGGTGACCATAAAGGAACAGATGAGCGGCGATGTTGCAAAAACATGCGTCAGAGACATACGGCCAAAAGTAATATCCATCCGGTTATTCAGGAACTGCTTTTCGGCGTACAAATCGACTAGATGCGCCACAACATGCCCGGACAGGCCATAAACTTCCATCAGGTTGACGTAATATTCGCCCACCATATCGTGTGAGACTTCGCGTCCCGCACGGTTCATGAGCAGGGTGTGAACGGACCATCCTTCCAACCCTGCCATTTTGCCCAGATCAAAATTCATCTGCAATGTCAGTTCATGCACATAGTCCATGCCCCGACGGATGCCGCCATTTATGTTGCCCATGGCTTCTCCTTTGTAAGTAAAAGAGAATGCAAATCCTTTTTTTTGCAGGCGTTCCCTAAACGGCATGATCTGGGGCACAAGGTGGCTGCTGCCCGCCGTGGGCACGTAATAGGGGTCTTCCATATCCGTGCGGCGCTGGGCATCAACTTCAGACGGAAGAAGCCACGATGGACCTTCGCCCGGGCTGAGGGCTTCCAGCGTCATGATGTGATGGGGTTTTTTATTGCCATAATCATTCACGCTGGGGATGTTCATGGTGGCAAGGCCCGGCCATGGCGCAACGGGTACACCGCTTGGAGGGAGGGGGGAGTTCAGCGGGCGTTGCAAAACCCGAGGGTCCGGCAGCAGGTCCTGTTCAGGCATGTTACGGAGGGTATTTTCAACCAAAGCCGGAGCATTAGTCGGATTGGCTGGTGCGGGTTGTGCATACGAAGGGGATGCATACAGAGTGGCAAGGCACCATGTGGCCAAAGCCAGACATCCTGATGATTTTAAGGGCATGAGTATTTTTTCAAATTTTTTGTGAAGATATTTTTGAAAACACAGTATTAATGAATATGTTTTCTTTTATTTTTTTGATTTTGCGGTTTGGGTTTATCCGCGGACGAAAATCCTTGCCAGAACTGATGGAACTGGATTTTTCGTAACATATGTTTTGTAAAAAACGATTATAACAACACGTGATTTAAAGCACGTGTTGGTGAGTTTGTTTGTGTTTAATCATAAAAAAACGCTCCAGACCTGAGTCTGAAGCGTTTTTGTAAAATAAATGCTGTGTGGTGTTAGGAAACGTGCGGCTTGCGGGCGTTGGCGGAGGCCACGCGCTTACCCCACTGGACCAGCATATCCGTGCAGTCTGTTCGTTCAATCTGGCATTCAATAATGGTTGGGCCGCGGCGGTTGGCCTGTGCTTTTTTAATGGCTTCAGCCAGTTCCGCCCCAGTGGTGACCGTCATGCCCAGACCATGACCTTCGCCAGCGTTGAACACTTCCATCAGACCTGCGTAATCCCAGTTCTTGATGTAGTTGTACGGGCCGTCATGAATGGCAATTTCAATGACGTAGCCACGGTTGTTTACAAGGAAGATGATAACAGGCAGTTCGTAACGCACCATCTGCGCCACTTCCTGTGCGGTAAGCTGGAAGGAACCATCCCCCACCATCACAATATGCTCGCGGTCCTGAGACCCCATGGCATTGCCGAAGGAGGAGGGAACAGACCAGCCAATGTGGCCCCACTGCATTTCCGTTTCCACACGGGCATGGCGTGGCAGGTGCATACGCATGGCGTTGAACCAGGAATCCCCCGTTTCCGCCACAAGGGTGGTTTTGGATGTGAGCATGGCGTTGATCTGACGGGTCATTTCGTCATTCGTCAGGCGTGCATCCGGGGCAGCGGCGGCAATTTTAGTGTGCGTGTATTTGGTGTCACGCGCGCTGGCGGGGCGGGACGGGGCTTTTTTGGCCAGTGCGGTCAGGAACTCACGCAGTGTAAAGCCTTCGAATGTCTGCCCGCCAACGGTTACGCGGTTGGGGTCGGCGACCAGCACGTTCTCGCCCTTGGGCCATGCGGTCCAGCCAACGGTGGAATAGTCATTGAACACAGGGGCAATGCACAGAACAGCATCGGCTTTTTCAACCAGTTCCTGCGCACCGGGAGAGGAGACTTCCCCCCAGTAAAGGCCACGGAAGTTGGGGTGTTCTTCCGAGAACAGTCCTTTTGCCGCAGCCATAATGGTCACAGCGCAGCCAATGCGGTCTGCAAGCGCTTCTGTCTCACTCAGGGCATGGGCGGAGCGGGTTTTGCTGCCAACCAGCATGACTGTCCGCTCTGATTTTTCCAGCAGGGCTACGGTCGCGTCCACCGCCGCATTCAGGCTTGTGGTGTCTGGCGTGAGTTCCGCCAGAAGAGTGGACACAGGACCGGGGCGCACGCATTCGGCAGAGGAAACGTTGCAGGCAATTTCCAGATAAGCGGGTTTGCGCTCACGCAGGGCCGTACGAATGACATGGTCAATTTTGGCAGGAGCAGAGGCCGCGTCCGTAATGCTTTCTGCTGCACAGGTCACGTGGCGCACCATTTCAAGCTGGTAGCCATAATCTGTGTTGCCAAGCGTGTGGTGCAGCACATGGCCGCTACCGTAGTCATTGCTGTTGGGGGAGCCGGAAATCAGGATAACCGGCAGGTTTTCCGCATAGGCACCGCCAATGGCGTTCATGGCGGAAATGGCGCCAACGCTAAACGTGACCACTGCGGCCGCCGCGCCGTGGGCACGGGCGTAGCCCTCTGCGCTAAAGCCACAGTTCAGTTCGTTACAGCAGTAGATCTGCTGCATGTCCTTGTTGAGCAGGAGCTGGTCTAGCAGAACCAGATTATAATCTCCCGCGACAGCAAAATGATGTTTCAGGCCAATCTGTGCCAGCCGGTCAGCCAGATACATTCCAACGGTATAGGTCATGATAACAGTAAATTCCCTCAAAAAGTGGTCCTGCGGACAGGGGCGTTGCATTAGTTAAACGCGCGTTGTCGGGGGCATGTCCAATATATGAAGTTGTTATAACCCATATGTTTCCAGTATGCCTTGCATCTGTCTGGCAAGCTTTTTGGGAACGGGAGGTGAAGGTAAACTTTATAAATCAAAGGCTTGTAAAAATTGGGTCAGCTTGACCACACAGGAGCAATGTTCATGGTCCTGCTGTGTGTGTCTGGCATGTGCCCGATCTGTTTCACCTCAACGTGATATGGCGTGGGATTATTATTGTACTTCTTATGCTGGAAGTGCCTGTCTCCTGGTGTCCAGCAAGTCGTGATTTGAAAAGTTCATAATTATTATTGACAGAATTGAATGTAATGGAACACAGACCTGCATCTTTGCCAATGTGTGGCAGGGGGTGGACTGGTCAAGGCGGTTTATCCGGGTCTGCTGGTGTGTGGTCTTTGTGAGTTTCTGGTTGTTGGAGAAAAAGGATGGATGAACCGCTTAAGGTCGCTCATCGGATATCATTGGCCGATGTGTACCGGGTTCTTTTTACGTTACTCAGTGCCGGAATAGGGCTTGTTCTTGCCTATGGTGGCGGGCAACTGCTGGTTCTGGGTGGCTCGGCGTATTACCTGTTGGCCGGTCTTGCCTATATTGGCTTGGCAGTCTTGTTCTTTTTGCGCAAAAGTAGCGCTCTGCCAGCGTCCACTGTTGTGTTTGCAGCCACATGCCTGTGGGCGCTGTATGACGCGCCCCATGTTGGTTACTGGGATATGCTGCCGCGTCTGGTTGTGCCGGCTATTCTGTTTACCCTCAGCCTTTGGCTGGCGGCTTTGTTCCCCAACGTTCGGCCGGATGCCCGGCGGTGGAGTTGCTGGGGCGGTCTGGCTGTCTTTGCAGGTCTGATTGGCACGCTGGTTGCCGCGTTTTTCCCCCATGGGACCATTGCCAACCCGGATGCGCTGAGTCCTGAGGCCAAAATGGCACAGGCGGGTAAGGTCGAAGGGGCGGAAAATTGGGAATTTTTTGGTCGGAGCGCCAGCGGCACACGCTTTGCGCCCTATAGCCAGATTACACCGGACAATGTGGGCCAGTTGAAGGTCGCATGGGTTTATCGCACAGGCCGCCGGGTCAGTGGCAGTGGCTTTGGGACGGATGAGAACACACCCCAGCAGATTGGTAACGTGTTGTATTCCTGCACACCGGAGAACGTCATCACGGCGATTGATGCCGATACGGGGCAAAAAATCTGGAAGTTCGACCCCCATGCCGTTACCGCCGAGCATGTAAGCTGCCGTGGTGTCGGGTATTATGACATGGATACGGATACCAGCCTGACGCAGGAGCAGAAGGCCAGCGACACTGCGCCTGATTGCCACCAGCGTATTCTGGTTTCTTCGGTTGATGCGCGGCTGTTTGCGTTGGATGCCCATAGCGGGAAGGTGTGCTCCGGCTTTGGTAATGCCGGATTTGTGGACCTGAAAAAGCAGATGGGGCCGACCGAAAACAGTAAGCGGTATCATCCCACAGCCGTACCGGTGGTTATGGGGCATCTGGCTGTTATTGGTGGCTGGGTGCGTGACATTATGCCCGGTGAGCCTTCAGGTGTTGTGCGGGCGTATGATGTGCGCGATGGCTCTCTTGCATGGGCGTGGGATGTTGGTCACCCTGACAACACACAGGCCCCCGCAGAAGACCAGACCTATACGCTGTCCACCCCCAATATGTGGACGGTGCCGACATACGACAAAGAGTTGAACCTTGTTTACCTGCCCACAGGCAACGGGCCGCCGGATTACTGGGGAGGCGACCGTAACGCGGTCAACAACCGCTTTGGGGCCGCAGTAGTCGCGGTGGATGCTGCCACGGGCCAGACCCGTTGGGTCTCCCAGCTTATTCACCACGACGTATGGGATTATGACCTACCCTCCCAGCCGGTCATGTATGATGTGACCAATGCGCAGGGTGAAAAAATCCCTTCCCTGATCCAGACGACCAAAACAGGGCATATTTTTGTGCTGGACCGGCGGACGGGCAAGCCTGTGACCGAAGTGGTTGAAAAGCCGGTTGCCACAGAGCCAGCAGCGCAGGGCGAACATCTGTCTCCCACTCAGCCATTTTCTGTTGGGATGCCAACCATTGGCGCGGACCCGCTGAGTGAAGGGGCCATGTGGGGTGTAAGCACCTTTGACCAGCTTTATTGCCGGATCATGTTCAAAAGCTCGGTCTATGAGGGGCCGTTCACACCACCGGGTGAAAAGCCGTATATTGAATGGCCGAGCCTGCTGGGAGGCATGAACTGGGGCGGCATTTCCATTGATGAAAACAGTGGACTCATGTTCGTCAATGATATGCGGATGCCGTTGCGCATGTCTCTGGTCACGCGTGAGAACGCCAAGAAGTTCAAGGTCTCAACGGACGAGGTTCCGGGCTTCATGGGCACTATTCGTCCCCAGCTTGCTGGGCCGTATGGAGGGGTAAAGATTGATATTCTGCAATCACCCCTAGCCGTGCCGTGCAACACACCACCTTTTGGCACCATGACCGCCATTGATCTGCATACCAAAAAAATTGTGTGGCAGGTGCCTATGGGCACGGTGCAGGATCTGGGGCCGCTGGGTATTAAAACCCATCTGCCTGTGCCTATTGGGATGCCAACATTGGGTGGTCCTACGTCCACGGCATCCGGTCTGGTCTTTTTTGCCGGGACGCAGGATTATTATCTGCGGGCACTGGATTCAAAAACCGGGCGGGAAGTGTGGAAGCAGCGCCTCCCCGTGGGGGCGGTTGCTGCGCCGCTCATCTACCGTTCGCCCAAAACGGGCCGGGAGTACGTTGTTATTTCCGCAGGTGGAGCCAGCCATTCGCCAGACGTGGGTGATTATATCATCGCCTACGCCCTGCCGGAGGGTGTGAGCGCGCATTAACGCGGGAATGGCTCGGAATGGGGGCGTTGGCCGGTTTGTTATCAAGCCGGTTAACGCCCTTTTTTTATACTTCAGGCTTTGGGGCGGTGCAGGGAGTTATGGCAACAACTCTAGCACCAGAGTGGCCGGGCGGCAGGCGTTTGCCCCTTTGGGGGTCACCACAACCGGGCGGTTGAGCAGGTTGGGGTGGGCGGCTATGGCATCCAGTATCTGGTCCTCTGTTGTTTCTGGTTTATCCAGCCCCAGTTCTGCACACAGTTTTTCCTTTGTGCGCAAAAGTGTGCGTGCATTCAGTTTGCCGTGGCGGAGAATATCTTCCAGCTGTTTACGAGTGGGTGGCGTTTTAAGGTAAAGCACTATCTCTGGCTCTATGCCTGCATTGCGCACCAGTTCTAGCACTGTGCGGGACGTGCCGCAGGATGGATTGTGGTAAACTGTTACAGTCATGTTACACGCCTCTTCTGACAAAAGGCGTGATTGTTGCATGTTCTGGTAGGCTGGCAAGGGCCAACGCCGTCTGGCCGGAACAGAGCATACGACTAACAGGGGAGTAGGAGCCGCGTGCGCACATTAACCGGCTGGTGGCAAAAACCGTTCTCTGTCAGCAAAAATGTATGGGCCGGTCTGTCTTTGGCCTCCATGAACATTCCGCAGGTGCTAGGGTATGCGCGTATTGCGGGTATGCCCACGGTTACCGGGCTGTACACGGTGCTTTTCCCGCTGGTTGCCTTTGCCATGTTCGGGTCGTCCCGCCATCTGGTTGTGGCTGCGGATTCCGCAACCGCGGCTATTTTTTCCAGCGCTCTTTCGGAAATGGAACCAGCGGGGAGTGCTGCCTATATTCGTTTGGTCAGTGCAGTTGCCCTGCTTAATGCGGGCTTTTTGCTCATTGCTCGTCTGTGCAGGCTTGGTTTTCTAGCCGACTTTTTATCCCGCACCGTACTGGTTGGGTTTTTGGCCGGCGTTGGTGTGCAGGTCAGCATGAGTATGCTGTACGATATGGTTGGGCTGGAGGTGGGGTCGCACAACACTGTGGCCCAGCTTGTGGGGCTTGCGCAGGCATTACCGCATATGCACGTGCTGTCGGTTGGTATTTCCTGCATGGCCTGTGCACTTTTGCTGAGTGGAGCACGTTTTTTGCCCGGGCGACCGGTAGCGCTGGTGGTAGTGTTGGGGGCACTGGGACTAAGCTGGTCGCTGGGACTGGCGCAGTATGGGGTAACGGTGCTGGGCCCAATGCAGGGCGGGCTGCCGCATTTTGCTGTGCCGATTGTCTCATGGCATCAGTTTCTGGCGCTTCTGCCCGTTTCCGCCTCCTGTGTGTTTGTTATTATTGCGCAAAGTGCTGCTACTTCCCACGCTTTTGCGTATCGGCTGCACGAAACAGTGGACGCCAATGCGGATATTGTTGGTTTGTGTGCCGCCAATGCCGTAGCGGGGTTAAGTGGCACATTTACGGTTAATGGCAGCCCAACCCAGACTGCAATGGCCGTGCAGGCAGGAGGCACCAGCCAGAAGGCGCAGCTTGTTTTTGCCGCTGTTACGTTATGCGTGCTGCTGTTTTTTACCGCTCCACTCCAGTACCTGCCCCGCTGTATTCTGGGTTCCGTGGTGTTCTGTGTTGCCATTGGTATGATTGATGTGGCAGCGCTCAACCGCATTCGGCAGGAAAGTCCGGGGGAGTTCCGGCTGGCGCTGGTTACAATGGCGACCGTGGTGAGCATTGGCGTCGAACAGGGCATTTTTATTGCCATAGCGCTCTCGCTTTTTCGGCATGTGCGGCATAGCTATCGGCCTCACACCATGGTGCTGAAGCCCGACCCCACAACGCATGAGCTGGAAGCCGTGCCGGTGCGTGCGGGTGAGCAGACAGAGCCGGGGCTAGTTGTGTACCGCTTTTGTGCAGATCTGTTCTATGCAAACTGCTCGCTTTTTGCGGAGGATATTGACCTGCTTGTTTCCACCGCGCCAACGCCGGTGCGGTGTCTGGTCGTGGATTGTAGCGCCATTACAGACATTGATTATTCTGCCGCCAGCGTTGTGCGTGATGAACTGTCGCGGTTGAAGATGTGTGGCGTGCGGGTTATTTTTGGCCGGGTTGCTTCTTACGCGCTAGCCGACATGGAACGGCATCGGATTGTGGCGGCTCTGGGGGCGGGTAATATTTATGGCCAGCTCCATCAGGCTCTGGCAAGTGCGCGGCAGACGGTGGAAAGTGCGCCCATTAAGGCAGCCTAGAACTGTCGGATGCTCTGCCAGATCATATAGGCGGCAACGGTAAAAATCAGGCTGGCAAAAACGGTGGTCAAACGGCCTGTGGACCCAGCGAGCGAGCGGGCGGCTCTGGTGCCAACGCTACATCCCACAGCCCCGCCCAGAATAAACAGCCCTGCCAGTTGCCAGTCCACATAGCCCGAGAGCATATAACTGAATGTGGTGCTGAACCCGAAGGCGGCTACCGCCACCAAGGACGTGCCAACGGCATTGAGGATGGGCATACTGGTCGAGGCCATAAGCCCCGGCACAATAAGGAAGCCCCCGCCAATGCCAAAAAACCCGGAGAGCATCCCTGTGCCAAATCCGTAGGTCATGACCTTGGGGGCATTCTGCCGGTTGCAACTGGCGCCCGGACAGCCCGTATTGTGGCGGCCACGGAGCATAAGAATACCAACCCCGATCATGAGAATGGCGAACAGGAACAGAAGATGTTTGCCATCCACGGCCTTGCCGAGGGTTGCGCCCAAAAATGCCCCGACCACACCGCAGAGGGCAAAAATACCGGCACACCGCCACTTTACAGTCTTGTTGCGTGCATGTTGGGCAAGGCCAACCAGTGCATTGACGGCAACAGCCAGCGCGCTTGTCCCAATGGCCACATGCGCGTTGGGCACCCCGACCAGATACACCATAAGGGGCACAGCCAGAATGGACCCACCACCCCCAACCAGTCCAAGGGTAAAGCCCACCAGTGCGCCAGAGGCAATTTCCAGCGCGATATGCAGGAGGTGGGGGGTCAACATGGCGGCTCCGGGGTTGGGGAAAGCGGGGAGAAGGAAGGCTTAGAGGCGATTGACGGGAATTTTGATGTAACTGACCCCGTTATCTTCCGGCTCCGGCATGTGGCCGCCACGAATGTTGACCTGCACGGAGGGCATGATCAGGTTGGGCAGACCCAGCGTTGCATCTCGTGAAGTCCGCATGGCCACAAACGTATCTTCATCAACGCCTTCATGCACATGAATGTTGTGGTCACGCTCTGCGCCAACCGTGGTTTCCCATGCAAATGTGTCCCGTCCTGGGGCTTTGTAGTCATGGCACAGAAACAGGCGGGTTTCCGGTGGCAGGCTGAGCAGGCGGCGGATTGAACGGTACAACATACGGGCATCACCACCGGGGAAGTCGGCCCGCGCTGTGCCGTAGTCGGGCATGAACAGCGTGTCTCCAATAAAAGCGGCATCACCGATAACAAAGGCCATGTCTGCCGGGGTGTGGCCGGGCACATGCAGGGCTATGCAGTTCAGGTTGCCCAGCTTGAATTCTTCGCCATCCTTGAACAGGTGGTTGAACTGGGATCCATCGCGTGGAAATTCTGTGCCAGCGTTAAAGATTTTTCCAAAAACTTCCTGCACATGCACAATATCAGCGCCAATGCCCAACCGGCCGCCAATCTGTTCCTGCAACCACGGAGCGGCGGAAAGGTGGTCAGCATGGGCATGTGTTTCCAGCTGCCAGGCCACATGCAAATCCTGCTCACGCACGTAGTCCACAATCTGTTGGGCGGAGGCGTAGCTGGTGCGGCCGGAGGCGGCTTCGTAGTCCAGCACGCTGTCTATCACCGCGGCTTCTTTTGTGGCCGGGTCATGCACAACATGGCTTGCCGTAAAGGTGGCCGGGTCAAAAAAACTTTTTACCACGGGTCGGGTCTGCGGATGACGGAGCATCATCAGAATCTGGGCCGTAGCTTTTGTGATGGCGGTATCCGACATGGGAGACTCCGATTGTTTATAACTTACTTTAACAGTGTATATGTAGTTTCACTAAATATGAAACCATCTTGCGTCAAGATCAGGATTTCGCGTAAAGGAAATTGCCATGAATGATCGCATAGCAGATGCCTGCCCTTTGGTGCCCCTTTCCGCTTCCCTGAAGATCGGGGACGCAGCCCCTGACTTTACGGCCCGGACCACGCAGGGTGACTTTACACTCAGCAGTCTGCGGGGGCGGTGGGTCATTCTGTTTTCGCACCCGGCGGACTTTACGCCTGTCTGCACGAGCGAGTTTATTGCCATTGCACGGGCGGCTCCCCAGTTCGAGGCCATGGACTGTGCGCTGGTCGGGTTGTCGGTCGATAGTCTGCCTGCGCATCTTGCATGGCTGGAGGCTATTCGTACGCGCTTTGGGGTGACGATCTCCTTCCCCGTGATCGAGGACCCATCGCTGGCCATAGCCCGTGCTTACGGTATGCTGGATATGGATGCACGGAACAGCGCAACCGTGCGTGCCGCGTATTTTATTGACCCGCATGGGATTGTGCGGGTGATTACATGGTACCCGGCAACGGTTGGCCGGTCAGTGGCCGAAATGCTGCGTGTGCTCGCCGCTCTGCAACGGGTCGAGAGAGGGGACGTCATGACCCCGGAAGGGTGGATGCCGGGGGCAGAGGTTGTGCTGCCTGCGGGGCAAACCCATGATGAAGTGATTGAGGCAGGGCCAGACTGGTTCATGAACATGAAGCCGGATGTAGAGGCATGAGTGACCTGTCCGTTGAGGAAGCCCGGCAGCTTGTTGAGCGGATGAAGCTGTTTGCCCAGCCGCAACGTCTGATGATTCTGGAGGCATTGCTGGAGCGTGGCTCCCTTGCCGTTGGAGAGTTGGAAACCTGCACGGGCATTGGCCAGCCAACCCTTAGCCAGCAGCTTGGTGCATTGCGCCGGGCAGAAATTGTTGTGCCGCGTCGTGAATCCCGCACCATTCATTACAGCCTTGCCAGTGAGGAAGAAGCTCTGCGCGTACGTGCCCTTATTGGCCTGCTGCGGGGGGATAGAGCCGCCCTGCCTGCCCTGCGCGCTGTTTCCGAGCGGTATGCTCTTAATAACCGCACAACCGCCCAGCGGGAGGCCGAAGGTGGCGCGCAGTTTGCCTTCATCCGCACGGCCGATACATCCCGCCCGTAATTGAGCGGATGCGTGCCTCAGACAAACGGGTGCGGTGTAGCTGGGCAGAAGCCAACAGCCTGCTGAGCGCATACCATGACCGGGAATGGGGGCGACCTGTTACGGATAGCCGGGCCTTGTGGGAAACGTTGGTGCTCGAAACATTTCAGGCCGGCCTGTCATGGAATACCGTCCTGCAAAAGCGTGAGAGTTTTCGGCGGGTTTTTTACGACTTTGACCCGCACAGAGTTGCGTGTCTGACACCGGCAGATCAGGAACGGTTAATGCAGGATGCCAGCATTATTCGTTCCCGCTCCAAAATTGCAGCTACGGTCGCCAATGCCAAAGCATGGTTGGCCATGCAGGATGCAGGTGAGGATTTTTCCGACTTTGCATGGGGCATGGTGCGCTCTGCTCAGGCGCATGAACGGGGCACAGGGTCGGAACCGCATTCCCCCCTTTCTCACACGGTCGCCAAGGCGCTTAAAAGCAGGGGATTCCGCTTTGTTGGCCCGACAACGGCGCAAGCATGGATGCAGGCTGTAGGGATGCTGAACGGGCACGAAACAACGTGCTTCTGTTACGGCGGTGTGTCAGTTATCCCCTGATCGGGCGCATTGTCTATGGCACCGGTGGCAAACCCAAGACTGGCGGCAGCAATAAGAGCCGCATAATAGGCATCGGACTGGGCCAGTTGTGCGTCCAGTAGCCCACTTTGTGCGAGCGTTGCCGAGGTAATACCCCCAACGCCGCTACGGTAGGCGGTAAATGCGGCGTTAAAGCTGGTTTGGGCTGCCGTTTCCAGTTTGGTGGCGGCACGATAAGCGCTTAGCCCTGTATGTAGGCCATTTTCTGCCGCCACAATCTGTTTGGCTGACTCATCCAATGTTTGCTGGAGGGTGACCTGTGTGCTGTCAGCACGGTTTTGCGCCTGCTTCAGCACAGCTGCTCGCATTCCCCCGTCAAAAATGGGCACGGAAATACCCCCCAGAAAAAGACTGCTAAAATTGTTGGAGGATAGGTTGAGGGTCGGCGATGAATCCGCCCCGGCACTGGGGATGGAGGAAAGGGCAAGATGCCCGGTTGTGTAAGCCACGTTGCCGGAGACAAAAACCTTTGGCAAAAACTCGGCTTTTGCGGCAGTAACATTGCTTCGTGCTGCCTTTGCCGCTGCATAGGCAGCAAGCACATCTGGGCGTTGTGATACGGCGGTGCGGATCATGTCGTCCGTCATGCGCATGTCGTTGATGTTGAGCGGCCGGCCGGATACGTCCTGCGTGTGCAGCCGTGTGGCGGGGGCTATGCCCATGGCGGTCATTAGTTCCAGATAGGTGTTTTCTATGCCGTTCTGGGCTTGCACAACGCGTAGTTCAGCCTGCGCCGTCATCTGTTGGGCTTGTGTGACATCGACAATTGTGCCCTGTCCCTGCTTTAGGCGGGCTTCGGCTGCGGTTTGTACGGCACGGGCATTCTGAAGCGCCTGTTCCACCCGTTCTGCACGGGCCACTGCGGCTGCATGTGTGTAAAATGCGAGCGTGACACCATAAATGACCTTCTGATGTGCTGCGGTAAACAGAACATTGCTGGCCAGTTGCAGTTGGGAGGCGGCATCAATCATGGCTTCACGTTTGCCAAAGTCAAACAGAAGCCACTCCATGTTCAGGGTTTGCACCTCACCATGTCCGTCATTCTGGCCTCTGGGGGTGCCAACGTTGCTGACCACGCCGTTAACAATGTTGCCGACCTGTCCGCCATTTTCAATATTGACGGAATTGCTGTCATTATGTCGGGTGCCATAACCGCCCACAATGGAGGCCGTAAGGTGCGGCACGTAAGCGGTGCGGGCAATGCCCACCGTTAGTGCGGCGTCCCGCGCAGCATCCCATGCCCTGCGTGTGCTGGGGTTGCGAGACTGGGCAATATCTATCAGTTCGGGGAGCGAGTATGGGTGTGACGGGTCTATGCCACTGTCTGCCTGTCGGGGTGTTATGGCGCGGTTGGAGGGGAGCGTATAACCCGGAGGGAGCATAAGCCCGTGACGGCCACCTTTGCCGGGCAGAAGTTCGCCATTGGCGGCTATGTTCGGCTGCCATGGGGCATCTGGTCGGGCGGGGGCACTGTCCAGCGCCTGCGTGGCGCAGCCTGATAAAGCCAGCATGAAGGAAGAGGCCGCAAGCAGGACACGGTTCTGTAAGTGGTGTGTCATGTTAGACTCTGTTCCATATCCTGTATGTGCTGTTGCACGGTGTGCTGGCGGGAAGGAAGCAGGCTGTCTTCCGCCAGACTGGCGGCCTGCTGTGTGATTGTGGCGTAGGTGGGCAACAGTGGCATATGGGCACGCATATGGGGCGGTTCGGCTTCTGCTAGCTCCAATGCACGTTCCATGCCAGACAGGTTTTGCTGTATTGCAGCTTCCTGCCGGGTCTGTTGGGCAACACGGGTTATGGCGGTTTGTTGTTTTAAAGCCGTTAGGAGTGCGCGGCAGCGTTCCGCAATCAGGCCGTACGCGCTGGTAGGCCAGAAGCTGGTAAAGACCGCATAGGTTATGAAATTGCCAAGAAGAATGCCAATAATACGGTCACGGGCAGTCGTCATGTCAGTTGTGGGGCCAAACCCCTTGAGGTCGCTTAGAAAAAAGGCAAGGCCAATCTGGAATCCTGCATAGGCTATGCGTTCATCACCATTTTTGACCCATGATGCAAAAAGAGAAACAACAAAAACCAGAAGCAGAAAAGCTGCAATATTGTTGAGGTGAGGCATAATGAAAATAATGGAGGCAATGCCAATGCTGCCCCCAACCAGAGCGCCACTAATACGAAGCCTGAGTTTTGTTGTCATTTCTCCCACGGTTGGTAGGGCGACAATAAAACAGGTGATGATACAGGTATGGATGCCGGGCCAGTCGAGAATGGTGAAGATAAAATAGCTGATCAGAACAGCTGCTGTCCCTTTAACCGCAAAGCGCACATGTTCGGGGTTACTAAACGCATCGGGTACAAAAAATCCGGATTTTTGCGCAGGGGGCTGCGTGTTTTGAAGCGTGTTTTCAACCGGGTCCGTAAATGTGTGCAGGACAATACCAAGCTGCGTAAGAGCCGGAGCATTGGCTGGGGCTGTTAGGTTAAGAACGTCCTCCGGATAACCGTTATGCGAGAATATTTCCGCCATGGCGCGTAGGGTTTTTGAAAATTCCATGGTTGATGGCTGCGTTTCCCCATGACGGAAGGCCGTATGGGCGAGGGCAAGAGCCGCCACACTGGAATAGGCTGCCTGCTCCAGATGGGCGAGCTGGTCTTTGTGCAGGACTTTTTCCAGCTTTGCCATTTTTAGCAGTTTGAGCATACCGCTGGCTCCCTCCCGCAGGGTGGCGTGGGTATAGTCCAGTTGGTTGGTCGTGGGTTGTTCCAGCAATGCAGCGCACAAACGCAGGCGGGCGGCTATTTCTCGCGTTAGGAGTGTGGCGGGGGACGGGCAGATGAGTGGGCCGCATATGAGCATGACCGCACCGGGAACCAGAATAAACAGATCCGCGTAAAGGAGGGCCCGGGTCGCAATTTCCCCAATCGGAACTTGGTCTGCTGTAATCAGGGCAAAAATAACAATCAGACCTAGCAGGTAGGCAACAGGTTTGAGCTTGCTGGCTGAGCCCAGAAAAAAGAAGCTGAAAGACAGTAATATGACCGCTACAACAAGGCTAAGTGGGTGGTCCAATGTGAGGTGGATTAACACAAACAGCAGTAGCAGGATCATGATGATCAGCACATTGAGAGCAATGCCTGCCAGCATGTTGGTTGTGCGGTCCTTCTGCCAGACCGCCATGGTGCACAGGGCGGGTACGGCCACATCGGGGATTTGCCATATCTCACCAATCAACACCACAATGGTGCAGGCTGCGGCCATGCGCAGGCTATGCCCTCCACGGCCCGGAAGGGGCGCGCGTAACAGCCACCATAACCGTGCCAGAGCACCTTCGCCCGTATTAGTCGCAGGCTGCGCCATGGCGTATTTCCACTGTGGCCGTGGCTCCAAGCCGTAGCAGTTGCGGGTTGGTCTGTTCCAGCCTGATCCGGACAGGGAAGCGCTGGGCCACATGCACCCAGTCCATTTGCCGTGGGACAATAGGCAGGCTGCGGCTTAGGCCCGCAGAATCAGCAGAAAAAACACCCCAGCCAATGCTTTCTACATGCCCGCGTATGGGGGTGTGCCGGTCGATCATGGAGTAAACGGTGGCACAGTCCCCCGGATGAATGGCGTGTAGCGTGCCCTCACGCATGTTGGCGGTTACAAACCAGCCGTTGTTGACGATAAGCGTAAACAGCACCTGTGATGGAATCAGAATTTCCCCCGGCACAACATGCAGGCTGGTGACGTAACCATCCTCCGGGGCGGTAACGGTGGTCTGGCGCAGGGCGTAACGGGCCTGCGCCAGTGTTGCCTCTGCAACCTGCCGGGCTGCGATGGAACTGTTAAGGTCCCCCACAGCGACCTGTGCCGCATTGGCCTGTAAGCGACTCTGGTCCAGCGTTACGCCAGAATCATGCAGGGCCACCTGCGCCTGATCGTACTGCTGCAAAGGAATGTATGACCTGCTGGCAAGGGGGCGCAGGCGCTCTACGGTACGGGCGGCCAGTTCGTGGTTGGTTTGGGCTCGGGTGGTCTGGCTTTTGGCAATTTCGGCATTGGCAGTGGCCACCGCCACCAGTCGCTGTTGCTGCTCGACTCCGGCCTGCGCCAAAGCCAGCCCTCCAAGAGCCTGTTGTGCGGCCAGATTATAAGGTTCGGGGTCCAGCTGATACAGCACGTCTCCCTTTTTGACCGGCTGGTTGACGTGCACATTTAATGCCTGCAACCGCCCACCTACGGTGGAGGCAATGTGCACAACTTCCGCATCTACTGTGGCGCTATCGGAGGAGGGGTAGGATTCGTCTTTCCCCAGAACATAAAAGCCAAGGGCTGTTGCAGCAGCAATGCAGACTACCGCAACGGCCAGACCAATGGGATTGCGGTTGGAAAGGGATATTTTTTTCATACGTTACGGCCCGAATGCCACAAGCCAGAACAGCAGGGCTGTTATGGTGCCTAGCGAAACATAGGTGAACAGCCGCAGGCGGAGCGCGGCATCAATATCGGTGGCAAGGAACAGAACGCGTAAGCCTACGGCTACAGCGATGCCCAACATGCCGCAGAGCATCCAACTGGGGAAGTAGGCTCCGGCTAATGGAAAGGAGGGGGCGCCCGTAACCTTGCAGCCTGCCAGAGATAAAAGCAGAACAGGTGTGGCGTGCAGGAAGGGATGGTAACGCATTATGGTGATTAGGACGTGAATAGGTTTTTTGTGTCAAGAAAAAGCAGCATGGTCGGGATTTATATTCAGGAAACCAGTCAAATTGTGCCAATAAATTCTACGGTGCCGTCCGCTAATGTGGCAGAGGGAAGTAATGACGAAAAATGTAATACAGAAACGGGTGGAACTGGCGCGTAAAGGCGCATACCCCAAGGTTATTGGGCGCATGAGCTCCGGGTGGCTGGTTGTGGCGGATACACAACCCGTGCAGGGATATTGCATTTTGCTCTCCGACCCCGTTGTGCCTAGTGTGAATGACCTGCATGGCCAGCAGCGGCAGGACTATTTGCTGGATGTTGTGCAGGTTGGGGATGCGTTGCTTGAGGTAACAGGGGCAGAGCGCATAAATTACGAAACATGGTGTAATCAGGCGCCATCTCTGCATACCCATATTGTTCCACGGTATGCCACAGAACCGGAAGACAAACGTCCGCATCCCTTATGTGTTGCGTATGATATTGCCAGTGCCCGTGCATTTAATGCGCAGGAAGATACAGCATTCATGCAGGCAATGCGGAAAGCATTGGGAATTCACCCAGCAGAGGAAAAAAACGTGTCTGATGGTATGATTTTATACGGCATTAAAAACTGTGACACCGTGCGTAAAGCCCGTAACTGGCTGGATGAGCACGATCTGGCTTATATTTTTCATGATTACAAACTGGCCGGTGTAACCGAGCAGAAGCTACAGGCATGGGTAGCGCAGGTGGGGTGGGAAAAGCTTCTGAATAAGGCGGGCACAACTTTCAGAAAGTTGTCCGATGCGGACAAAACCGACCTGACAGAAGAAAAAGCCATCGCCCTGATGGTTGCCCATCCAACGTTAATTAAACGCCCGGTGTTGGAAACACCCAAAGGGTTGCTGGTAGGATTTAAACCGGAACTTTACGCCAGTTCCGTTGGTAAAAAATAAACAAGCAGAGATAAAGCCGTGTCCTGCCCAAAACTGGGCAGGACAGCAGAGCGCATCTTATTCCTGTTCAGGAGCAGAAGCGGAGTTAAGTTGAATGTAACGTTCAACGCCAATCTGCTTGATGAGGTCGAACTGACGGTCGATAAAGTCTTCGTGTTCTTCTTCGTTCGACAGGATTTTCAGCAGAAGGTCGCGGGACACGAAGTCACGCACGCTTTCGCAATAGGCAATGCCTTCGCGCAGGTCCTTCATGGCCTTTTCTTCGAGCTTCATGTCGCATTCAAGGATTTCCTTGACGTCCTGCCCGATCAGAATCGTGTTCAGGCGCTGCACGTTGGGCAGGCCACCCAGATACAGAATGCGCTCGATCAGCCAGTCAGCGTGACGCATTTCCTCAATGGATTCTTCGTATTCTTTTTTGCCTAGCAGGGTCACGCCCCAGTGGCGCAGGGTGCGGGCATGCAGAAAATACTGGTTGATGGCGGTCAACTCATTGGTGAGCTGAATGTTGAGGTGTTCGATAACCTTGGGATCTTTGACCATGATGGATAACTCACAATTATAGGAATGACTGGAGCGGACTTTAATATAAAGCGCGATCGTTCGCAAACAAAAAAATATGGAAAATCAAGTGGTTTTCAATAAATAATTATTACTTGCAATAAGCTTACTTCGAGTTGCGAGTGATGTGCATGTAAATAGACTTGTTTTTATTTGTTATCAAGTGTGAATGGTAGGGATTCGCGTATTTCATTAGAGTAATTCGCATCTGGGGTAGCGTTTTCTGGTCTGTTTATCCGGCTGAGTCTGTGGAGTGTGGCAAAGTCATAGTGGGTATCCAGCAGCCCTAAATCATAGGCGAGGGAGGCTGTATAACCGCTGAGCAGAATGCGCCAATCCAGCCTGTAGCGGGGGCGTGCATTGGCGCGAGCCAGTATTTCTGTCGTGCAGTTGTCCATCAGCGTGTTGTACCACCGTGGTTGCGTGGTCAGGAGATGGATCTCGTTCAGGTAATTCTTAAAAACGGCTTCCCGCGTCTGGGGGGAGAGGTTGAGGCGGTAAAGGTAAACACGCTCCTTGCGTATATCCGTGCGTACGCCAATCAGGTCGCGTTCATCTGCGGTCACATATGTCAGTTCGTAATGGTGGAAAAATCCGGCGATCGTTGAGTAACCAAATTTTTTCTGTCTGCGTGTTTCAATGGAAACAGCAAGATGCCGGCCGTCATCAAACCCGAAAGACAGAAACACATGGGCAATACTGTTGCCTGCCCAGTAAGATGTGACCAGGTCGATGGAGGACAGGTGGTCCAGATTGAAGTCCGCATTGTAATAATGCGGGGTGTAATCTGTCTCACTTCGGTAAGTGATGTTTCGGATATTCTTAACATGCACGATGCGGCCTTCCTGTACAGCGTCGGCCAGCACGGCATATTCCCCCGCCCAGTCGCGGGTGTTACGGGGAGTGTCTGTAAAGAACCAGATGAAAAAACAGATCGCAAGGCTGCATAGAGCGGCAAGTTGCCGCTTGGGCTTTTGTAAATACAGCGTTGCCAGACAGAGCAGAGCATAAAGTGCCGTAGCACCAAGCCGGAGGCTGTTTGGCTCAAGTGTGGAGTAGTAAATGGCAGCGCATGTATAAACAGAAAAAATGATGGTTATAAAAAACAGTATCCATTTGATGTGACGGTGGATGAAGGAGCGCTGTACTGTCATGGTTTCTGCTGCCCCCATGTGGCAGGTATGACGTAGTCACCACCAATACGTGTAATGTTTGTGTGGTTCATATCCCCTTTTATACGCATATCGGGCACTCTGGCCGCCAGTTGCTGCAAAAGAATACGGCGGACTTCTGCAATGGTAATGGGGTTGGCCTGTGTGGAATGCCCTGAATGACGCACAATCAACTCGCTCTGCACCCGAGGGTCATGGGCGCTGGTGTAAGCCACAACGCCATCATCCGCGCTGGCAAGGGGGCCATCCCCCAGAACGGGAATAATGGAGTGGCTCTGTACGCTGGGTGCAACAGGAATGGCGGCAAGGGTTTGAATGAACGCGCTATGGGGGGACATGCCATAAACACTTCCAAGGCGGCTTGGGTTCATATCCACGTTAAGCGCCCCAGCATTGCCCTGAATAATCTGTTGGGTCAGCTCTGTAATGGATGCGGGGAATGTAACCATCCGCCCGATGAGGTGGGCGATGGAAAAATCAGCCAGATAACTGCCGTGTTGTGGGGTGGAAATAAACACCACACTTTTGACTTCTGGCATAGGGGTGGGGAATAACGTCTGTTTGAGAAACTGTCTTGCATTGTCTGAAAGGTTCAGGCTGGCAAGGGAACGGGATGTTAGACCGTTCCACAAGGCGTCATGCGGGTCGATAGTCAGCATCTTGGCGAGTAACCCACCCTGACTATGCCCTATAAGGGTCATCTGTCCCAGGGCTGGGTCGGCTTGGGTGCCGCCAAGGTCATGTATGGTGCGGTTGAGCGCATCGCGTAGCTGGAGGGCGGAATAGGGGATGGGGTTCCCCGTTGCGTAAGAGAAAAACCAGAACTCAAAATGCGCGCGTATGTCTGGGTCTTCCAGAAGGTCGTTCACCATGTCTGCCCAGCGTCCGGGGCTAGAGGCTGTACCATGCACCAGCACGACGGGCATATGGCCGTACTGGTGCGGCTCTATGGCAATCAGTTGCGCCCGTTTGTTAAAGAGGTTCCCATCCAAAAACCCCTTGTATTCAATAGACCAGTCAACCGCGTTGCTCAGACTGATCGCGCGGGAGGCCGTCTGGTCATATTGCAGCGGAATAACACCATCTGTTGTTGGCAGACTGGTGGTTTTATCAATTGTCGCCAATGTTAGGCGACCGGAAACATGGTTGGTGAAAACCTGCTCTCTCGGGTTGGGAATTTCGAGTAGGAGCGTAACGGGAATACGCAGCTTGTCCGTAATGGAAAAGGAGATCTGGCTATTGGCGGGAGGGTGTGGAACAGCCGCCAGAGGCTCGCCCAGCCCAGCCCGGCGGTACACGTTCTTGATCCCGCGGACCGAAAGCCGGGCTGTGGGGCGGAAGTCGGTTAGGGTGTACCCGTACCATTCTTTCTGTGCTGGTGTGGTGGACAGGTCCAGCGTGCCAAAAGGAAGTGTCCAGCGCTGGGGGGCTACGTCCACAGGGCTGCCCATGGCTTCGGTTAAGGCAAACATGTACAGGTCGCAGGCTTGGCGAAAATGCACATCATAAGGGTTGGGTTTGGCGGATTCCGGGCCATCCGGGTTTAGGTAGGCGTAGGCATAAAGTGCGGCTGTCATAAACTCTGCGCGATCAGTGTGTTTGCGCGCATGGAGGTAAGTCAGCTCGGCAAGGGCAAAGAGCTGGTCTTGAAAATCCGGTGTGTAAAATTGTGCCTGTGTGCTGGCCCGTAGGATGCTAATGGCTTGTGTGGGGTCTTTTTTCCAGATGGATAAAAGGTTCTGGCGTTCCAGCACAATGCGTGTGGTGTTGCTGAGTTTATGCCCGCTCAGAGTGCTCTGGCTGCGTTCCTTGTAGCTGTCTGTCAGGCTCAGATGCCGCACGGTAACGGGCGCAGCACAACCGGAAACCGCCAGACACAGTGCAATCCACGAAAAACGGTTGTACAGGGTGCGGGTTAAGGGGCGGTAAGAGGCAGGCATTCGATTCTTAGCCTAAAATCGCGGTCAGATAATGTCTGACGGTGTAAGGGGTCTGCTCCATGCTGGCAAATGTTGCCTCCCTTACAAAGGGAGCACGTGCTGGAAAGGTCGGTGTTTTGAAACTGCTTTGCTGTGCATCTGATTTGCCATCTGCGGTCAGGCGAGGGCACCTGCCATCCGTGGGGGAGCAGGTGACCTGTCCCTTTGATATGCAAAAAGTGGCAGATTTTTTGCCATCATGCCGTCAGCTTACCCTGTATTGTGCACCGGATGTGGCGTTGCCTGATGTTGGCGGGCACCAGCTCCTGATTGTCGAAAGCTTGCGGGATCGGAATTACGGAACGTGGGCTGGCACGGCTTTGCAGGATATTGCTCCAGCAGAGCAGCTTTCCTTTTTATCCGATGCGTTGTTCGCCCCACCGGAAGGGGAAAGCTTTGCTGCCTGTTACCAGCGAACAGCGCAATGGTTGAGGGATCTGGAGCAGGTTGCATCAGCAGCAGTGGTGCTGGCGCGCCCCTCCATTGTGCGGAACCTCATTTTGCAGGTCTTGTATGCGGGGGATGGTGTGGTGGGCATGGGCCATGCAGCCCGGCTGGATGTATCGCCCCGGAGTTATAGCCTGTTAACCGGCCACGCAGGGCGGTGGCGTGTGGGTATGGTAGCCAGCCCGGCGTAAAGAGACCCTTCTGGTTCAATTTGTCCGTCTCTCAAGGCTTCCCCTGTTCTTGGTTCTCTTGATACACGGATAGGGTTCTCCAGGCACGCTGTGTTGGCATGTACCGGGAGATTGTTGCTGATTTATAGAGAGCAAGACCTGCCATGCCCCATGTTCTTCTGCCTATTCTGACCTTTGCCGCAGCATGGGGTGTTCTGGTGCTGACACCGGGAACAGAAACCGCTCTGGTTATCCGGCTGGGTATGAATGTCGGGCGCAGGGCGGCTTTTGGTGCGGCCTTGGGTACGGGGACTGGGTTGGCAATATGGGGGGCTGGCACGGCTTTTGGGGTGAGTGCGCTCGTAGCGGCATCCCCTAAGCTCTATTTGACGCTGGAATGGGCGGGTGCGTTCTATCTGGCGTATCTGGGCATCAAATTGCTCATGCCATCAGCCGGTGCGGAGGCTATGGCCCATGCGGATGAGGAGGCCCGCCACATTGGTAATCTGGCATCTGGTTATCAGCGAGGCCTTTTGACCACATGCCTTAATCCGCTGGTGGGTGTGTTTGACCTAACGGCTTTTGCCCAGTTTATTCCCGCAGGCGTTAACCGGGTAACGTATTCGTTGCTGCTGGCAGGTGTGCAGGTGGTTATGGCAGTGCTGTGGTATGTTATTCTGGCGTATATGGCGTTTTCTTTAGGGCGGGTTCTGTCCAGCCCCAAGGTCGTGCGCGGGCTGGATGTGCTGACGGGTATGGTTTTTCTCTTTTTTGCACTCCGGCTCGCACTCAGTGGTCTTCCTACCTGAAGGCGAACTTGAGAACACCCTAGATGTTCAGCCATGATGAATTAGGATGGCGTGCTGATAAATCGGGCAGGGTATGACAAAAACGCCAAAGCTTATTCAGTCCATAGAACGCTCGGCTGCCATTTTGGAAATTATGGCCCAGCAGGGTGGAAGTGCCCGTTTGCAGCAAATTGCCAGTATTTCAGGCATTGGCAAAACAACGGTACACAACATTTTACAAACGTTGGACCATTTGGGTTATGTCCAGCGGCGTCCGGGGGATATGCGTTACCATTTGGGAGGGCGTATTCTCAACCTTGCGCGTATTGCAGGGGATGACACAACATTGCGCGCCCGCCTGCGCCCTGTATTGGAACGTGTTGCGTTAAACAGTGGCGCTACGGCCTGGCTGGCGGTCCCCAGTGGGGATCAGGCCACTTATCTGGATGTTGTGGACCCGCATGGCCTTTACCCCAACCTGTCCTCTGTGCCCAGACGCGAGAATCTGGAAGGGTCAGCAGTTGGCTGGGTCTTTCTGGCCTGCGTGCCGGGGTTGGGTAAACGGGTGCTGGCAACCCGCGCCAATGCGTTGGATGAGGGCGTTCTGACCAGAATAGAAGATGTGCGGATTAAGGGGTACGCGCTGGATCTGGAGGCGTACCGCCCCGGGCTGAATGGGGTTGCCATTCCATGGCGTGAGAATGGAGAGGTCCGGGCCAGTTTGTGCCTGACCGGGCCGCCAGCCAAATTCCCACAGCACCGGCTTATCCGGCTTGCATGGATGATGATGCGGTCTGTCGAACAACCAGATATTCAATAATGTTGAATAAATAAACTTTCCGTCGTTTTGTTGATTTCTTTTTGCCTCCATGTGGCTAACGTACGTGCTTTTTCACAAAAGGGACGACCGTACCATGCAAGATACAATTACCACTGCCATGTTGAATGCCGCTCATGCCGAGGCGCAGCGGATGGGGGTCAAGGTGTGCATCTCCATTCTGGATGCGGCGGCGTGGCCTGTTGCGTTTCTGCGGATGGAAGGCACCATTCTGGGTGCTATTGATGTCGCCAACAAAAAAGCCCGTACGGCCGCCCTGTTCCAGATGGATAGTGCTGATTTTGCAAAAATCGGTCATCCGAATGGTGCCGCCTATACGTTGGAAAACACCAATGGTGGCATGGCCAGTTTTGGTGGTGGCCTTGTTCTTAAAGCAGCAGATGGCACGGTCATGGGCGCTATTGGTGTGTCGGGTGCCAGCACGGAACAGGATATTGCCATTGCCCAGATTGCGGCAAATGTTCTTAAGGCCTGATGGATTTTGTTGGCAGAGATAGCATTATGACAACACAGACAGCACCACCCGCCGGTGGCCCTCCCTCTCTTGTGCCACCAGAAGGCAGAACAGCAGCGCTGCTTGTTCTGACGTTTGGTGCTTTTGTTGTGGGTACAGGTGAGTTTGCAATTATGGGGATGCTGCCGGAGTTTGCAGCATCCCTACATCTTTCTACAGCCGATGCTGGTTACGCCATTACGGCTTATGCTCTGGGCGTAGTTGTGGGCGCGCCGCTGATTACCATTTTGGGTGCGCGCCTCTCCCGTCGTGAGTTGCTGCTTGTGCTGTTGCTGCTGTTCGGGTTTGGCAATCTGCTGAGTATTGCCATGCCTTCTGCAGGCTTGGTCGAGGTTGCGCGCTTTATTACCGGGCTGCCACATGGGGCCATTTTTGGCGTGTCGGCGTTGGTGGCGGCATCCATGGTGGAGCGTTCGCGCAGAGGGTGGGCTGTTGGTCGTGTTTTGTCCGGTATTGCTATTTCCACCTTGGTGGGCGCGCCATTTTCTACATTTGCAGCCAATCATTTTGGTTGGCGGATTGCTTACCTGATTATTGGTCTGTTCGGTTTTCTGACCTTTGCAGGGGTATGGCGTTTTATTCCTGCGGATACACCAAACCGCGCCAATTCACCGCTCAGGGAGGTTACGGCATTAGGCAACGCGCAGGTTTTGCTGACATTGCTAACAGCCGCCATCGGCTTTGGCGGTATGTTTGCAATCTATACCTATCTGACAAGTGTTTTGCAGAATGTGACGCATGTGCCCGAATGGCAGGTAATGGTGTATATGGTCATCTGGGGTCTAGGAATGTTGGCGGGAGCTAATATCGGGGCTTGGCTGGTTGACCGTAACATTAATCTGGCGGCTATTTTTGCGCTGGCAGGCAGTGCGTTGGCCATGCTGGTTTTTACCGCGTTACTGCACAACAATATTGCTCTGATGGTTGATGTGTTCATGATCCCTGCCAGCGTGAACGCGCTAGGTCCGGCCTTGCAGACAAGGTTGATGGATTTTGCAGGGGATGCGCAAACACTTGCAGCATCCCTTAATCATTCGGCTTTTAATATAGCCAATGCGCTTGGCGCCTCGCTGGGGAGCGTTCTGCTAGGCCAGCAGTTTGGTTATGGCGCGCTTGGTGTCGGTGGTGCGTTGCTATCCATCGGAGGGTTGGTCGTTTATCTTCTGGCGCTGTTCATTCTCAAAAAAAGTGGTGTAGCAGAAGAACGTTTGCCAATAACCTGATGAGATCATGGGAGTGCAAAACGCCTCGTGGTTGAAAAGAGGCGTTTTGTTTCCCGCTGTTTTGTAAGCTGATATTGCAAAAGATTGCGTATGTTGCAGCAACAGGCGCAAACTAAGTTATTAACCTGATAAGGTTATAACTGTATAGGGTACATTATTTTATTTAAGGAAAACAACATAGCCAACTAAAAGTGGCGTCCCGTACGGGATTCGAACCCGTGTTGCCGCCGTGAAAGGGCGGTGTCCTAGGCCTCTAGACGAACGGGACAAGAGGCGTTGTTGGAGCGTTGTTTAGATTGGAATTTACACACCGTCAAGCGGCTAAATTTAAATTGTGCGTTTTTTTTCGAATACCGGGGTGCGCCGTGCGATACACGCATGAAGATGAGGAGAATTTTCATCTTGCCACGTGCTCTGGTTTATAATCCCAGCAGAGCCAACTCCTTTTGCAGGGCCGGTGGTAACTGGTCATGCCCTGCACCATGCTTCAGGTCTGGGGGGGCATCGGCCGGACGCAGGTATCGCCACCCCTGAAAAGGGCGGAGGGCGCGGGCTTCTACCCGGATAATGGTTGGGTCCACAAAGAGCAGTGTGCCGTTTGTACCATCGGCGCGCACTTCAGACTGAATATCAACCAGCCGCTGGCGGCATAGAATAAGCCCGGCAATAACCCGGTAAAGAGAGCCGCCCTGCAACAGCTCATCAGCCTGTTTGGGAAAGGTGCGCGTGCGTACAACAGGCAGCATTTTACCACTTGCTGGGTGCAACCGCTGGTTTGCAGGTAATGTCTGGCGTTCTGCCAGTTCTTCGAGCGAGGTTACACCCACAACAAGTTTAATCAGGTTTATCATGTCAGTCACATGGGGATGGCTGGGAGGCGTGGCAATATCGGCCTAAAGCACAAGGGCGGCCAGAAGTGCTTCCAGTCGTACCCGTCCTTCTGCCGTGGCGCGGAGCGACTGCTCGGTGCGGGTCAGGTAGCCCTCTGCCAGTGCTTGCGTCAGAGTGGGCTGGTCTACAGCATCGTCCAGCATCATGCCGGTGCGCGTGTAAAAACGGCGCAGGTCAATGCCTTCCTGCACGCGCAGGCCCATTAGCAGCATTTCCTGCGCGCGTTCATGTGGTGTTAGTTCATCAGCCGAGGTCTGGCCCGTGCCGGTCGCCTCTACCAGCTCGGCCCACGGTTCAGGCGCACGGTGGCGGCGTGTGGCCAGCAATGTGTTGCCAAAGCTCAGGCGGCCATGTGCGCCGGGCCCTATGCCCAGATAGTCCGCATAACGCCAGTAGGTCAGGTTGTGCTGACTCTCGCTACCGGGGCGAGCATAGTTGGAGACCTCGTAGGCCGCCATGCCGTGGGCATGGGTTAATTCTGCCGTGGCATCGTATAGCGCGGCCGCCGTGTCATTATCGGGGAGGGTAAATGTGCCTTTGCGGTACAGAGCCTCAAAACGTGTCCCCGGCTCTATTGTGAGCTGGTAGAGCGAGAGATGGTCGTCCGCCAGTTGCAGGGCGGTTGTTAGTTCCTGCCGCCACGCTGCAAGGGTTTGTTCCGGCCGGGCGTAGATGAGGTCAAACGTCAGGCGAGGGAACAGGCTGCGGGCCGTCTCCAGCGCTGCGCGGGCCTGTGCGGCTGAATGTTCCCGCCCCAAAAAAGAGAGAGCGTGGTCATCCAACGCCTGAATGCCAAGGGAAACACGGTTAACGCCCGCCTGCCGGAACTGGTGCAGGCGTTCGGCTTCCACGCTGGTCGGGTTGGCTTCCAGTGTGATTTCTAGATCGGGGGCGGCATCAAACAGTGTTGTGGCGTCTTCTATCAGGGCGGCCACTGTTTCTGGCGCCATAAGCGAAGGCGTGCCTCCGCCAAAGAAGATGGATGTCAGCCTGCGGCGGCCAAGCCGTGCGGCATCGTACGCCAGTTCGGCCCGGAGTGCCTTGGCAAACCGGGCCTGAGGGATGGTGTCCCGTACATGTGAGTTGAAGTCACAGTACGGGCATTTGGCCAGACAAAACGGCCAGTGGATGTAAAGGGCGAGTGGTTCGTGTTGCACGCGCTCAGATCGCGACCTTCACGCCCAATTCCACAACGCGGTCTGGCGGAATACGGAAGAATTCCATGCTCGAGGTCGAGTTGCGCAGCATGAACAGGAAGATGGACATACGCCACCGCGACATGCGCGGCACCGAGGAGCGCGTGACCAGCTCGCGTGATGTGAAGTACGAGGCCTGAAGGGCGTCAAAATCCACACCGTTGGCTTTGAGTTCTTCCAGGGCGCGGGGGATGTTGGGCATTTCCATAAAGCCATACCGCAGGATAACGCGGTAAACATCTGGTGCCAGTTCTTCCACCGTTACGCGATGGCCGCGTTCGGCCTCCGGCTGGTCGAGGTTCTGCACGGTCACAAACAGAACGTGGTCATGCAGGATCTTGTTGTGGCGCATGTTATGCAGCAGGCAGGGCGGCACAAAGTCCGGTGTGCTGGTCATAAACACGGCCATGCCCGGCACGCGGATAATGGTGCGGGACTGGGGCAGACGGGCGATAAAAGACCCCATGGGCAGGCTGTCCTGCCGTTGGCGAGCAATAATAAGGCCGCGCCCTTTTTTCCATGTGGTCATCATCAGGGTCAGCACGCAGCCGAGCATGACGGGAACCCACCCACCATCGGGGATTTTGAGCGCATTGGCGGTAAAGAAGGTGCCATCCAGCAGCAAAAAGCCACCAAACACCATACCCACCTGCCATGCTGGCCAGTTGAAGTGCTTGCGAAAGACCGCAATAGCCAGAATGGACGTGCAGATAAACGTGCCCGTAACCGCAATACCATAGGCGGAGGCCAAGGCGTCTGAACTGCGGAAGGCCAGAACCAGCAACACCGCACCCACGGCCAAAAAGCGGTTGAAGTCAGGTAGGTAGATCTGCCCTTCTTCTTCAGCATTTGTGTGGGTAATGCGCAGGCGGGGCATGTAACCGAGCTGAATAAGCTGGCGGCAGAGCGAAAACCCGCCAGAAATCCCGGCCTGACTGGCAATAACCGTGGCCAGTGTGGACAGTACCACCATTGGCCCCCGCATCCAGTTGGGGCAGAGCAGGAAGAACGGGTTAGCCAGAGCCTGGGGATCGGCAATAACCAGCGCCGCCTGCCCAAAATAGTTCAGCACCAGCATGGGTAGCACAAAAAACAGCCACGCGTAACGAATGGGGGCACGGCCAAAGTGCCCCATATCCGCATAAAGCGCCTCTGCCCCGGTAACGCACAGCACAACAGCCCCCAGCGCAAGGAAAGAGAGCTTACCGTGATAAAACACAAATTCCAGTGCATAGGTGGGGGATAAAGCCAGCAGAATATGGGGGTGGTGCAGAATCTGGAGAATTCCCAGTACACCCAGCGTGCCAAACCAGAGCAGCATGATGGGCCCGAATATGGTTCCCACCCGGCCCGTACCAACCCATTGCACACTAAAGAGGCTGATAATAACCAGTATGGCTACTGGAATAACCACCTCATGCGCTGCGGGAATACTGACCTCTACCCCTTCAATGGCGGATAGAACGGAAATGGCAGGCGTAATAATGCCATCCCCAAAAAACAGACAGGTGCCAATAATGCCGACCATGCCAAGGGCCAGTCGCGTTCGTGTATTGGTGGTGACACGCTGAGCGAGGGACATAATGGCAAGAATGCCCCCCTCGCCATTATGGTCCGCCCGCATAATGAGCAGCACATATTTGACGGTCACGATTAGGATGAGGGTCCAGAAAATAAGACTGGCGACCCCCATAATTTCCCACGGTTCCACTTTATGGTGGCCGGAAATGACCTCCACTGTGGAGCGGAAGGCGTAAAGCGGGCTTGTACCAATGTCACCATACACAACGCCCAACACGCTCAACAGAGCGGCAAAGCCTACAGGAGCCGTGGCATGTTGCGGCTGGTCTGCGTCGAACTCGGCAATACGCCGGGGTTCCGGTGCTCCGGTTGTTGGCTGCGGCTCACCCGGAGCAGGGGCGGAACCTGTAGGCTTTGTACTGTCGGCGTCTGTCATGGCATTTCTGGCTCCGCGTCAGGGGCACAAGAAGAAGAAAGAAATTCTAGGATGCCCTCCATAAGGTGGGGAGAGTGCCAGAGGCAAGGCATACCGGATACCATTATTGAGAATAGGCTCTTTAGGCCAGTACCGGGCGTGGCCCGAATATGGCGCTACCAACCCGCACAAGGGTCGCACCCTGCGCAATGGCCTGCTCAAAATCAGCCGACATGCCCATGGAGAGCACAGGCAGCCCGTGAGTATGCGCCATGCTGCGCAGGAGTTGAAAATGGGGCACCGGATTCTCCCCGGCTGGGGGAATACACATTAACCCACGCAGTGATGCCCCAAAGCGTTGCTGGCAGAGCCGGATAAACCCATCCGCCTCTTCCCGCGGGACGCCAAACTTCTGGGGTTCATCCCCGGTATTAACCTCGACGAGCAGGTCAGGCAGCCGCCCTTCCGCATCTGCGGCCTTGGCAATGGCGTCCACCAGTGCCGGGCGGTCAAGGCTTTCAATCATGTCTGCAATACGCACAGCTTCGCGCGCCTTGTTGGTCTGCAACCCACCAATAAGGTGTAGGCGCATGTTGGGATGCGTTGCGCGCAAAGGTGGGAATTTTGCGGCGGCTTCCTGCACCCGGTTTTCACCAAACACACATTGGTGCGCGGCAAGGGCCTCCTGCACGCTTTGCTGGGGATGGAATTTGGAAACAGCCACCAGCGAGACCGAAGCCGGGTCACGCCCGGCAGCCAGTGCTGCGGCGTGCATACTCTTGCGGACCGCATCGAGCCGGTCCGCAATGGTGGATGAGGGGGAAGCGAGAGACGTATCCATATGGCCCCGGAGTTCCTTCAAAGACGGAGGCAGGGCAGGCCCTGCTTTTGCTCCTTCCCTTTTAGGCGGGGGAAACGGTTAGCACAATTTTGCCAATATGGTTTCCGGCTTCCAGCGCCGCGTGGGCCTTATCCGCCTGCGCAAGGGGGAACGTGGCGTGGATAAGGGGGCATATGGCGCCTTTGTTCAGCAAAGGCCACACATGGTCCTGAAGTTCGTAGGCAATACGGGCCTTGTTGCGGCTGTCTCTGGGGCGCAGGCTGCTACCGGTTACGGTCAGACGGCGGGTCATGATCCGGGCCAGATCGGCCTGTTCGGCCTTGGCGCCGCCCTGTAGTGCAATAATGATCAGCCTGCCATCCATAGCGAGAGACTTGAGATTACGGTTGAAGTAGGCGCCCCCAATCATGTCCAGAATAATGTCCACACCTTTGTCGTGTGTCATTTCCCGGATGCGGGTTAAAAAATCTTCCGTGCGGTAGTTGATGGCCGTTGCCCCCAGTTCTTCGCACAATGCGCATTTTTCCGGGCTGCCTGCCGTGGCAAAAACCTGTCCCCCAAATGCCTTAACAAGCTGGATGGCCGTTGTGCCAATACCACTGGTGCCACCGTGTATAAGCACCCGTGCCCCCTGTGGCGGCAGGCTGGGCATAAACAGGTTGGACCAGACGGTAAAATACGTTTCGGGCAGGGCTGCGGCCTGTTCGGCAGTAAAGCCCTTGGGCCACGGCAGACACTGGCCTGCGGGCACAAGGCAGTACTGTGCATACCCCCCACCATTGGTCAGTGCGCATACGTGGCTGCCTATGGCTGGCATGGTGGCGCCTTCCAGCGGTAGGCCGCACGCCACAACCTCCCCCGCTACTTCCAGCCCAAGGCGGGGGCAGGCGCCGGGTGGGGGAGGATAGAGGCCCTGACGCTGCATGAGGTCCGGACGATTGACGCCCGCCGCCATAACGCGCACCAGCACCTCCCCTCGGCCGGGTTTGGGTATCTGGAGGGTTTCCAGATGCAGGACGTCCGGTCCACCGGGTTCGGTAAAACAGATGGCTTGCATGGAGGAAGGAACAACAGGAGCAGCAGGCATGGGACACCGCCGATTTCTGAGTAAAAAACTGACGACCTGAATATGGCGCGCAGAATGAAGGGGTAAAAGGGGCGGGCGATCACGACCATGCTACATTGTCCGACATGGTCCGTGCGGATTTATCGGCCGTGTTTTTCTCCGGCCAGTTCACGGCGTGTACGTTCCAGTTCCTCCGCATAGCGGCGTAGCACGTAACGCTCGCTCAGAATGCCCAGAATGTGGCCCTCCCTGTCTGTTACAGCCAGCGCCGGGCGGGCTGTGCGCTCAAAGGCTGCCACGGCGTGCCCGATTGAAAAATCTGGCGAGAGAACCTCTTCATCATTTTCTGTTACGGCCGACAAAGGCTGGTCCGGGGCAATGGCAATGGACTGGATCAGGTTGCTTTCCAGCAGCCCGGCATAACGGTTCTGGTCATCATGCAGCACAATGTAACGGGGCATACGCCCGGCAAAAGCGGTGCGGGCATCCGCAACCGTGGTGTTTGCAGGCAGCAGGTCCAGTTGTGTGCGCATCATGCGGCTGACTGTTAGCGTGCGCATCCAGCCGACATCCACCCCGGAGCGGATGTTTTCGCCCCGCAGGTGGAAGCGCCATGTTGCAAAGGAGTAGCCAAAAATGCGCTTGACCGTAAAGGAGGCCACAAGTGCTGTCAGCGCCACGGCAGCTGTCAGGTCTGCACTATGGGTGGTTTCCAGCGTGAGCAGAATCATGGTCAGCGGGCCGCCAATAATGGTGGTGGCCAGCGCGCACATGCCCGCAACCGTGCAGAGGGCAAGGGGCAGGTCCACAATGGGGGCAACCACACTGGCAAAGGCGGCTCCGGTTAGGACGCCCAGATAAAGCGATGCAAAAAACAGACCACCACGGAATCCCGAACCTATGGAAAGGGTGGACGCCGCAGCCTTGAGCAGTAGCAACCCCACTGCTGCCCAGAACAGAGGCGGGCTCACCAGCCCCTCCCGCATGGCAATATGCCCCGAAGACAGAACAGTGGGGGACACAATGGCCAGTCCGCCAACCAGTAGCCCGCCAACCATGGGGCGGAGCCATATGGGTTTGATGCACAGGGCAAAAACCTGTTCGGCATAAGCCGCGCTCTTCATCAACCCAACGCCAATCAGCGCGGACAGCCCTCCCAGCACAGCCAAAAACAGGTAAGCCAGTGGCGGCACGCCTTGCGGAAGGGTCATGCTAATGGCTGGCAGCGTTTCCCCTGTTAGGTGCACAACCGCTAATGCGCAGAGGGATGCACAGGCAACAGGCGCTAGAAGCGGGAAGGCATAAGAGCCGATAATGAGTTCAAAAGCATAAAATGCCCCGGCCAGTGGTGCGTCAAAGGCGGAGCCAATGGCGCCAGCCGCGCCACACCCAACAAGCAGGCGGACATCGGCCCGGTGCATACGCAAATTGCGACCAATGCGTGAGCCAAAAGCAGCTCCAATCTGGCTAAAGCCTGCCTCCAACCCAAGGGAAATACCACACCCGTTGGATAGGATGGTCTGCCCCGTAACAATCAGGCTGTCCCGCATGGACATGCGACCACCGTGCAGGGCGTTGGCCTCAATGGGGTCAACAGGTCTGTAGCGTTTGTGGCGTTGCAGCGCATAATGCCACAGACCAAGCAGAAGGCCCCCGGTTGCAGGCACCAGCAGGGCGCGCCACGGGGCAACATGCTCCAGCCCGGACAGGCGTTTGTAGCCCGGAGCCAGCATGTTGTGGGCCAGCAGGGTGGTAAAGGTAATAAGGCTGACGGCAAGCCCTGCCAGCACACCGGTTATGGCGGCCAGCACAAGAAGCCAGAGCGAGTCCGTGCGGACCAGTGCGCGCAGCGCGGCAAGCCAGCGGGCTGGTGTCTTATGGGTACGCAGGTGTTCCAGCAGCGCTGTCATGCCTTAGGGCATAACAGCATTGGGGGCAGGGCGTCCAATAAGTTGCATGACTGTCATACTTCATCTGGCTCATCCTGCTTCTGCGCAGGGTAAGGGTTAGGGGGCAGGCGGTTGAGCAGCCAGAATGCGCGAGATGTCGTCGTCACTCAGATGGTAATGGAAAAAGATGTTATAAAAATTCCGTACTGCTGTCCGTATATCCAGATCTGCGAACAACGTCGGGTGCAGCTTTTGTGCGGCCCACTGAAGTTGCAGAAGCTCCTCGCAGCCATAACGGTCCCATGCAAAAACCCCTTTGGGGTTGATCCACCATTTCTGCTGTTTAAAGGCATTGAGGGTTCGTAGAGGGGAGGATTCTGGCAGTTCTCCGGCGGCGGCATCCACAATCACCACATCTGGGTTCCAGACGGCAACCTGTTCAAAGCTGACCGGCCTGTGATTGCCCGATACCGTGGCTGCGTTGGTGCCCCCAGCAGCCTGAATCCATGCGTCAATCAGGGTTTTTTCACCGTCCACCTGTAGCGGGGAGAGACGGGCAATGTGGAGCACACGCGGGCGCTCTGCTTCATGCAATTGGGCGGTACGGAATTTGAGCAATTCAAGCACCCGTTCCATTTCCTGCCTGTAGCGTTTGGCGGTGTTATGGGCCTCCATTGTGCCAATGGCTTCTGCCGTCATGTCTAGCGAGGTGAGCATGTCCGGCATGGTCATGTATTCGGCGGCCAGAGCGGTTACGCCTGCATGACGGAGTTCTTCCGCCTTGGCGGCGGAGGGTACAAATACCAGCCCAATCTTGTTGGCCAACAGGTATTCGGCACTGACGGTGTTGGGCTTTACCCCCATATGGGCCATGTACATAATGGGCGATATTTTAAAAAGCCACGGATTATCAGCGGTATTTTCTGCCGTTATGCGTATGCGCGGAGCCGCGCCCAGCATCACGCTTATTTCGTTATGGGCAAACCAGAGGTCCGCAATCGGGGGGGCGTTATCCTTGATCTCAACCGTCGCACCACTCATATCTGTTACAAGACGTGCCTGAACTTGCAGAGGGGCGCACAGAACAAAACCTGCTGCTACACCTGCCATAAGGCGAAGCAGGCTGGAGAGACGGGGATAAGGGAAGGTCATCAGTTTATCCTAATTTTATATATACTAAAATACGGCCAGAAGGCTTGCAAGCGGCATTGGCGAGGGCTGGCAGACCACAAAAACGTGGTGTTTGCCCGTGTGCAGGAGGGGCGAGGTGCGTAAGCACAGTGTTATGGTAGGGGACAAAGTGCTGTATTACGCAGCCCAGTTGTCGCACGCACAGCGGTTTGCGCGGGCCAGACAGGCGGAAGGTATTGCCGCGTATGTTGTGCCGGACCAGGCGCCACGACCAACACGCAAGGTGCGTATGAACCCACTGACCGGGCAGCCTTATAAAAAACCAAAGTCCAGCACAAAGACGACCGAACGCAACGCCCCGGCGGCAGCACCCACAAGCGTTGATGAGAGGCCGGAAGCCTGACTGACGGAGGTCAGACGGCAACAGTGCGGTTGCGGCGCCAGCTATCTTCCAGAGCATCGGCCGGGTCCGGGTGTGGGTCGCTCCATGCGCCGTTCTGACCGGGGGCATGGGCAAGGGCACGCCACATGGCGTCCCCTGCCAACCGCTCCATAACTACATGCCACGATGGGGGAATGCGCCCTAACAGACGTTCCATTTTCTGGCCGGATGTTAAGGGTTTGGCGTAGTTATGCCCCATGGTGGCGGTCTTTCAGTTCTTTTTGGCTTTAAGCAGACCCATGATCTCGGCAATAATTTCTGCCGGCTGGTGTAGGGTCAGTAGGGACCATGCCGGTTCATCCGGCTGAGGCGGTTCCAGTGTATCCAACTGGCTGGGCAACTGGCTGGCGGGCATAAAGTGCCCTGAGCGGGCGTTCAGCCGTGTGTGCAATGTGCCCTCATCTGCATGGAGATAGACGAACTGCACATTCAGGTCCTGCTCGCATAGCCTGTTCCTGTATGCACGTTTGAGGGCAGAGCAGGCCAGAATACCGCCGGTGTTCTTGTCCGCGCAGGATTTGAGCCACGCGTGGCAGCGTTCCAGCCACCCTTTGCGGTCCAGATCGGTCAGGGGAATGCCATCCCGCATTTTGGCAATATTGTTTGTGTCATGCAGGGTGTCGGCATCCAGCCATGGCCAGCCCAGTTCGTTGTGCAGGCCTTCCGCAATGGTTGTTTTGCCAGACCCACAGACCCCCATGACCACAATAAGCCGCTTGGCAATGCCATGTGCGGCAGGCTGTGCGGGTAGAACATGGTCGGGTGAAAAAGCAGAACTGTTAAGAGACATGTCTTAGCTCCCCTGCGGCGTTAATACGCGAATACCATCCGGGCCTGCCGTAATGGTCTGGGTTGCCATGTGCAGGAACAGCCCATGCTCAACAACGCCTACAATGTTGTACAGGGCGTGGCTTAGTTTTTCTGGTTCCATAATGGCAGGAAAAACGCAGTCCATAATCAGGTTTTTCTCATCGGTCAGGAAAAAAGACCCATCGCGCATACGGCGTGGCGTAACCTGTGCGCCCAGATTACCCAGTTTGCGGGCGGCATTTTCCCATCCAAAGGGAATGACCTCAACCGGCAGCGGGCAACGCATACCCAGATGGTCCACATATTTGCTGGCATCTGCGACAACAACGAACTGACGGGCTGCCGAAGCCACAATTTTTTCCCACAGAAGCGCGCCGCCCAGACCTTTAATCAGGTTCAGGGTCTTGGGTTCAATTTCGTCCGCGCCGTCAATGGCAATATCCAGCTCGGGCTGGGCACCAAAGGAGGTCAGGGGAATACCCTCTTCCCGCGCCTGCTTTTCGGTTACAATGGAAGTGGGGATGGCCGTAATCCGCAATCCTTCCTCCCGAATGCGGCGGCCAAGCTCTGCCACGACAAATTTGGCGGTGGAGCCAGTGCCAAGGCCTACGGCCATGCCGGTTTGCACAAGGGAGGCAGCCTGCACGGCACATTGCTGCTTGAAGGCGGCGGCAGGGTCGATCTGTGTGGCAGTCATCAGTTTTTATCCTTGTTATTGTTTGTCCGATGGGGCCGCGGCCTGGTCTGTAAACCATACCAGTTCCCCCAGTGCGGTTACGGCACTGGCCGGGCAGGCCGGGTCCTGCGCCCGAATGCGTGTAACAATATGCTGCTTGGCTGCACCTTCTACCAGAAAAACAACGTGCTGGCTGGCATGAATGGCAGGGTAGGTTAGCGTAAGCCGGGTATGGGGGGCCGCGGGTGGTACACAGGTGGCGACCCATGCTTTGCGGTTATGCAGAACGGGCTGGCCGGGAAAAAGCGATGCCGTATGCCCATCAGTACCAACGCCCATAAGCTGCACATCAAAAAAAGGTCGGTCTGGCGCAAACTCTTCGGCACCATAAAGGTCTTTGAGCGTGCGCTCATAGCTTTGAGCCGCCTCTTCCGCCACGCCACGGTCCGGCATGGGAAAAATGTTACCTGCCGGAATGGGAGCCTTGGAAAACAGCAGGCGCTGCATCATGCCAAAATTGCTGTCTGCATGGTCATGCGGCACAAACCGGTCATCACCAATAAAAAACTGCATGTTCCGCCAAGGGAAGCGCTCCACATAAGGACTGCTGGCCATGAGGGCATACAGGTGCTGCGGCGTAGAGCCGCCACTCAGGGCGATGCGGAAGGGCGCACCCTCCTTTTTTTCAAGACTGCGTTTCAGCAGCCAGTCCGCCAACCCGGTTATCAGTTCGTCCCGTGTGGGAAAAACATGCAGCGCACCTGTGGCGGTTGTCTGTCCGGGCATGGTTTGGTCTTTCTTCATCATTGGGGGTGTGCGGCCGAGGGCGCCGCGCCGTTGTATGTGTGGTGGGTGTTCTTGCTACAACGGGGCAGAATAAAATCTGTTATGGCTCTGGCCCAGCCTTCCTGCGTGTTGGGGCTGGTTACAAAATGTGCGCTGGCCTGCACATCTGGCGTGGCCTGCCCCATGGCAATAGAGAGACCCGCAATGGACAGCATGGGAACATCATTGTTCATATCCCCAATGCAGGCGACTTCCTCCACACTGACACCGTAATAGGCTGCCAATTGGCGCACCGCATACCCTTTGTTGGCATGCAGGGGTGTAATATCCAAAAACCACTTGCTGGAAAGGGCAACGCAGGCCCGACCTGCCAGTTTGCGGCCAATATCCGCTTCCTGCTCATGCAGAGCGGCGTGGTCTGCGGTGGAGCCAGCAACTTTGCCAATGTTCTGCGTGTAAGCACTCAGGTTGTCCACCTGCGTGGGGATGGTCTGCACGGTGCGGCTCTCGGCCTGTACCAGAGGACTTTGCGCGTTGCGCACAAACCATGCGTGCCCCCGGAACAGCCAAGTGTCCACCTTCTGGGCCTGAAGCATATCCAGTGCATCCAGCACGGTCTGCGGGTCGAGGGAAAGGCTGGACCGTATGGTCCTGTCGGGGTTGAAGAGGGTACCCCCGTTCAGCGCACCATAGGGTGTGTTGATCCCGAGTTGGTCAAAATACATTTCCATGCCACCGGGCGGGCGACTGCTGACAAGGCAGAGCGGAATTCCCGCGTGGCGCAAGGCCTGTGCAGCAGACAGGCTCTGCTGTGTGATCTGTTTGTCCGGGGTAAGGAGAGTGCCGTCCATGTCGGATACAACAAGGCGGATGCGGCAAGCGGGGGGACGGTCAGGCCCGTGCCTGTTTTGCCCATTGCCTGCCATTGTTCTTCTCCTCAATGTTCCCCTGCTCCCCATAAAGAGCAGGGGAATGTAAAGACCTCAGCTTTTGCTTTCTACGTGGCCGCCAAAGCCAAAACGCATGGCGGACAGCACTTTTTCAGCAAAGGTGTTGCCGCTGCGGGAACGGAAACGTGTGAACAGGGCCGCCGTCATGACCGGTACAGGCACGGCTTCTTCAATAGCCGCTTCAATGGTCCAGCGTCCTTCGCCTGAATCGCTGACTTCCCCGCTGAATGAGGACAGTTCACCATTGCTGGCAAGGGCCTGAGCTGTCAGGTCCAGCAACCAGGAGGAGACCACACTGCCACGGCGCCAGACTTCCGCAATATCCGCCATATTCAGCGAAAAGCGTTCGTCTTCGGCCAGCAGAGGGGAGTCCTTACGGTGCATTACGTCAAACCCTTCTGCAAAGGCCTGCATCATGCCGTATTCAATGCCGTTATGAACCATTTTGACAAAATGGCCTGACCCAGCAGGACCGCAGTACAGGTAACCCTGCTCGGCCCGAGGGTCCAACCCTTCCCGCTCGCGGTTGGGGGTGCGCGGGATGTCGCCCATACCGGGGGCAAGGGCTGCCAGAATGGGGTCAATATGGTCAGCGGCTTCCTTTGTGCCGCCGTACATCATGCAGTAGCCGCGTTCCAGCCCCCAGACGCCGCCGGATGTGCCGATATCGAGGTAATCAATTCCCTTTTCGGCCAGCACTCTGGCACGGCGGATATCATCTTTATAATAGGTGTTGCCACCATCAATGACGATATCGCCACGTCCCATCAGGCCAGCAAGGGACATAACGGTTTCTTCCGTAATGTCGCCTGCGGGGAGCATGGACCACACAATTTTTCTGGGGCCGCTCAGCTTGGCGACAACATCAGCCAGACTGGAAGCCCCTGTTGCTCGCCCGGTCTCAGCCCGTGCGACCGTTTTTTCCACGGCTGCTGCGTCCCGGTCGTAAACAACAACGTCGTGTCCGTGGCGTGTCAGGCGGACGGCAATATTGCCCCCCATCCTGCCCAGCCCAACAATGCCAATTTGCATAATGTCTCTCTTGTTCAGTCGGTCTGTTACAGGGCGTCATGCAGGGCGGTGGCCAAGGCTGCAAGCCCTTCCTTCAGGTTGCCGCGTATATGCACACGCAGGGCGCGGCGTTTGCGTTCGGCCAGAACGTCAAAATCCCCACGGGCCTGTGCGGCTTTGACAACGCCAAACGTATAGCTGGAGCCGGGCACGGGCAGGTCACGCGTATTGTCTGCCGTAATCTGCAAAAAGACGCCGGTGTTGGGGCCACCTTTGTAGGCCTGCCCTGTGGAGTGCAGAAAGCGCGGACCAAAACCTGTGGAGGTTGCAATGGTTTTTGCATCACGCACATGCAGGCGCACATGCTGGAGCCACTCTACCGTTTCTCTGTTGCGTTCAATAAAGGCCAGCAGAGCGACGTAGTCCCCCGGTTTGGTGCGATCCAAATGGGTTTTGAGAATGGCAGCAGCACTGTCTGCCTTTACGGCCGCCGCATTGGCGGGGTCGGCAAAAAATGCCAGTGGACCAAATTCCGCAAATGGGGTTTCGGCTGGCAGGGCGCCTGTTTTGTCGTAAGCCTCGGTCAGCTTGCGGGTTTCCACCTTGGTGGATTCCACGTCCGGCTGGTCGAACGGGTCAATACCCAGAAAAGCGCCAGCTACGGCTGTTGCGATTTCCCACCGGAAGAATTCCTGCGCAATCTGACGTTTGTTGTGCAGGTTGATGGTGATAACCGGCTGACCTGCCTCAATCAGGGTCGCAATGGCTTCATCCTGCTCATGCCGGTGTTCTGGTACGAGGCGTAGATAAACGAACAGGCGGTCTTTACCGTACCGGCTGGGGCCACCCAGTGTTTCGTTATCAACCGGGATAATGCCTTTGCCGTGTTTGCCGGTGGATTCCGCTACAAGCTGTTCCAGCCAAGCGCCAAAATCTGCAATTTGCGGGGTGGCAATAATGCTGAGTTTGTCTCGCCCCTGCGTTTTGGCAGCAACGCCCATCAGTGTACCAAGCTGGACGCCGGGGTTGGCGGCAGGCGGCACGCTAGCATCGCACAGACGGACCCCGCGCAACGCATCTTCCAAAAACAGGCGTACGGGCACACCGGCCGCGGCGGCAGGCACAAGGCCGAAGTTGGACAGAATGGAGTAGCGGCCACCAATTTTGGGGTCGCCCGCAAAAACCTTCCAGAACCCTTCCTTTTTAGCCAGCGCTTCCAGCTTGGAGCCGGGGTCTGTAATGGCCACAAAATGAGAGCCTGCTTTTTCCTTGAGCGCCCGTTTGGCAAGGTCCTGAAAATAGGCCAGCATAATATTGGGCTCAAGCGTGCTGCCAGACTTGGAGGCAACAATAAACAGCGTGTGGAACGGGTCTATTTTGCGTTCAAACGCAGCAACCTGCTGCGGGTCCGTGCTGTCCAGCACATAAAGATGGCCAAAGCCCTCATGCTTGCCAAAGGTCATGGCCAGCACTTCCGGTCCCATGCTGGACCCGCCCATGCCCATGAGCAGAACCTGCTGGAAGCCGCGGGCTTTGACCTCGGCCTGAAAAGCCTCCAGCTCGTCCACATGGGCCAGCCGTTCGTCCACCACGTTCAGCCAGTTAACCCAGTCCCCTTCTGACTGGCCAGTCCATACGGAAGCATCCTTGCGCCATACGCGGCGGATGGTGCCGTCTTTGCGCCATTCTTCCAGCCCCGCATCCACGGCGGCCTGAAGGTCGGTTGGCAGGCTGGTTTTAAGGCCGGTCAGCTTGTTGCCCATCAGCGTGATCTGCTTGCTGGCAACGGAGCCAAGGAGCGCGTCAAACGCATCTTCAAACGCGCTTACGCCCTCGTTCAGCAACGTGGCGGTCACGCCATCCAGATCAAGGCCGAGGCGTTCTGCGTCTTCCATCACGCTACGGGCTTCGGCAACGCCTTGCGTCAGGGTCTCGCTCACCGTGCCGTGGTCGCGGAAGGCGTCCATAGTGGCGGGGGGCAGAGTGTTAACCGTATGCGGGCCAATGAGTGTGTCCACATACAGTACATCGCTATAGGTTTTGTCCTTGGTGCCGGTGGAAGCCCACAGCAGGCGCTGGGTCTGGGCCCCTGCGGCCTCCAAAGCTTTCCAGCGAGGGGTCTGCATCATTTCCTGCCAGTACACATACGCCATTTTGGCGTTGGCAATGGCAACCTTGCCGCGCAGGGCCTTCAGGCTTTCGGCATCCTTGTCTCCCGCTTTTACCCGGCGGTCGATTGCGGCATCAATTTTACCATCAATCCGGCTGACAAAGAATGATGCCACGGAGGCAACTTGGGAGAGATCTCCCCCACGGGCCTTGAGGTCCTCAAGCCCGCTCAACCATGCTTCGACAACATCGCGGTATGCGGCGAGGGAGAAAATAAGGGTCACATTAACGTTGATTCCCGCCGCAATGCTCTTGCGAATAGCCGGGATGCTTTCCGGCGTTGCGGGAATTTTGATCATCAGGTTAGGGGCGTGGACATCCGCCCACAGCCGTTCCGCCTCGTGTGCTGTGCCTTTTCCGTCCCGTGCCAGATAGGGTGAGACTTCCAGGCTGACAAAGCCATCCCGCCCTTTGGTCTGTGCATGAACGGGTGCTAGCACTTTTGCCGCAGCCTGAATATCTGCCACGGCCAAACGTTCGTACAGCGCGCCGGGGGAGAGTGTCTCATGCGCCAGAATATCGCGCATCTGCGGGTCATATTCCGTGCCGTCTCCCATGGCTTTCTGGAAGATGGCCGGGTTGGAGGTTACGCCACGTATGTCCCCGCTTTGCACCAGTTTGGTCAGCGACCCGTCTTCCACAAATGAACGGCGGATAAAGTCCAGCCATGGGGACTGATGGACCGTGGCCAGAGCCTGTAATGGGTTGCTGCCTGTTGGCACAGTAGCGGTCATACCTGCATATCCTTATATTGCCCGGCTTCTCCAGTAGAGGAGGCCGGGCCTAATCCTGTAACCATTACGCCAGACGGGCTGTTTGGTTTAGCCCGCCTGTTTGCGGGCTGCCTCCACAACAGCTTCCACGGTAAAGCCAAAGTGCTTGAGCAACTGGCTGGCAGGGCCAGACGCACCGAAGCCATTCATGGCGATGATGGTGCCAGTTGGTCCTGCGTAACGGTCCCATCCAATGGGGGAGGCCGCCTCTACAACGACCCGCCCCGTTACACCGGAAGGTAGGACGCTTTCGCGGTAAGATTGTGGCTGTGCTTCAAACAGTTCCCAGCTAGGCATGGACACCACGCGGGCCGGCACGCCTTCGGCGCTCAGGGTCTCGTAGGCTTCAACCGCCAGCGAGAGTTCACTACCCGTTGCAATCAGGATGACCTTGGGGGTCTGTTCGCTGCTCGCCAGCACGTAAGCGCCTTTTGCCAGACCGGAGGCAAGCGCATAGCGCGAGCGGTCCAGTGTGGGGAGGTTCTGGCGGCTCAGGGCCAGTGCTACCGGGCCGGAGCGGCTGGCAATAAGGTAGCGCCATGCTTCGGCCACTTCATTGGCGTCTGCTGGGCGGAGCGTGACCAGACCGGGCGTTGCACGCAGTTGCACCAGCTGTTCAATAGGCTGGTGGGTTGGTCCATCTTCTCCCACACCAATGGAATCGTGGGTGAAGATGTAGGTGACCGGCAGCCCCATAAGGGCGGAAAGGCGGATGGGCGCCTTCATATAATCCGAGAAGATCAGGAACCCGGCGCCATAGGGGCGCAGGCCGTACAGCGCCATACCGTTCACAATGGCGCCCATGGCGTGTTCACGCACACCAAAGTGGAAGTTACGACCAGCGTAGCTGCCTCCCCATTCGGCAGGCTGAAAACTGTCCTGCCCCTTAAGCAGGGTTTTGGTGGATGGTGCCAGATCGGCAGAGCCGCCAAGCAGCCAGGGCAGACGGCCCGCTACGGCGTTCAGCACGTCCCCCGAGCTTGCGCGTGAGGCAATGCCTTTGGCATCCGCCGGATAGAGCGGTATGTCCGCATCCCATCCTTCGGGCAGAGTGCCGTTGAAAATAGCGTCCAGTTCAGCTGCATCTTTCGGGTGGGCTGCGCGGTAGTCCGCAAACAGCTTTTCCCACGCTGTGCGGGCGGCAGCGCCACGGGCACCTAGGCCAGCGCGCATGTGGGGCAGAACCTCGTCCGGCACGGCAAAGCTGCTATCTTCGGGCCAGTTGAGGAATTTTTTGGTTTCACGCACTTCTTCCGCACCCAGCGGTTCGCCATGAGCGGAAGCCTTGCCCGCCTTGTGCGGAGCACCCCATGCAATGACGGAATGCGCGATAATCAGGGTCGGTTTGGTGGGCTGCGCCTTGGACTGTTCCAGAAGCTGGAGGAAGGCGGATGTGTCGTTGGCGTCTTTGAGTTCCAGCACCTGCCAGCCATAGGCGGCAAAGCGTTCGGCCACATTTTCCGTAAAGGCGACATTGGTCGACCCTTCAATGGAAATACGGTTGGAATCATAAATCCACGTCAGGTTGCCCAACTGGAGGTGAGCGGCCAGCGAGGCGGCCTCGCTGGAGACACCTTCCATCATGTCACCATCCCCACACAAGGTGTACACATGGTGGTCAAACAGCGTGAAGCCGGGCTTGTTGTAGCGTGCGGCCAGCCATTTTTCAGCAATGGCCATACCTACGGAGTTCCCACAGCCAGCCCCCAGCGGGCCTGTTGTGGTTTCCACCCCCGTGGTGTGGCCATATTCCGGGTGCCCCGGCGTTTTGGAACCAAACTGGCGGAACTGTTTAAGGTCTTCCACGCTTAGAGCAGGTTCGGATGTAACCTTGCCGTCCTTGACCTGTTGGATGCCTGCAACATGAATAAGCGCGTACAGCAGCATGGAGGCATGGCCGATGGACAGGACAAAGCGGTCGCGGTTTGGCCACAGCGGAGCGGTGGGGTCGTAGTTCAGGGCGTTCTGCCACAGAGTATAGGCAATCGGGGCCATGGACATGGCCGCACCGGGGTGGCCGGAATTGGCTTTTTGCACAGCATCCATCACCAGCGTACGAATGGTGTTGATGCACAGCGTATCCGGGTTGTTCGATCTACCGGCTTCCGCTCCGGCTGGTGCACGAAGGGGGGTAGAAAAAGAAACGCGCATAGCGGGCCTGTCCTCCAACTGGGCTTTAGCGCAAAGCCCGCAAAATAGGGTGGGGGCCTGCGCATGAGGCCCCCCATAAAAGAAGTTTTTGCACAATTCCACGGTTCTGCATTTTTCGGCAAGAGACGAGCTTGCTATAGGCAGAACCCTTGCGGAGTTATCCAGTTCCTCCCATTATATCAAAAGAGTTGCTTTTCTGCCATGTGCCCCCACCAGTCTTTCCCTATAAGCTGGTCCGTGACGCATGGCCGATGCGATGAAAAAAAGCCATCGGGCAACCCCAGGCAGTGTTCTGCCGTAACAGTATGAAACCGTTTTTTCCGGAGGTCAGCCATGACAGAAGAGTCTTCCCGGACACAGTCCGAGCAGGCCCCCGCCAATCCGGCAGCCGGAGAGGGCGGGCAGGGTTTTACGCGTGAACAGGTGGACGCTCTGTTCATCAATGCCGCCAGAGAAGGTGATGCAGACCTTCTGGCGCGCTTTCTGGAAGCTGGGATGAACCCCAACCAGAGGGCGGAAAAGGGATACACGCCGCTTATTCTGGCCGCCTATAACGGGCATAAGGACGCCGTGCGCGTGCTGCTAGACCGTGGTGCGGACGCCAACCTGCAGGATGAAAAAGGCGCCACGGCGCTGGCCGGTGTTGCCTTTAAAGGTGATGTCGCACTGGCCCGTTTGCTGCTGGATGCAGGCGCGGAGGTTGATGTTCCCAACGCAGTAGGCCGCACACCGCTTATGTTTGCCGTTATGTTCGGGCGGGATGACGTGGCGCGTGTTCTGCTGGCCGCGGGTGCCAACGTGCTGCTGCGGGACGGAGAGGGGCTGAATGCTCTGGATCTGGCGCAACGGCAGGGCAACAGCACGCTCTTGCAGGATTTGAAAAAAGCGGTAGGCGTTTCCGCCTGAGCTTACAGTAAAGCCGGGTGCGCCAGTGTGCATCCGGGCTGTTTCGACTGAGCCTTTTTTGAGCAACGGCCTGCCTGCGCAGGCCGTTCAACTTATGTCTATGGAATGATCAGAATGAGCCGTTTCTGGAGCCCTCTTGTTCACACCCTCACACCCTATGTGCCGGGTGAACAGCCCAAAATCGCCAATCTGATCAAGCTGAACACCAATGAATCACCTTATGGCCCATCTCCCCGCGCGCTGGAGGCCATGAAAGCCGCTACAACCGAGAGTATGCGCTTGTATCCGGACCCCGAGGCACTGGCGCTGCGAACGGCGCTGGGGCAGCGCGTGGGTCTTTCCGCCGACCATGTCTTTGTTGGGAATGGGTCTGACGAGGTGCTGGCTCACGCTTTTCAGGCGTTGTTCGCACATGGGGACCCGCTGCTTTTCCCGGATGTGAGTTATAGTTTCTACAAGGTTTACTGTGGGCTGTACAAGCTGCCCTACCGTATGGTGCCCCTGACCTCGGATATGCGCATTGCGGTGGAGGACTATACAGGGCCTTGCAGTGGTGTGGTTATTGCCAACCCCAATGCGCCTACGGGCATAGCGCTTGAACTGGAAGACATACGCAAACTGCTGGAAATGCACCCGGACCGAGTGGTTTTGGTTGATGAAGCCTATGTGGATTTTGGCGCGCGGAGTGCGGTAGAGCTGATTAGGGACTACCCTAACTTGCTGGTTGTGCAGACTTTTTCCAAGTCCCGTGCGTTGGCTGGGGCGCGGGTTGGCTTTGCCTTTGGGCAACCGGATCTGATTGAGGCGCTGGTGCGGGTTAAGGATAGTTTTAATTCCTATCCGCTTGACCGTCTGGCGCAGGCCGGGGCGACCGCATCGGTGGAAGATGAGGTCTGGTTCAACCAGACTGTGCAGCGGGTTATGGCCAGCCGTGCCCGGTTGAGCGAGGGGCTGAAGTCTCTTGGTTTTGAAGTCTTGCCGTCTCAGGCAAACTTTGTTTACACTCGGCATCCCGACCGTGATGCAGGAGAGCTGGCGGCGCAGTTAAGATCCCGGGCCATTCTTGTCCGGCACCTTAAGGGTGAGCGCACGATGGCGTGGTTGCGTATTACGGTGGGAACCGAAGAGCAGTGTCAGACCTTGCTTGATGCTTTGCGCGACTGTGTTCTTTGCAATTCGTAAAAACTGTCTGGTTCTTCGTTTTGCCCACCCCGGTTTCTGGCCGGGCCTGTGTCGCGCTGCGCACAAAAGGCAGGCGTTGCAGGATCGTCAGGTATTAAATTTTTAAGACATAAACCATACGGCTTTGTCCGCTTGGTCTTGATTTGATGGAGGGTCTGTTCATGCGCGCTTTTCGCGGCCAGATGTCTGATAACCAGCCCATTCGGCGCTCCCTGCCGGAAAAACAGAAGCAGCTGCGTGACCTGAAGGAAACGCTGGCGGCCATGAAGTCCCACACGTCTCCTGCATTGAAGGAGAGCGTGCGTAAACGGATTGCCCAGCTTGAGGCGGAACTGACCGCGGCTCCGGTTCTCAAATCCAACCGTTCGGGTGGTGCGCCACGGGCCAAGCAGGAACGGGGCAGCACACCACGCCGACCAACAATACGGTCTATTTAAAACAGGCCAGAAGGGGGAGGGGTGGTTGACCTCTCCCCTTTTTGTGTGGCTTGTGCGTGTTGTAGCGCTTTTTTGTCTTTATTTTTGCCGTTGTGATGGCGCTCCACGGTGCACTGGAAAAATCCCATAACAGATTAGCAGAGCAGGGAGAGCGGAATTGGCTGGAACCACCTTGTCTCAACTGACAGATCTGCTTTCTGAAGGGGGAACCCTGCTGCGGGATGGTCTGGTATGGGCCATTTACTGCCGTCCGGGGCAGGAGCCGCAGGAGCTGGAGCGCGAGGTGGTCATCCACCGCCTGACAACCGGGAACTTCCCTCCCGAGTTCGCCGAGGGCGAAGGCTGGGCATGGTTTCATTTTGACATTGTACACACCATGTCCCGCCATCAGATTGAGACCATTCCTTCTCTGCCGGAGGAAGTGCGTCAGGTTCTGACCAATCTGGAACGTAGCACCCGGCTGGAAAGTGAGGGGGACATCGTTTTTGGTGCCCTTCCCGCGTTTGATGATACGTCCACGGATGATGACCGCAACGTCAGCACATGGCGTTTTGCCCTTGAGCCTGACCTGCTGCTGACCACGCGCCGCCACCCTATTCCCGCTCTTGGTGTGGTGTTCCACGAACTTAAGCGCGGACTGGTGCCTCGTTCCCCCGCCAAGGTGGTGGACCGTGCCCTGCTGGAATTTGCCGATACGCTGCGGCGGGACTTTGCCCGTCTGGATGACCAGCTTGATCGGGCCGAAGATGTGCTGCTGATGCTCGACCGGGATACGGATCTGGGTCGTATGAGCGGCCTGCTGGGTATGGTGCGCCGCCGCTCCACGGAATTACGACGGGTGCTGGCTCCGGTGGATCGTATTTTTCGTGATGAAGAGCTGGAACTGCCAGAATGGGCCGAAGATGATCTGAAGGATCGGTCCCACCGGCAGGTTCATGCCGCACTCGATGACCTTTTAGCACTTCAGGACCGGGCGCGGTCCTTGCAGGATGAACTCACCTCCAATCAGGCGGAAGAAACCAACAGGCGGCTGTATATTTTGACCGTTGGTACCATTCTTATGCTGCCAGCAACGCTGGTGACCGGCTTTTTTGGTATGAATACTGGCGGCATGTTCCTGACCAATGGCACATGGGGCACGGTGGATGCCGGTGGCCTATGCCTGCTGATCATGATGGGAACATGGTTCCTGCTCAAGGTAACCCGCCTTCTGTAGGAGGGAGGGGCTGTTTTGCGCGCGCTATGGGGTGCGCAGAATTTTGGCAGTATGTCTGACGTGCCATAAAATTAGCCAAGTTGGTGGATAAAGCCCTCTGCTGGAGACGTACGGGAATCCTGATGGTTCCCGGCATCAGTCTGGGTGCGAATGGTCATGCCAGTATTGTTTACGCAAATTGGAACTGGTTCTGTAATGGCTGCCCGCTGGTCTGGTAGAGCGGTTTCTTGCGTGGCAGGCATGGTCTGTATAAATACAAAACCGTATTTTGGTGCCGGTTTGTGCCGTGTTCGGTGTCAATCAGGCCGAATTTCCTGTGCCTTGGCAAGGATGGATTGGACAGCATGACAGGCAGACAGGCCCCCTCCCGGATGCAAGACTGTTGTGTCTCCCTTTTTCCTCAAAAGACGTTGCGTGCAGTAAAAGGGATTATGGCGCTGGGGCTTCTGGCCCTGCTGGCCGCGTGCGCTAATCAGCCCGGTGGGCGTGATTCGGATGTGCCCATAGCGCAGGAGGCCGAGTTCTATCGCTCCCATGCCCGTGCCTATTATGCGCCTCCCGGCCCACCAGAAGATCCGTGGGGCCCTTATATACGGGAAGCATCGCAACGCTTTGATGTGCCGGAGGAATGGGTGCGTGCCGTTATCCAGCAGGAGTCCGGCGGCAAGCTGTTCCATGATGGCCAACTGGTTACATCCGGTCCCGGCGCCATGGGGCTGATGCAGCTTATGCCTCCAACCTATGATGAAATGCGGGCCACATATAATCTGGGCGGGGATGCTTACGAACCGCACGATAATATTATGGCCGGTACAGCATATTTGCGGCAGTTGTACGATGTATATGGCTCACCGGGCTTTCTGGCAGCGTATAATGCCGGGCCGGGTCGTCTGGAAGATTTTATAACCCGTAACCGTACACTCCCGCGGGAGACCCGGAACTATGTGGCGTCCATCGGGCGGCGCATTGTGGGCATTTCACCACAGAACAGGTCTCAGGCCGATATGCAGGTCGCTAGCCACGATACGTTTATGCAGACCGCTGCTGCGGCACAGCCCGTGCGTACACAGGGTGGCATAAGTGCTGTGCGGGCTGCCTGGTCGGCCCGGCAGCAGGGCAGTATGCAGCCTGTGCAGGTGGCTGATGCCATTGGGGACGATTCTGCTGATAACACTGCCTCCAATACCTATGGGCAGGACTGGCATCCTGTTTCACGTAAAACAGGAGTCGATGGTCTGGCGGAAAGCCCGGCTGATGTGCGGGCCATATGGGCCAAACGTCTGGGAGCCTCCGCCCAGACAACGGCAGACACACCGGTGCAGGTTGCTCAAGCTTCGGAAGACGTAGCAGATTCATCCAGCCCGCTCACGGACTCTGCGCAGTCTGGTACCGAACCGGCCAGAGTTGCTGTGGCGCAGGGGGGGGCTGGTAACAATCTGCGTCTTTTTTCTACAGCCCATGCGGAACCAGCACCTTTGCAGAGCAGGAAGGTCCGGGGCGTAGAGGTTAAAAACTGGGCTATTCAGGTTGGGGCCTTTGGGTCTGCCAGCATGGCGCAGCAGGCATCCGGGCGCGCGCAACATCAGAATAACGCTCTGTCTGGCGCGCATGTGCAGATTGCTATGGTGCAGGCTAAAAAAGGACGGCTGTACCGTGCGCGTCTGACCAATCTGTCTCACACGGATGCGGTGGGAGCCTGCCGCAAACTGAGTGGCTGCGTTGTTATCTCCCCCGAATCTCGGCCCTGAACGGCCGGAGCCGTCTGGTGTAAGCTTCACACCTTAATTAGTTGGCTGGAGCTGGAGCTGGAGCTGGAGCGGTCGGTGCCGGTGTGCCGGGAGCGGCCAGCGGAGCATTGTCTCGGCCGGAGTAACGGTCAATAATTTGCTTAACGGCTGCTGCGGCTTCCTGCGCTGCGGCCACGGCAACATCGCCCCAATACTGGTCGAGCGAGTGGGCGTCTATATCATGCAACTGTGTTGCGGCACCGGCTTCTTTGCCAGCGCTGTCCACAACGTGCCAGACAATTTCAATATGTTGCTGGGGGTGCCCTGTGGTGCCTGCTGGACCGGGTGTGAGTTTAACGGTTGTTGTGACGGTAAAGTCAGCATTTTTTGCTGAATTCTGGATGGTATCCTCACTGTCACGGAACGAAGCGGTAAAGGCCTGCGCCAGTGATGTGTTGCCATCTCCCGGAGCGCCGCTAACGCCGGTAAAATACACTCTTGCTGCACGGTGTTTGAGGCTGTGCGGGTCTTTTTCCATATCATCAGCCTGAATACCTGTAAGCACTGCGGCAATACGGCTGGCGGCATCCTGCGCAACAAGTGTGAAAAAGGTTCCATCCCCTGCAGACCATTGCTCAACAGGTACCGGCTGGCCTTCCTGCGTGGCACGGACCGTGTTTTTGGGGGTCATAATTGTATAGACCGGCACCACCTGACCGTTGCGCAGTTCGGCCTGCATGTTCAGCCACCAGTCCCCTTTGCGGGTGGGCTGGGCTATGGCGGGAATGGTCTGCTGGAGCAGTTCCTGCGCAACATCCTTGGCCCATAGGCTGGCATTGGCATCGGAGAGAAGGGCGTTGGGTGGCGTGGGTACATCCAGCCGGGCTGGGGGGGCACTGGCGGCCAGTCCCGGCCCGTTTTTGTCTGAATGTGCAAAGGGGTGCGGCACATCAAGACATCCGCTTAACAGCAGCAGAGCAGAGCAGGGGAGGGCAAAACGAGCAGGGTACTGGCGGCGTATCATCCGTTGCGGGTTCCCGTGGCAATAACAGAAATCTGGTGTCCGATCTGGCCACCGCCAGCGAGCGTGCGCCGCCTGTGGCTGAAAAAACGGGTTTCGTCTGTCAGAGTGTCAACGCCCAGTGCGGCGGCATGTTTGATTCCGGCGCGTTGCAGACGAAAAACGCACCATCCCGCCAGATCAAACTGGTAATGCCCAGCCCGTTTGCCGGAAGCAAAAAACTGGGCAGCCTGCCTGTCCGCGCTGGTAATGGCTGTGTGCATGTCCTCGGCGGTTTCGTAACTTTCCTGCGCAATGCAGGGACCAACTACCGCACTTAGGCTATCCCGCGTGGCGCCTAGGGCTAGCATGGCCTCTATGGTCGTTTCCAGCACCCCGCTTAATGCGCCACGCCAACCTGCGTGGGCGGCCCCAACAACCGTGCCCTGCTCGTTGCTAAACAGCACCGGAGCGCAGTCGGCGGTAATAACGCTTATGGCCAGATCCGGGTTGGAGGTTACCAGCGCATCGGCTTGTGCACCACGTCCTGCTGCCCAAGGGGCTGTTGCGGTTATAACGGTTGGGCCATGCACCTGTGTTACGCCAAGCAGGCATTCCGCTTGCACACCCATGTGGCGTGCAACCCGTGCCCGGTTTTCGGCCAGATTGTCTGCCGTATCACCCGATCTGGTGGAGCAGTTCAGGCTGGCGTACGGGCCGGTGGAAACGCCGCCCTCACGCGTAAAAAAACCATGTCTGGCCTGCCCCAGCAATGGGCTGGTAAGCGGCGCAAGACTGGACGGTGCAGTAGGTGGGGACGTCATGCAACCGGACCTTTCATAAAGCCGGGGGGCGTGGGCAGGGTGGGGGAGGCCAGAGCCATGACCTTGAACAGATGCCCCATTTTTTCTGGTGCGACCAGCCGGTTTGTGGCCGAGCGTAGCATGGCAGCATCCTGCGGGTTGGCATGGCTTGCCAACTGCTCCGTGCGTTCCATGATGCCCAGATGGCGCAGAAAATCTCCCTGATCTTCGGTCCCGTATGTTGCAACTTCTGCTTTGCGGGCAACGGCCAGCAAGGCAGTAAAGTCCACATGGGTGGTCAGGTCGGCTTCGCCTTCTTCCGCCTGCAACGGAGGGGTCGGGCGGGCGTGGCGCAGTGCTTGTAAGGAATCACCCGTTGAATTTGTATCGTGCCCATAGTCAATAAACAGGGCGACACCGGGGGAGTGAAGGAACCGGTGCGCAAGGTCACGCACAATATGCTGGGCCTGCTCGCATATCTCTACAACCGTATCGGGTTGCAGGGTCCGTCCATCGGGCAGGGAGGGGGCAGCGCAGGAGATCAGCTCCAGTGCTTTGTCGGCCACGTAATGTTCATGCCAGCCTGTGCTGGTCTGGATAAACTGGCGGACGGGCAGCGCGTCCAGAAATTCGTTAGCCAGCAGAATCATGGGGCCAGCGGGTATGTCGTTGACATGCTTGTGCCACACGGGTTGCGCGTAAGCGTGCAGAATTTTTGCTTGAACCTGCCTGAGCCGGGGAGACGTTTCCACCAGATGCACGGTCAGGGCTTTTGCCATGTCTGGTGCCTGACGGGTGATAACACGTAACGCATCGGCCATGAGCGTGCCCCGACCGGGGCCTGCTTCTGCAAGGATCAGCTTGGCGGGGCTGCCCATGCCCTGCCAGACGGTAATGGCCCACGCACCCAGTAGTTCGCCAAAGACCTGAGAAATTTCTGGCGCGGTAATAAAGTCCGACAGGAACGGTGTTTCGGCATAATACTGGGTGTTTACCCGCGCCATAAAGTGGTCAAGGCGTTCTGCGTTGTAGATGTGTGCTGCCATAGTTCCGTTCAGTTTTTTTCAGCGGGTTGAGTTTGCGGGTCGGGCAGGCCGACGTAAATGGGCTGGCGGCGGGCGTTTACCATTAGGGCAATGCCTGCAATCAGCATGGGCACGCAGAGCAATTGGCCCATGGTAATGCCACCCGGCAGGTAGCCGAGGAAGGAGTCCGGCTCGCGGAAAAATTCGCAAAACGAGCGGGCGCAGCCATAGCCAGCCAGAAACATGCCAGCCAGAAAACCGGGGCGCTCACGAATGGAGCGCTGGCGGGAGGCAATAAACAGGACCAGAAACAGCAGCAGCCCTTCGGTCAGGGATTCGTAAAGCTGCGATGGGTGGCGGGGAATAGGCCCCCCGGTTGGAAAAATCATGGCCCAAGGCAGACTGGCCGGAGCCTCGCGGCCCCAGAGTTCACCGTTGATGAAGTTGGCCAGCCGTCCCAACCCTAACCCGATGGGGACAGCCACGGTCACACGGTCTGCAAATGCCAGAAAGTTGAGCTTGTAGCGCCACGTAAACAGCACCATGGCGATAATGACACCAAGCGCGCCACCATGGAACGACATGCCGCCATGCCAGACTTCCAGTATGGAAAGTGGATGACTGAGGTAATAACCCGGCTGGTAGAACAGAACATAGCCCAACCGGCCCCCTGCCAGCACACCAAGGGTGACCCATGTTAGAAAGTCGTCAGCCAGTTCGGCCGTGCCTGCGCGTGGGGGCTGGGCGACCAGCTTGCGCAGCAGCATAATGCCAAGCACGATGCCCAGAATATAGGACAACGCGTACCAGCGCACCGCCAACGGCCCGAAATGCACCAGCACCGGGTCGAACTGTGGAAACATCAGAACAGGAAGCATGGAGGAGTCAATCCGGTGCGTGAGAGGTCAGAGATAAGGGCGGCCTGATGCCAGAGTGTTCTGGACAGCAACCGGCCCACCGGTGAGTAACATCATAAGGTGGACTATAAAGGGGGTGTCTGTTCCCTCCAAGCCAGCAAATGCGGGCATGGCGCGCTGGAGCATAAAAACAGGCAAACGTTTGGTAGTCACGGAGGTCTCAGTTTTCTATCATACTCCGGCATTGCCTCTTTGCTGGAAGATGGAAGGTCTTATCCCATGAGTGATGAAATTACAGTTGTTGCCATTCTCAAGGCCAAAGCAGGTCGTGAGGACGATGTTGCAAAAGCCATGGCCGCCTGTGTGGCGCCCTCCCGCGCGGAAGCCACCAACCACCAGTACGTGCCCAACCGTGATCTGGATGACCCGCAGACACTGATTTTTATCGAACGCTGGGCAAGCCGGAAGGCATTGGCTGATCATATGGAAACGCCACACTTCAAAAAACTGGCGGCTGCATTGGAAGGGCAACTGGACGCACCGTTGCAGGTGCATATTCTACAGCCCGTTGCCGGAGCCTGAATTAGGCACGCCATCCTGTGCCCCGCGCATGTTGCAGCAGGGCACAGGATGAAGCCTTAACGCAGCACAAACTGCTGGAAAACGACCAGAACACCCATACAGAAGGTCAGGAACAGGCTGTGCTTGAACGTGCGCGCCAGTACAACACCTTCCTGTCCTTTCAGGGATGTTACGGACACGCCTGTGGTAATGTTCTGGGGAGAAATCATTTTCCCCATGACCCCGCCAGAAGAATTGGCCGAGGCGAACAGAACCGGGTCGAGCGAGAGCTGGTGCGCGGCGGCAACCTGTAGATTGCCGAACAGCGCATTGCCCGATGTGTCACTCCCGGTAAGAAATACGGCAATCCACCCCAGAAAGACCGAAACAAGCGGGAAGAACATTCCGGTGGAAGAAACCGCATACCCCAGCGTGTAGGTCATGCCCGAATAGTTCATTAAAAATGCCAGACCGATGGTTAGGGCAACGGTTACAATGGCCAGCCATGCCTGCCGCAATGTTGTGGCAATGGCCGCGCCAAACTGGCTGAGTGTGGTGCGTGTTAACACGGCGCTTAGAATGGCGGCTACCAGAATGGCGGTGCCTGTGCCAAGGGGTTCAAACTTCCAGACCGCAGCATAAGCCGTTTTATACAGGGATATGAAAACAGCATTGTCCAGACCGGGCCAGTGCACGGGTAGCGCACCTATGCGGGCAATGTGCAGGGCATCCCACACAATAACCACGGCAATAACGGTAACCCACGGTATCCAGCCTTGCCAGAGTGGAACCGGTGTTGCCTGAGCATGGGCATTTTCGTCCAGCTTGCTCAGGTCAATGGCATGGTCGGGATCTGGCTCAGGTTGCCATACGCGCAGGAACAGGATGCTGGCGACCAGCGATACACTGGAAGACAGAACATTGCTCAGGCTGTACAGACCCGCGCCGGAAATAACCAGCAACGTCAACCCAAAGCTACCCCCCGCAACCAGCAGAATAGGCCATGTCTGGCGTATGGAACGCCACCCGCCATAAAGCGCCATGACATAAAACGGAATAAGGCAGGCAAAGGGGGTAAGCTGGCGGCCAATGGTGGCCCCCAGCACATCTGGCGGCAGGCCGGTAATGGACCCCAGCACGGTTACGGGAATACCAAGCCCCCCAAAGGCCACGGGTGCGGAATTGAAGATGAGCACATAGGTCAGGGCATCCAGTGCGGGAAAACCCAGCAGGATCAGCAAAGCGCTTGTAATGGCAACAGGTGTGCCAAATCCGGCTACGCCTTCCAAAGCCGCACTAAAGCAGAAGCCCAGCACAATCAGCAGAATACGTCTGTCATTGGGAACATTCTGAATAAGCCAGCCCCGGAATGCGTCAAACCGACCGTTGTGCACGGCAACGTTGAACAGCAGCAGGGCGCAGAATGCGATCCACATGACCGGAAGCAGGGAGAACACCACACCGTTGCTGATGCTGGCAAAGGCCAACCCCGGTGGTAGCCCCCATATGCCAATGGCAATAACCAGCCCGACCAGCAGCCCCCCCAGAGAGGACTGCCAGGCCGGTCGTCGTAAAACCCCCATCATGAAAAGAGTAACAAGAATGGGGCAGGCCGCTACAATAAAGGAAAGCAGTAGGCTGTGACCCACAGGAGCAAGAGGTTGTATGAACATGATTGTTCTCAAATAAGGCGTTGTGCCTCTCTCGTTATGTAGAGAGTAGTTGAAGTAACGCGTGCTTGCATGACTGGATGCAATAAAACTTCTTGTTATATCACGCGCACCATCCTGCTGATCTTCTGGTCTTGTGGGGCAGCTGGGTGTTTATGCGAACTTGTATCCGCACGCTGCGTTGAGGTCGGGGAGACACGTAGCATTGGGTAGGATAGGGGTAGGTTGATGAGCAGACGAAATATGTGGATGGCCGGGGGCGCGCTGGTCGTGCTTGTTGCGGCCGTGGGGGGAGTGGTTCAGTACTCCCGTAGCGAGAGCGCAAACCTTGCTGTTGAGCAGGGCACAGGACCAACCCCGATGCTCCCTGCACCGGATGGACGGCCTTTACCCACGGTCAACATTGCCCGTCCAATTGGATGGAAAAACGGTGAGCATCCAACACCAGCCGCCGGGCTGGAAGTTGCTGCCTTTGCCACCAACCTTGATCATCCCCGCTGGCTGTATTCTTTGCCGAATGGCGATGTGTTGGTGGCGCAGAGTAACTCTCCGGGAACGGATATCCAGACATTCAAGAACCGTATTGCCAGTTTTGTCATGGGCGCTGTTGGAGCAGGTGACCCTAGCCCCAACAGGATTGTTCTGCTGCGGGATGAAAAAGGTACGGGCAAAGCCACCCTGCAAACGGTGCTATTGGACCACCTTTATTCCCCTTTTGGCATGGCTCTGGTGGGGAATGACCTGTACGTGGCAAATGCCAATGCCATTCTGAAATTTCCATACCACGAGGGGGATACGCACATTACGGCCCCCCCGGTAAAAGTGACGGACCTGCCCGCAGGGTATAACCACCATTGGACCAAAAACATTCTGGCCAGTCTAGATGGACGGTTCTTGTACGTTACCGTTGGGTCCAACAGTAATGTGGCCGAACACGGCATGGATGTGGAAGAAGGCCGGGCCCGTATTGATAGGGTTGACCTACAGACCGGAAAGTTAACGCCATACGCAACCGGTTTGCGTAACCCCAATGGTATGGGGTGGGAGCCGCAGACTGGCGCATTGTGGGTGGCAGTTAATGAGCGGGATGAGATCGGGAGTGATCTTGTGCCCGATTATATGACATCGGTTAAAGAGGGCGGTTTTTATGGCTGGCCTTACAGTTATTATGGCCAACATGTTGATGTGCGTGTGCATCCACCCCGGCCGGAACTGGTTGCCTCGGCTGTGGTGCCAGATTACGCGCTTGGTCCGCATACCGCCTCACTCGGGCTGACGTTTACAGATACAGCCCGGCTGCTCCCTGATACAATGCAGCACGGTGTTATGGTTGGTCAGCACGGGTCATGGAACAGGCGGCCCAAAAGTGGGTATAGGGTCGTTTATATTCCCTTTAACGCCGGTCAACCCCAAGGGATGCCGCAGGAAGTGCTGACTGGGTTTTTAACCCCGGATCAGGAACATGTGCATGGTCGTCCTGTTGGAGTTGCGGTTGACCAGTCTGGCGCACTGCTTGTTGCGGATGATGTGGGTAATACCGTTTGGCGTGTGACCGGGGAGCAATAGCGGGTTTTTGCGAGGGGGATGTTTGGTTTTTTGTGTCCTTGCATCCCGGATAGGATGATGGAACTCTGTGTGCAGAAAACTGACGGAATGCACAAATTCTGTTCAGTTTTTGCAATATGGGGCGGGTGTGCCCTGTAAAAGGGGTCATCCATGAAGTCTGTATCGCGTTTTGTTGTTGCTGTTTCCATGCTCGCACTGGCTGCGTGCCAGACGCCACCTCAGCCCAAATCACCTTCTGCTCCCGTTCAGGTTTCCGGCGCATTGATGCAATATCAACCCTTGGCAGCCGATCTGGGCGTTACGGGGAGTGGCCCCTCCTACAGCATAAAGTATTTATCCACTAACGGGGTTACTGGCGCAGGTCTGGTGCCTGTAACGGGTGTTGTTATTTACCCTGCAGGGCAAGCGCCCAAGGGTGGGTGGCCGGTTGTGGCATGGGCCCACGGCACTGTGGGTATTGCACACAGTTGCGCACCATCGCTTAACCCGCGCTCTCCGCGGGACCAGACATATCTGGCCGAGTGGCTGCACCGCGGTTTTGCTATTGTCGCCACGGATTACCAAGGCTTGGGGGGTGAGGGCACACACCCTTATCTGAACGCCAGAGCCGAGGCCTATAGTGTGCTGGATAGTGTTAGGGCTGCTTTGGCCAGTCTGCCAGATTTGAGCAACAATATCATGATTGTCGGGCAGTCTCAGGGGGGAGGGGCTGCATTTGCCTCCGCAGCTTATGCTCCCGTATATGCCCCGGCGCTGCATATACGGGGGGTGGTTGCTACGGGCATTCCCTACATGTCTCCCGATGTTATTAAAGCCGTACTCCATGCCAAACCGCAGAATAGTGCGAGCGGGATAGACCCTGTGGTGGCCTATGCCTTGCTGATTGGGGCATCGCAAGCAGGGCTGGACCCAGCGTTTAAGCCGGAACAGGCTTTTACAGAACGGGCTATGCCCGCATTCCATGCCGCATCGGAAATTTGCGCGCGTCCTCTTATGGAGCAGATCAAAACCGAAGGGCTGACACGGGCCAACGCGTTCAAACCGACATTGGCGCAAGCCTTGGCGCCTGCCATAAAGGCCATGGAATTTCCGACACTCCGGTTGAATGTCCCCTTATTTGTAGGGATTGGCGCAACGGATAGGGATGTTGCCCCTCAAGGGCAGCTTATGTTGGTAAAGGATGCCTGTCAGGCAGGCACCGTTGTGCAGGCACACTTGTATAAGGGGCAGGACCATTCGCAGGCGGTTCTGGCATCCATGCAAGATTCTGCTGCTTTTACAAACGCGGTCATGAATGGGGAGGCCGTGCAGCCCGTGTGTAAACCCGTGGCACAGTAACCTCCCCTAAAATAGCAGGGAGAGGCTAGGGTTACTTTTCTTCGCCAAACTGGATGTCCTGATCCCGGCCCGTGGGAAGCGGGCCAGCATCAGGCTGGCAGGGGAAGGAAGGGGCATTTAACGGGTCCGGATCTTCCCCGTCATTGGGAAAAGGCCGACTACTGGCATGACCGTGGGCTGTATCCATGCCAAAGCTGTTCATGGCCTGTTGCATACCCATGCCCGCCATCCCTGCACCCATTCCGCCTGCTCCGGGTATGGCATTGAGCGCCATAGGCGCCATATGGCCCAGATTGCTCCCAAAGCTGCTGACGATCTGACCATGCAGGCCTGAACGCTCAACGTGGCGCTGGCAGGTTGTGTTGGCATCATTGGGCGGGGAGTGGGAGCAACCAGCAGCTAAAAGGCTGGTCAGGGCGCATACAGCAAAAACACGTCTGTGCATGGATTGTCTCGTGTTGGTTCACTATGCAGGCAGGAGGGTATGCCTGACTTGAGCCATACAAGAAAGTTGCACAGAGCCAAGACGAAATATCTTGCTTTGGGCAATTTTTTAATTTTAGTATCGGGAAGGAGTGGTGCACCCGAGAGGACTCGAACCTCTAACCCCCAGATTCGTAGTCTGGTGCTCTATCCAGTTGAGCTACGGGTGCGCCGTGAGGGGGTATTTAGCCGAGCATTCTGACTCCGGCAACCCCTAAATTTTGTTTTTTTGAAATTTTTTCTAGTTTCGCCCCATAAAGTTATCCATCGGATGGTTCTCCGGGCGGCGGAGCGTAATGTGTGCCCGGCAGGTGGGGGTGCCATAGACGCCTTCGAACGTGTCATCTACGGGGTGTGCCTCAAAAACCATTGGCAGGGTCTGCTTGCGAGCATCCTGCAAAATGAGCTGGGCATGGTAGTGCTGGCGTTCCTTGTTGGGGACGCCACGCAAAACAAGGTTACTTGTTTCGGGCACAAAAATCATTTTTGTCGGTTTGATCTGCATATAGGACAGACCCTGAGTCGGGCAGTCCCGGCCTTTGTCCGTTACCAGCGTACCAATCCACTCCCCATAAGGGTCGTTGGCGGCAGAGGTGGCTGCCTGCGCCGGAGGGGGGCTATGCAGGCCTGTCCACCCCATAACCAATAGGGTGCAAAATCCCCATAGTTGTAAGCGCCTGTCTCGCATTGTCAGCGTCTCCTGTGCCGTTGACCTGAATCTGGGATCATAAATGGGTTGTGGCAAGGGCGTGCAGATAACAGATTCAGGCTTTAATCTGGTTTTATAGGGTGACGAGTGCGCTGCATGGCTTTATATCCGCTCTCATACTCATTAGCGGTGGGCCCAGAAGTTGTGTTGTCGCCACTGCACAAGAAAGCCAACCCTGACGCAGACCAGAAAGAACCATATACCCATGTCCGATGCCGCTCAGCCCGCTTCACTCGTTGTGTTGGATGAAGCCTTGCACCATGACCGTATTCTGATTCTGGATTTTGGTAGTCAGGTCACACAGCTGATTGCCCGCCGTGTGCGCGAAAGTGGCGTATATTGCGAAATCTGGCCATTTACGACGGACGCTGAAAAAATTCGCTCTTTTGCACCGCGTGGCATTATTCTGTCCGGTGGGCCTGCAAGTGTGAATGGCCCGGATGCGCCCAGAATTCCCGATGTGGTGTTTGAGATGGCCGTGCCCGTTCTGGGTATCTGCTATGGCCAGCAGGCCATGTGCAAACAGTTGGGTGGTGAAGTCGAAAGTGGTGAACACCGCGAGTTCGGCCGTGCGTTTGTTGATATTGTAGAAGATTGCGCCCTGTTCCGTGGTGCATGGGCACGCGGTGGGCGCGAGCAGGTCTGGATGAGCCACGGGGACCGGGTAGTTGCCCTGCCGCCGGGCTTCCGCACTGTGGCAGTTAGTCAGGGTGCTCCATTTGCTGTTATCGCAGATGAGGGACGCCGCCTGTATGGTGTGCAGTTCCACCCCGAAGTGGTGCATACGCCACATGGTGCGGCTCTGCTGGAGAACTTTACGCATAATGTTGCGGGTTGCTCCGGGTCCTGGACCATGGCGGGTTTCCGTGAAATGGAAATTGCCCGTATTCGCAAGCAGGTTGGTTCTGGCAAGGTGATCTGTGGTCTGTCCGGTGGGGTGGACTCTTCTGTTGCCGCCGTGCTGATCCATGAGGCTATTGGTGAACAACTGACCTGCATTTTTGTGGATCACGGCATGCTCCGTGCCGGGGAGGCGGAAGACGTTATCAAAACCTTCCGTGGCCAGTTCAATATTCAGCTGATCCACCGGGATGCGTCCGATATTTTCCTTGCCGCACTTGATGGCGTGACGGACCCGGAAATCAAACGCAAGACCATTGGTCGCCTGTTTGTGGAAGTGTTTGAGGAAGAAGCCGTCAAACTTGGAGGCGCGCAGTTCCTTGCGCAGGGCACGCTCTACCCGGATGTTATTGAAAGTGTCAGCTTTACGGGTGGACCGTCTGTTACCATCAAGTCTCATCATAACGTTGGTGGGTTGCCCGAACGCATGAACATGCAGCTAGTCGAGCCGCTGCGTGAACTGTTTAAAGATGAAGTGCGTGATCTGGGGCGTGAACTCGGTATTCCCGAAGTCATCGTTGGGCGGCATCCTTTCCCCGGTCCGGGTCTTGCCATTCGTATTCCTGGCAATATCACGCGGGAAAAGCTGGATCTGCTCCGTAAGGTCGATACCATCTTTTTGGAAGAAATTCGGTCAGCAGGTCTGTACGACGCCATCTGGCAGGCTTTTGCCGTGCTGCTGCCGGTCCGCACTGTTGGCGTGATGGGCGATGGTCGTACTTACGATCAGGCTTGTGCACTCCGGGCTGTTACCAGCACGGATGGTATGACAGCAGATGTCTATCCGTTCGACATGAGCTTCCTGACAAAGGTGGCGGGGCGCATTGTGAACGAAGTGCGTGGTATTAACCGCGTCACTTACGACATTACGTCCAAACCCCCCGGCACCATTGAGTGGGAATAAGCCGCAAGGCTGTTAAGGACGGCTGAATAGGTTAAAAACAGGGTGTATCCTTTATGGTGCACCCTGTTTTTTTATGGGTATGAATAACTGACAGGCAAAATAATTAAGATTTTTGCCGGCAAATAAAAATCACTGAAAACGAAAGTGTTTTGGGGAGCCAGTCAAACGGGTTGGTATGGGTTTCCGTTATAGGCATATTATGGCGGATGGTCTGTGCGAGCCATCGCCAGTCGAACCCTTTATGGCCGATGCCGTGTGTTTCCACTTTATCCAGATTGAAGAGCCCCGCGTGTAGGGTTTCCCTCCATTTGTACTCCTTGTGCCGCATGTAGCCCGTAAGGAGTGACCCAATATTTTTAAGAAAAACAATAGGGCCAACTTCATTTGGGACAGAACACATAAAAGCAGCAGGTTTTGCTCGTGCTATGTGTTCAATAAGTCGGACAACAATACTTTCGGGAATATGTTCGAGGGACTCCAGTGCAATAATAACATCCACATTCTGGAGTTCATTGTAGTGATTTGTCACCGAGTCATGAATTATTCTAAAATTACTGTATTTTGAATATCTTGCCTTGGCAGTTCGCACCAGTTCCTCGTCAAGGTCGATGCCCACATAGTCAATATTAAAACGGGACTGCAGCACATCAAAAGCCTTGGCATGTGCACAACCAATATCGACAACCTTTAAAGGTCTGGATGGGTTTTTGAGGGAGAGGTCATTAAATAAAGCAATTAAATGCTTGTATCGGGTGCCATGTAGGCGTGAAACGAGTGGGTTGAAATTCTGGATTTTTTCGTAACGTGTTAAATTCGTCTCTGGCTTCTTCATCAAAACATCTTTGAATCACTATAGCTGTGTCAGTAACGCTCAATATCGGGAGCGATGAATGTCATTATGAGCATTCTTTGCGGGGAGGGCGGTTGTGCCAGTCTATGCTGACATCGGACAGCCACAGCGTTAGGGCGGAGACAACCAGCCAGAGAAGGCCGGGGAAAATATTCAAGTCCTGAATAACAACAACGCCAATACAAAACGCCGCAATGGAAATAGTCAGGTTAATAATGCAGCAGAAGACCGCTATGGGCCAACTTTTGGGGAGACCGGGTTTTGCCATTGCTCTTCACGCCTGAAAACTGGTGCGTGCTCCCTGAACGAGGAATAAAACAAACTGATATTCAGGACTGTTCTGCAAAACCATAACACTCCTGAATATTATGGGGCATGGCAGAAAGGAGCTTGTGACAGACCCCTTTTTGCCATGCTGTTTAACACCTTACTGATCAAGCCAAGGTGCGACTGGCAGATTTTTTTCACGTAGGAAGGTCGGGTTGAACAGTTTGGATTCATACCGGGCCCCACCGTCGGCCAGAATGGTGACAATCCTATGGCCCGGGCCAAGCTTGCGGGCCGTACGGATGGCTGCCGCCACGTTAATGCCCGAAGACCCACCAACAGAAATGCCTTCCTCACCCAGCAGGCTGTAAATAACGTCCAGAGCCTCGGGGTCGGGAATACGCTCTGCATCGTCAATTGGCGCGCCTTCAAGGTTTCCAGTCACGCGGGACTGGCCAATACCTTCGGTAATGGAAGACCCCGCTACGGACAGGTCATTCTCCTTCACCCAGCCGTAAAGACCAGAGCCTTCAGGGTCGGCCAGCACAATATGGGGTGCTTTGGCGTTGTCCCGTCGTGCGGCATCATGCAGGCCGAGTGCTGTGCCAGCCAGTGTGCCGCCCGTGCCACATGCACAGGTAAAGGCATCGACTTTACCGCCCATCTGCTGCCAGATTTCCTGCGCAGTCGTGGCGCGGTGGCCCTCGCGGTTGGCGGTGTTGTCAAACTGGTTGGCCCATACCCACCCGTTTTCTTCCGACAGGCGGCGCGAAACATGCACATAATTGCCGGGGTCTCGGTAGGGCTTGGCGGGCACAAGGCGCAGGTCTGCACCGATCATGCGTAGGAACCCAATTTTTTCACGGCTTTGCGTTTCGGGCATAACGATAACGCATTTATAGCCCCGTGCATTGGCAACCAATGTAAGGCCAATGCCGGTGTTGCCTGCCGTGCCTTCCACAATGGTGCCACCGGGTTTGAGCACACCGCGGCGCTCTGCGTCCTCAATAATGGCAAGGGCCGCACGGTCCTTTACGGAGCCGCCGGGGTTCATGAATTCTGCCTTGCCGTAAATCTGGCAACCCGTTGCCTCAGACGCCTTGCGCAGCAGAATAAGGGGGGTTCCGCCAACGGCACCCGGCATGTCGGGGGAGAGTGAGGTCCAGCCGGGGTTGGTGGAGGTCGCTGCGCATTCGGTCATCTCTATTCCCTGCATATTAGGATCAGGTCGGGCGGCTGGACTGGTATGTTCTGGGCAGAACCTCTACCTGCCTGCGTCCGGTTCTTCTTGTGCATCGTATAGCACTTCCAAAACTGCGCACCAAGGATAGCGTGGGTCATAGCTTTGCCCGGCAGGGCTTGCCAGCCGCCCCTGCTCATCCGTGGGAACATGGGTCAGTGCCACGGCATCATCAATATTACCGCCAATAATGCTGATCTGGTGCCCAAAGGGCGGTCCATTCTGGCCTGTGGCTACCACATAGCCGCAATGCGCGGGGAATCCATAAGAGGTTGGCAGGCTTGAGTAACGGATTGTCAGCTTGCTGCGCCCACGCGCAACACAAACCAGATCCCCTGCCTGAGGCGTATAGGATGCAGGGTCCCGTGCCCGCAGAATGGGAGACTGGCCGGAGGCGGCCGCATTAATGTAGGTCGAATGGTTGGGGGAGTAGGGGAAGCGGTCATTCGCCCCCGCAACCCGCATGACGTAGGAGATGAATGCGGCAGACCATGCAAAAAAGCCGTCATGCACAAAGTCCGTCAACTGGCCGTCGGCGTTATGTTTGCCGCTCCAGGAGACCTCGGTCATGCTGGGGTCCATGCCAATCCACCAGTATTCTCCCACGCGTTGCCACAAGCCGGGTGCGCGTTCGGGTTTGACGGCGGCAACCTGTGGCTCTGGTCGCTGTTCGGGGTCATCGTCGTTGACCGGGCTGCCAAACATGCGCCATTCGCGCATGGCAATGGCTACGACGTCCTGCCGGTTGAAGGGTTCAAAATTGCGCGTGGCAAAGTCCGGCACATGGCTGTTGAAACCATAGGTGCTTGAAGTGCCTCCATCGTGGGAGGAGCCTCGCCGGCCCCCGTTGTGGGGCTGGGAGGTGCAGGCCGCCAGACACACAGGTGCCAGAAGGGCCACAGTCAGCTTGCGTGGCATCTTGTCTCCATACCAGAACAGGACTTCCGGCAGCCGGGCCAGCAGCCCGGTCACCGTGAATAATGAAAAGCCCTACGCTAAGGAATAGGCGTCCTTTATGGAGGGTGGAAGGGGTTTTATGCCCCAGCTGCCCTGTGGTCCTCTTTTTTGTGCACTCAGTTCCGTTAAGCGTCCACAGTAATGCTGGCGGTGCGGGCCTGAACACAACGGATGGCATCCGCAGGAGCCAGTTCCACAACAAGGCCTCTGCCGCCACCATTGATGTACAGCTTGTCCAGCTCAAGAATGCTCTGGTCAAAAACAACGGGCACAGTGGTGCGGGCACCAAAAGGACTGATGCCACCAACCTGAAAACCGGTCAGGGCTTCGGCTTTTTCCGCGCCCAGCATCCGGGCATTACGGCCGCCAAACAGGGCCGCCACTTTTTTAAGGTCCATTTTCAAATGCACAGGGATGGCGGTGCACACGACCTGCTTTTTGTCGATTTCGACCATCAGGGTTTTAAAAACCTTTTCCTGATCAATGCCGATTCCAGCAGCGGCGTGTAGGCCAATTTTGCCGGGATCGGAGACGTAATCATAATCATGCATGGTAAAAGGCACGCCGTGGGCGGCCAGAAAATGCGTTGTTGGTGTTTCAAGAGTGTCTGACATAACAAGTCTCTTTCCAGATGAAGTGTATGGTCTCATCCCTGTTCGGGAAAAAGAGAGCGCAGACCTTCCGGGGTAGCCGGGCAGCAACCTTTTTCCGTTATCAGTCCGGTTACAAGGCGGGCGGGTGTTACGTCAAATGCCGGGTTGGCGGCCTGGCTGCCATCGGGCGTGATCTGCACACGGCTGAGCTGCCCATTGTCATCCCGCCCGTTAATGTGGGTAATTTCTGTTCCCGATCGTTCTTCAATAGGAATTTCGCGGAGCCCATCTGCCACGCGCCAGTCAATGGTGGTGGAGGGCAATGCAACCCAGAAGGACACATTATTGTCCTGTGCCGCTAGAGCCTTGAGATAGGTGCCAATTTTATTGGCAACATCGGCATTGCGCGTTACGCGGTCAGTGCCAACAATAACAATGTCCACCAGCCCATGTTGCATCAGGTGGCCACCAGCATTGTCCGCAATAACGGTATGGGGCACGCCGTGGCTTCCCAGCTCCCATGCGGTCAGGGCGGCCCCCTGGTTGCGGGGGCGTGTTTCATCAACCCACACGTGCACGTTCAGCCCTTCATCATGCGCCATGTAAATAGGGGCAAGGGCGGTGCCCCAGTCCACCGTGGCAATCCAGCCTGCATTGCAGTGGGTCAGAATGTTGATTTTGTCATTCTTGCCGCGTTGTGCGGCCAGTGTGCGCAGAAGTTCCAGCCCGTGCCGCCCAATGGCTTCGTTCTGGGCGGCATCTTCATCGCAGATGCGGCCAGCTTCGGCATAGGCTGCGGCCACCCGCTCGGTTGGGGGGAGGGGGCGCAGGTGTTTGAGCATTCTTTCAATCGCCCAGCGCAGATTTATGGCCGTGGGGCGTGTGGCGGCCAGCATGGTAGCCTGCTGTTCCAATGCTGTATCGGAACTGTCCGCGCGTAGCGCCAGTGCCAGCCCGTAAGCGGCAACCGCTCCAATAAGAGGGGCACCACGCACCTGCATGGTTTTGATGGCATGAGCAACCTGCTCTGGCGTGGTAAGCTGGAGAATATCCAGTGCAAAGGGCAGCCGCGTCTGGTCAAAAATATGCACGGACCAGCCGTCTTTTTCATCAACCCATACGCTACGGTAAGGTGTGCCGTTGATTTTCATGCCAAGGATTCCTGATGACGGAAGGTAAAAAGGTCTCCCTGATCATAGGGTTTCTTTGGTCGGGGGGGCAATATCTCCATGCCATGACAGTTTTGCGAACATGAGTAGAACATATAATAGGTAATGATTGGAACAGTCCGGTCTATTCTTGAAAAGATGAGAGTATTTTTTTGCATTTTCGTTGAGTTTTGTTATGTAGAGGGAGAAATAGGCATGTAGTCTGATATTGCGGGCCATGCCGGGAACGGGTTCGTTTTTCTATTTTTGGAAAGATTGTTTTATCTTCTTGAATTTTTAAAAGAAGGTAAAAAAGGGATACAGTAATGAGTGAGACAAAGAAGAGCCGCAAGGCTGTTGCAGGTAAACGTACGCCGGCCCGTGCCGCGGCTGTTTCTGCCCCCAAAAAACGTGCGGTACGGGCAAAACAGGAAGTTGTAGAAGAAATTTTTGAAGTGGAAGAACCGGCTCCCGCTCCACGCAAGACACGCCAGTCCGCAACCGCGCGGAAAAGCACAAAGGTGGAAAAGGCACCCCGTGTCACCGCAGCCAGAAAAACCAGAAAAGCCGCTGCTGTAGCTGCTCCTGTGGAAGAGGTCACCAAGCCCGCACGGCGCACAAAAGCACAGGCAGCCGCTACCCCGGCTAAAACAACCCGCGCAGCAGGCAAGGCGGTAAAAGCGACCACTCGCACCACCCGTGCCAAAGCAGTTGTGGCTGAGCCAGAAGTTGTGAAGGTGGCTCCCACCCGTGGGCGTAAGCCAGCACGCAAGGCTGTGGTAGAAGCTCCGGCTCCTGTTAAACCCGCAACAAAAACGACGCGCAAGCGGGCTGCCAAAACGACAGAAGTGGAAAGCACCAAGCATCTGTCCGCCGTTGAAAAACTGCGTATTGTGCAAGAGCGCCGCCGCCGTAAACGTTATGAACGTCTGGCAGCAGAGGCTGTGGCAGAAGCAGAAAAAGCCGCTCCGGCCCGTAAGCGCAAGGCAACGACAACACGCCGTCCCCGCGCGACAAAAGCTTAAGTTTTAAACGGCTTGAGAATGCAGGCATGGTCTGACCCATAAAGTGGTCGGCCATGCCTGCATTTTTTATTTTGGTTTAATGCATCGGTTCTGGTGGCAGAAAGTTCTGCGCCAGTAATGAGGATGCGCGGAGTTCTCCCACGACCTGACCGTTCCAGTTTTTAAGGGGACGACGCATAAAATGCGTAAGAGCGGGGGAGTTGTCTATTTGAGCGAAGCGGGCAATCAGGGCTGCGGCAGCAGTTTCTGCCGCGCGTACGCCGCCATCCCGGCATTTTATAGCCATACCTAACCCCTGTTCGGGTAAAACGACAATCATAACGCCCTCTGCACCCATTTTGGTCAGCACTCTGGGGGCCAGTTCCTGCATAATCAGAGTGTCAAACTGCTGCGTGCCTGCAATCATAAACGGGTTGCTGGCAATGGCGTTGCGCAGGCGCGTGGCCGCAGCTGCCCGATCGGGAGATAAGCCAGCGCCCGAAGCAAACCGGGCATAGGCCAACGCCAGAGCGGAAAGAGGGATAGCCCATGTAGGAATGGCGCATCCATCTATTGCTCTGTTTGCATCAGTATGCGGCACACCGGTGACATCTTGGAGTGTGCGGGCAATGGTTTGCATAACGGGGTGTTCGGGCCGCACATAATGGGCCACATCCTGCCCTGTTGTGCAGGCTAGGCAGATAAAACCAGCATGTTTGCCAGAACAGCAGTTATGGAGCGCGGATGGCGTTTGCCCCGTGGCAGCCAGAGCGCGTGTGCTGGTGGCGTCCAGTGGCCAGTGTGTGCCGCATTCCAGCACACCATAATCAAACCCCGTGCGGGTCAGCATGTCAGATGCAACGCTAATATGTTCCGGTTCCCCCTGATGGGATGCGCAGGCTAGCGCTAGTGCGGCATCCGGGAGTTTAAAGCGGTCAGCCGCACCTTCGGTTAATAACGGAAGTGCCTGTAATGCCTTGACCGTGGACCGGGGGAAAATGGGTGTTGCACAATCCCCTGCCGCAAAAACGGTTTTGCCGTGGGCGTCCATAACAATGGCCGCACCATAATGGCTGGATTCAACAATGCCGTGCCGGGTTGTTTGTGCAAGAAGAACGTCGTCTGTCATAAAACTGGGCCTGATTATCAAGTGGGTTCAATTGCCGCTTAACAGATAGCACGAGATGGCAAATTCTGCCGTATGGTCCGGGTCCTGCTCCAATGCCTGCGCAACAAGGGAGCGTTTGAGGCGAAGTACCGCAGGGTAAGAGTGGGCACTGTAGACCTCTGTCTCGGTTATTTTTGCGAGCCAGAGGGGAATGCCCGCCCGTTCCGTCAACATAAGGGGTGTGCGCCGGTTCAGCGGTAATCCGTGTGCCATCAGATGCGTTGCATCTTCTTGCGAAACGACCGTGTAAAGAAAGCCGTCATCTGTACCTGCCTGTATTTTTTCAGGGGAAGGAACAACGCTCAGGCGGATTTCCTCCGGCATGAAGTGTGAGCGGGGGAGGGGCGGGAGTGGCAGGGCAAACAGGTCTGTCTGCTGTGCGGTTTGCGAGGTGGCAGTTTTGGCCCTGTTTGTTTTTTTGCCAGTGCGAACAGGCTTGCACGCCTTGCTATTGGGCAGGGCTGGCAGGTCTGGCTGCACGGGGCCGGGCTTGCAGGGCCGTTTCATTAGTTGGGGGTTGGGGCTGGCCCCTTACGGTGGGAGATGGCTTTTGCACAGGTTTCGCAAAGTCCTTCCACCTCGACCGATGCGCTTTGCATGGTAAAGTTTTTTTTGCCACAGATGTTTTTCAGCACTTCCAGCACCCGTGGGGCATCGGCAATTTCGGTCACGCCGCCGCAGGTCCGGCAGATTAGGAACTGAGCGCTATGCAGGCAGGTCTCGGTGTGTCCGTGTGTATGGTCATGCTGTAAATGGGTGCAGGGTACAAAAGCGGATAGGCGCTCAATACGGTGGATAAGCCCGTGCTCAAGCAGAAAGTCGAGTGCGCGGTAAATGGTAGGAGGCGCGGGTTTGCGACCAGATGTTTTAAGCTGCTCCAGTAGATCATAAGCCCCGACGGGAGACGGCGCGCTAAGGATGAGACCAAGTACATCACGCCGCTGGGGGGTCATGCGGCCGCCCTGTTCCGCACACAGGTGGCCAGCATGGTCCAGCTGCTGCTGAATACGGTCCGAGAATCCGTAGCCATCATTCGGCGGGGAGGAAGAGGGTGTTCTGGTCTGCATGTTCATCATCCGTTCTCTCTTGTTTCTAGCGTAAACGAGCCAGAAGCGGAAGGCCAGATATGCTGGATGAGGTGACGGATGGCGAGAAGTAATGTAATAATATTACATATCATTGATTAAGGCATTGGCACTATGGCGTTTCTGGGTAAGAAAAAAAACGGTTTACGGCTGAAAACCGCCCTTTGTGCGTTGGGTGTTGTCGGCGCACTTGGGTTGGGTGGGGAGTCGGCAAAGGCTGCCTCCATGCCTCTGGTCGTGGCGGCAGAAAATACGTGGGGTGATATTGCGGCCCAGATTGCAGCGCCAGATATGCGGGTTGTGGCTATTTTGTCCTCCCCCACGGTTGATCCGCACGAATACCAGACCACCCCCACAGATGCGCGCATGATTGCTGCGGCCGAACTGGTGGTGGCAAATGGTGCGGGGTACGATGCATGGGCCGACAAGCTTGTAGCGGCTTCCGGCCTTTTGCCCGCGCGCTATGTTAAAGCCGATTCGTGGTCACCATGGCAGGAAGGGGGAAATCCTCACCTGTGGTTTAATCTGGATGCGGTCAGCGCTTTTGTGAAGCATTTTGCCGAGGCCTGCGCACATATAGACCCCGAACATGCTGATGGGTACGCCGGCCGGGCAGAAAAAATGCAGTTGGCCATCCAGTCCATTCAGGCCCACGCAAACCTGCTGAAGGCCCATGTTGCTGGTATGCATGTGGCCGCGACCGAGCCACTGTTTACACCGCTGGCAGATCTGCTGGGCCTACAGATGGATGAACAGGCTTACCAGCTTGCCATTATGAATGATGTGGAACCGGCCCCTTCCACCGTGGCGACCTTTGAAAGTGACCTGAAAGAGCATCGCCTGAAAATGCTGGTCTATAACCAGCAGGTGGAAGAACCATCGGTCCGGCATCTGCTGGAACTGGCGCAGGAGTCCAAGGTGCCTACCCTGCCTTTGTCTGAAATGCTTCCCGCAAGGCAGCACTGGCAGGTCTGGGTGCATGGTATTCTGTCCCAGACAGGCCAGTTGCTTGGGGTGCAGCAGTGATAACACCAGCCATTGAGGCTGATCAGCTCAGTGTTTCATATGGTGGGCAGCGGGTGCTGGACCATGTCAGCTTTGCCATTCCACCGGGCAGTTTTGTGGCAGTGCTGGGGGGGAATGGCGCAGGCAAGACATCCCTGTTCCGCACCATTCTGGGGCTGAACACGCCAGAGCAGGGCACTCTGTTAGTAGAAGGGCAACCGTGCGGCAAAGGGCATATGCCTGTGGGTTATATGCCCCAGATGCGCCGTATGGTCGCAGGGCAGTTGAGCGGGTGGCATGTGGTCGCGGCGGCTTTGCGTGGGGGGCGTTGGGGAATGCCGTGGTATTCCGCCCGTGCGCGGGCAGAGGTGGATGCGGCTCTGAATGCGGTGGATGCAAGGGACTTGGCAGAACGTCCCGTTATGTCTCTGTCCGGTGGGGAGCGGCAAAGGCTGCTGCTGGCACAGGCTCTGCTGGGTCAGCCACGTATTCTATTGCTGGATGAACCACTGGCGAGTCTGGACCCCGCCCGTATGCGGGAGACAACACGCCGCATTTATGATCTGGCCCGAGAGCGGGGACTGACGGTTCTGTTTTCCACCCATGATATTAACCCTCTTATGGGTTTTATGGACCACGTTCTCTATCTGGCGCACGGCAAGGCGCTGCTGGGGAATGTGGATGATGTTATGACGACTCCAGCCCTGACAGCGCTTTATGGTGCGCCAGTTGAGGTTGTAAGGGCCGATGGCCGCCTGTTTGTTGTGGCGGATGGTGGGGCGGATACGCTCCATTGTTGTGACTGTGCGGAGCATACGCGCTGATGTTTGCCTACGAGTTTATGCGCACGGCGTTTGCTGCGGCTTTTCTGGCGGCGTTTGTCTGCGGGCCTGTGGGGTGGTTTCTGGTTCTGCGTGGGCAGAGTTTTGCCAGTCACGCCCTGTCCCATGTCGGCTTTGCCGGTGCGGCTGCCGCCCTTTTGGTAGGGGAACCAGCGTTTGCCGGGTTCGGGCTGAGCGCGGTTATCAGCGGTATGGGCATGGGTGTGGCTAGCGACCGCTTTGTCGGGCGGGATGTTATGATCGGGCTTGTGCTGTCACTCGCCATGGGGACGGGGGCCTTGTGCCTGCACTTCCTCACTCATTCCACAGGGGCGGCCACGGCTCTGCTGTTTGGGGATATTCTGGGTATAGCCTCTTCAAGCCTTTACTGGTTGGCGGCTCTTGCCATTGGGTGCCTTGCGAGCCTTGCCATGCTGAGCCGACCTTTGCTGTTTGCCTCCCTCCAGCCCGAAGTGGCGGAGGCCAACGGGGTGAACCTGCGTCTGCTGGATGTGCTGTTTCTTGCGCTGGTGGGAATTGCCTCGGCCATGTGCTCGCAGCTTACCGGGGTTCTGCTGGTCTTTACGCTTATGGTAGCGCCAGCCGCTGCCAGTCTGCGGCTGGGTTTTGGCCCCTTGCAGGGCATGGCGGTAGCCTTTGGCCTAGCCCTGTTTGAGGCATGGGGTGGGCTTTACCTGTCATGGCTGACCGATTGCCCAGCATCGTTCTGGATTGCGCTGCTGGGGAGCGTGGTGTTTGCGGTGGCAAACGGCGTGGCTTACCTGCGCGGGCGTTAGCACCCGGGCAGGTCGCACGACAGGATTTTTAAGTCAGCAGCCAGTTCAGGCCTGTGCCCATAACAACAGCGGCAGTGAGTGCCGCATACAGGGCAAGAACCATCTGGTTGCGTGTCGTAGGAATGGCAAGTGCACGGCTCTGGGTAGATTTACGGACCATCAGTAATGCTCCTTTTCTGCACAGGGGAGCCGCACCTTGTTGCGGCCCTTAGTCCTGATGATAAGGAAGAGCGTGGTATCTCCTGTTGAAATATACAAGCCCCTCTGCGCTACTGTGGCATAAAATACCCTGCACGACACCAAAAATGACACTATGGGTGCCAACCTCCACAATCTGGTTGATCAGGCAGTCAAACGTGGCCACGGCCTCCTGCAATACGGGGGCACCGGTTGCCAGTGTCTGCCAGTGTCCTGCGGCAAACCGCTCGGCCATGCTGTTGGGGCTGGCAAAATGGTTGGACAGGTTTTGCTGGCTGGATGCGAGAACATTGACGCATAATGCCCCACCCTCATAAAAGGCGGTGCGTGCACGACTGCTGCGATTCAAACAGACCAGCAATGTGGGTGGCGTATCGGTAACAGAACAAACGGCAGATGCAGTGAATCCGACCGGGTTATCCAGTGTTCCTGTTGTTACAATATTTACGGCCGCACCCAGTCTGGCCATAGCTTCACGATAGGCACTGGTCTCCGGAGCCAACATCTGCTGTCCTCATCACAACGGTTGATGGCTACGTGTTTGTGCATGAAATAAAGAGGAAAGCAATGATCGAGGACGCCCTTTCCGGTACTGCGTGTGTGCGAACAGCCCGGCGGGGGCATTTGGGGTGCATCACGCTCGATAAGCCCAAACGCCTGAATGCGGTTGATCTGGAAATGGCAACAGGCATTGAGCGGGCGTTGCAGGCATGGCGGCATGACCCGGCAGTGCATGTTGTTCTGATTGAAAGCAGTACGCCACGGGCCTTCTGCGCCGGGGGGGACCTCAAGGCCATAAGGGATGCCCTGTTGGCGCAGGGGCCTGATGCCGCGTTTGATCTGATGAACCGTGTTTACCAGACCATGCTGCACATTGCGCAGTATGCCAAACCTGTTGTGTCATTTATGGATGGTATCGCCATGGGGGGCGGGGTCGGGCTGGGTGCTCATGCCCGTTACAGGGTTGTTACCGAGCGATCCATTGTCGCCATGCCCGAAACCTCCATAGGGCTTGTGCCCGATGCAGGTGGGTCCTGGCTTCTGTCTCGCGCACCGGGTGGAGCGGGGCTGCGGCTTGCGCTGACCGGAGGGCGCATGAATGGGGTAGAGGCCGTAAGCATGGGGTTTGCGGACCATATAGTACCGTCAGACAGTCTGGATGACCTACGTGGCCTTCTGGCTCTGCGGCCGGTAGAGGATGTTTTTGCGCTTATCCGGCCATGGGCTGTGCCAACGGATGCCTGCACGTTGGGCGAGTACGATACTTCGGTCAGTCTGGAGCAGATTGTGCGGGGGCTGGAGAGTTCGGACAACAGCACGGCCAAAGCGGATTTGCAGGATATTTCGCGCGCCTGCCCAACGTCCATTTTTGCCGCATGGTATGGTTGGCAGGCGTCCCGCCGGGCTTCTTCCTTGCAGGAAGCCTTTGCCATTGAAGGGCGGCTGGTGCGGTATATGCTGGGTCGGGCGGACTTTATTGAGGGCGTAAGGGCGCGGCTTGTTGACCGGGACAATGCACCTCTCTGGCAGCCCGCTATGCTGGCGGCGGTGGATGTTGCCGCGTTGGAGACTGTGCTGGTAGCCTGACTGCAAAAAGCGGGTCATTCCTTTTTCCACGGTGTGCGGCGTTAAAGGAAATGACCCTGTTGAGTGTAACTGGCCTGTTCAGGCGGTTGCGTGCGTATGGGGGCCGACTGGCAGGACGGAGTATTTAAACTGTGCTTCCAGAATTTCTGCAGCAGCCAGATAGACAGCAGACAGGCCACAGATCAGCCCTTCGTAACCCGCGATCAAGGTCAGCTCCGGCTGGCCCAGCAGATCTCCCAGTCCAAGCAGAATAAACAGAATAACCAATGTGCCAAAAATGACCTGATGCGCCCGTGTGGCCCGCAGGGTGCCCAAAAACATGACAAAGGTGAACAGCGCCCAGAGCAGCAGGTAGCTCCCCACCAGTTGGGGCGAGCTGGCAGGTACAATGCCAGTGTGGGGCATGGCAATAAGGGCAACCAGTGTTAGCCAGAAGGCACCGTAGGCAATAAAGGCGGTCATGCCAAAAGTGTTGCCTACGCCGTATTCCAGAATGCCTGCAATAATCTGGGCAATGCCGCCAAAGAGCAGGCCCATGGCCAGAATGGCGGACCCCATGGGTACAAGCCCGGCATTATGCAGGTTGAGCAGAATAGTGGTCATGCCAAATCCCATAAGGCCAAGAGGGGCCGGGTTGGCGCGCAGAGATGTTGGGTGCGTCAAGTCGGTTTGAGCCATGTTGGTTCTTCTTATGTAAATTAAGGTAATGGCTCGTTTATAAGAGGGTTTGTTTGGTTAGGTTCCCATAAAAAATATATTAATGCCATAAATAACAATTTATTAAATGATTTTATAGAGTTATGTGCTCTCTAAAATGTGTTTTTTAAAGTATTGGTGTAATTTTGTTGTGTTTATCCAGTAAAGTGCGGGTGTGGTGTAGGGTGGGCTGAAACAGGGAAGGCTGCCTGTGGCGCATCTGCTGCTAGCTGGATAGGGCCGTGGTCATGAAAAAAACCGGGGGTTGAGAGAATAATGCTGGCGGCCTGCTCAAGGCAGGACAAGGTCCGATCCCGAGTCAGGGATAACCCCGCTTCTCCGGTTGGAATGGTGCGTATGGCAAGGGCGGCCTGCCTGAGCGCACTCGCCGTTTCTGCCGGGGCATGACGTAATTGCGCAAAAGCCCCAAAGGCGTTTTCCAACGCGGCATGGGCCTGCGGGTCCAGTGTGGCGTGGGCTGCATTCCATTTAAGCCGCACAATGAGCCTGCCAAGAGAAAGCGAGGCAAACGCGGCATCCGTATAGCCCTGCCGGTCTATTTTGGTGGAAATAAAGGAAAGCCGCATCATCAGGCGGGATATTTTTTGTAGTTGCAGGCCTTCCCACGCCACCCATGGCTCTGTGCGGTCATAGGGGGTGCGGGCCAGTTTTTGAATACTGCGGGTAAGGGACGTAACCAGTCGGGCTGCATCCAACCTGTGGTCGGCCGGTAGAATAACCCGAAAAACGACAGCCAGCAGGGCGCAGGCTGCTACCATGCTCATCCAGTTGTTGGTGAGCGTCATGTCATCATACACAATCGGATTATTGACCGAGAGCATCATGGTAAAAAACACGGCATAACCAAACGCGCCAATACTGTAGCGCGGGTGGAACTGTAGCCACACGCCCGGCATAAGGAAAAGGCACAGGCTGAGCCAGAGCAGGGGGTAGCCGTCTATGCGCGGCAGGGCCAGCGTATGGCACAAAAATCCCATGGGAATAGCCAGCATGGTGCCTGCCGCCATCATGGGGCTGGCCTTGGCTGCCGAGGGGGTGGTGGACAAAAGGCTGGAGGCGGCAACGGTGTAGATGATCAGCAGCGGCCCGGCGCTCCAGTGCAGAACATACCAGAGCATCCCGGCCAGAAGGGCAATAAAGCCCCCACGTACGCCATTGCGCAAAGCTGTTGGCCACTCAAGGTAAGTCTGGATGTTGGCCTGTGTGCGGTCCGGGTGCAGGCTGGTGAGGTCATGCAGGGCCAGATCCATTTGCACCAGCGCATCACGCGTGTTGTCCAGCGCTGCCAGTGTGGCGGGGTTGGAGGTCTGGCGTGCAAGTTGTTCCAGCGTTTTGAGCGCATCATGCAGGCAGGTGGAAAGCGGGGTTGCGTTGGTCAGCCAGTCGGGCTGTTCGGTCAGTTGCAGAACACGACCAAGTGTTTGCGCAACAAGCAGGTGGACGGAACGGGTTTCTTCCTCCCCGGCGGAAAAGGTCAGCCAGTAAGGATGGTAGCTGACAATCAGGCCCGTCAGGCGGCTCAGACACAGGCGCAGATTCCGTACGCGGTTCTGCATGTCCGGATCATCGGCCGCAGCAAATTCTATGGCTGGGGTCAGGCTTGCCATATTGGCCAGCAGTTTGCCGCGGCTATCATAAATAGGCTGCCCTAGTCCACGAAAAGCCGTGTTTGTACTTTCTGTTTTCTGTTCCTGTCTTTCCAGCGTGTTAATAACGGTTGTTTCCAACGCATCGGGGGAAACACGCTCACTTTCCGCTTTATGAAAGGTTCTGGCATGTAGAACCGTGTCCCGGAAGGCCTGCCCCAGCTTGTGGAGGACGGTGCTGGGCTTGCGGGGAGACGTGACCATGAACACACATGCCGTGACCACAATACCCGTTGCCACAACGGAGAGGCGGCTCATGGCGGACAGAAAAATGCCGTCAGGGTTGGCAAAAGCTGGCGCCGCAATAATAACAATGGTGTAGCCTGTCAGCACAGCCGCATAAGCGCGGAAAAACCGCAAAAATGTTGCCACCATGCAGGCCAGACCGACAAAAACGGACAAAGCGGCAAAATACAGAACCGGGGACTGCACAAAAACAGCCATAACCCCGACACTGATCGCAGCACCAATGATTGTGCCAATAATACGCCACACACTTTTGGAAACCATGGCCCCAACCGTGGGGTTGGCTACAATCAGCACCGTAGTGGCCGCACTGAGTGGGGATTGGAGCTGGAACACAAAGGCCAGAAAAAGGGCAATACCGATGGAAAGGAACACCCGCGCGGTATAGCCCGCCGTGGCGACAAAGCTGTTCCACTGGGCGTCGTTGGCAAACAGAGCCGGAGCCAAGCGATTGTTGACCCATTGCAGGAGCGTGCCGGGTGCGGCGGGCAGGTCAGATTGTGTGGACATGTTGCGCTTCGAGTAGGGTGGAGAGTGAACGGATAAGAAGATCGGTCTGGCTTGGCGGGAGGGCGCAACGTATCTCCCGCTCCAGATCGGCGGCAATGTGGTGGAACAGCCTGCATTGTTCCTTGCCTGCGTCTGTCAGAAACAGGCGTTTGGCACGGCGGTCCTGTGCATCGGGCTGGCGGATGATGAGCTTCTGTTTTTCCAGCAGGTCGAGAACACGCACCAGGGCCGAGCAGTCTATGTTCATGGTCTGGGCAAGGTCACGCTGGGTGGCGCCTTCTGGCAGCATACGCAGGTAAGCCATGGGCCGCATGACGGCTAGCGTCATACCATGTGGACGCAGGGCGCGGTCCAGACGTGTGCGCCACAGCATTGCCAGACGCATCACCCTGAAGGTGAGAGCCATACCGGGAAAATGCGCTTCGTCCAGCTCAGGCATGGCGCGCGGCTCAGTCATCTTGTCTCACAAATTAGGGTCATTATAGTTGATATAGAAATTATTTGCGCAAAATAAACAAACGCCTCGTCCGGGTCAATCATGTTCCGTGTCTGGTGGTTGTGGGGTGGAGCGTTCGTGCCATCCGGTATGGCTAGGCATCATGGCGGCTGCCTTGAAATGGCGCGGTTTTTGTGCGCATCATCCTGCCACTTGATGGTGCCCCCTGATCCGGGGGTGAAAAGGGAAGATCGGTGCAAGACCGTCGCTGCCCCCGCAACTGTAAGTATTCATCACGTTCCGCCGGGGCTGTGCCTCGGGTCAACCACTGGGTCCTGTCCGGATTCGGGAAGGTGCGGAACGCCGCCGTGCACCAGCCACAGGCTGGAGGGGCTGGGTACAAGCCAGGAGACCTGCCATCACAAGTATGTAAAGCCGTTCCTGCGGGGGCGGTTGTGTTCTGGCGTTGTTTGCTGGCGGGGTGCCCGGCAGGCACGGATGTACCAGATGGTGCATTTTCTTTGCCATATGCGTGGCAGAGGGCTGGTTGTGACTGCCCCATGCCTGCCGTTGTTCCACAAGCTGGAGCAATAGCCTGTTGGAAAGACGCATGACCGCAGAGAGTTCTTCGCTTTCATCCCCCAGTCAGGCCGAGCATGTCGGCTTACCAGTGCTGCATGTGTGCGTTACGTGCAGGCGGGGTGGTCCGGCCATGGACTGCCCGCCGGGTGCGCAGTTGTTGGAACGGTTGCAAACCCTGCTGGCGGCAGAGCAGCAGGCGGGCGAGGCACCTTCCGCCGTATTGCGCTCTGTGGCCTGTCTGGCTGCGTGCGACCGGGGGTGTACGGCGGCCATAGCGATGGAGGGGCGATGGACATGGTTGCTTGGCCATCTGGGAGCAGAAAAAGCAGAAGATATTCTGGCCTATGCGCGTTTATATGCAGCATCCGCCAAAGGGACTGTCATGCCATCCCGCCGTCCCGCATCCCTTGCCAACATGGTGCTGGGGCGCGTGCCCGCACTGCTTTATAATGAACAGGAAGAACCATGACTGCTGCCAAAACACGTGTCCCCGTGACCATTATCACCGGGTTTTTGGGGGCGGGTAAAACCACCTTGCTCCGGCATCTGCTCAACCGCGCACAAGGGCACCGCATTGCCGTAGTGGTGAATGAATTCGGCTCTCTTGGGATTGATGGCGAAATTCTGCGTGGGTGTGGCGTGGAAGGGTGCCGGGAGGAAGATATTGTCGAACTGACCAATGGTTGCCTGTGCTGCACCGTGGCGGATGACTTTTTGCCCACCATGGAAGCCCTGCTGGATCGGGCAGACCCGCCTGAGCACGTTGTGATCGAAACATCGGGGTTGGCGTTACCCAAGCCGCTGCTCAAGGCATTTGGCTGGCCAACCGTGCGCAACCGTATGACGGTGGATGGGGTTGTGGCGGTGGTGGATGCCCCCGCAGTTGCTGCTGGTCGGTTTGCGGATGATCCGCAGGCAGTCGAAGCACAGCGGGCGGAAGATCCCTCCCTCGACCATGACAATCCACTGGCCGAAGTGTTTGAAGACCAGATTAACGCAGCCGATCTGGTGGTGCTGAACAAAACAGACCTGCTGGACGCAGCACAACTGGATGCCGTTGAAAAGGAAATTCGGGAACACGCTCCCCGGCCGGTGCAGATTGTGCGTGCATCTGAAGGAAAAGTGGACCCGGCTGTGCTGCTGGGCATTGGTGCCGCCGCCGAGGGTGATCTGGCTGCCCGCCCCTCGCACCATGATGCGGAAGATGGTGAGCATGAGCATGATGACTTTGAAAGTTTTGTGGTTGTGGTGCCCGAACAGCAGACTGTCGATCAGTTCCTGACTATCCTGCAGGATACGGCGCGCAGGTTTGATGTCCTGCGTATGAAAGGTTTTGCCACAGTCAGCAAAAAGCCCATGCGGCTGGCGGTGCAAGGGGTGGGGAGCCGCTTCAGGCATGAATTTGACCGCCCTGTTGGCCCAACGGAAGAGCGTTCGGGACGGATTGTGGTGATCGGCCAGAAAGGGCTGGACGCAACCGCCATTGCCAAAGCCCTTGCCGGCCAGTTGGCCGCGTAAGAGGCCGGACCATGCACCTTCTGGTTCGGGAAAACCGGACGCTGGATGAGCAGGATAGTGCCGAAGATCTGGGCCTGCCCGGAGCGGACATTGTTGTTCTGTCTTTTACAGAGAGTGACCTGCTAGGGCTGCGTCATGCAGAGCAGCAGATGCGGGCGGAAGGGGTTCTCAACCTGCCCTCCGTGCAGGTAACGGGCCTTGCACGGCTGCGGCACCCCATGTCGATCGACCTGTATGTGGAAAGCACCTTGCAGGAGGCGCGTTGTGTTGTGGTGCGCCTGCTGGGGGGGCTGGACTACTGGCGTTATGGCGCTGAGGAAGTTGCGGCATGGGCACGGGCGCAGAATGTGCCGGTGGTGTTCCTGCCGGGGCACTCAGGTGGTACGGGCCAACCCGTGGGTGGCGCGGCGGATGATGACCGTCTGGCAGCTCTGTCCCACGGGGTATCTGCTGAACAGCGCCAGCGTTTGAATGGCTTTTTTGCACAGGGTGGTCCTAGCAACATGCGGGCTGCCTTACGCCTTATGGCGGTTCTTGCCGGAAGTGGTGAGGACGATGGCGCCCAGCCCGAGCATTTGCCTGCATGGGGACCTTACCGCACCTACCCCGCAAGGCGGGAAGGTAGCCAGAATGGTGGAGCAGCCTGCTCGGCTACAATCGTGTTTTACCGTGCCCATCTTCAGGCGTCAGATATGGCGGGGATGGAGCGGTTGGCGGAGGTGCTGGCCCAGCAGGGCTGTGCGGTAGAGCTGCTGTTTGTCACATCTCTCAAGGATCAGGCGGTCGCACGGGGTGTAACGGAGCATCTGCGCCGCACCAAACCGGATGTGGTGTTGAATGCGACCTGTTTTTCCGCACGGGGAGCACAGGGTTTTTCTCCATTGGATGGAGCGGGCGCGCCTGTGTTGCAGGTGTTGCAGCCCGGTAGCACGCAGGCCTTATGGGCCGAAAGTTCAAGAGGACTAGGGCGTTCGGACCTTGCCATGCAGGTCGTGTTGCCGGAACTGGATGGCACAATAGCCACTTTTCCCATTTCCTTTCGGCAGGAGAGTGCGCCGGGTTTGCCTGCGCAACGCGTTGCGTATGAACCCGGTATTCACATGGTGGCGGCACGGGCCATGGCATGGGCAAGACTGCGGCAGAAGCCCGCGGTGCAAAAGCACGTTGGTATTGTGCTTTCCGACTACCCCGGAGCAGGGCTGGAACAGGCCGGTGCTCATGTGGCCCATGCCGTTGGTCTGGATGGGTTTGCCAGCCTGCATAACATTCTGCTGCACATGCAGCAGCAGGGGTATGCAACCGGCCCGCAGCCCGTGCCAACGGCGGAAGAGCTGGTCCACCTTATGGCGCACAAACCTGCGCAGCCTGTTTTATCCGTGGCGGAGTACCAGTCTCTTAGCGCTGATCTGGATGCTGACTTTATGGCATCGGTTGCAAAAGCATGGGGGCCGCCCGAGCAGGATGCGGCGGTCAAAGACGGAACCTTTTGCCTGCGCTATGCTACGCTGGGTACCATAACGGTTGCCATACAGCCAGATCGGGGGAAGGCGGCGGACCGTAAGGCTATTTATCATGACCCCGATACACCGCCATGCCATGCCTATGTGGCGTTTTACCTGTGGTTACGGCGTGTTCAAAAACTAGATGCGCTGGTGCATCTGGGCACGCATGGCACGTTGGAGTGGTTGCCCGGTAAGGCTGCGGGGCTTTCTCCCGCTTGCGCACCTGCGGTTCTTACAGGTGACCTGCCTGTTATCTACCCCTTTATCGTCAACAATCCGGGGGAGGCCGCAGCGGCCCGCCGCAGGTTGGGTGCAGTCACCATCGGGCATATGACGCCACCCGTCATGCAGGCCAATCTTTCGGGGGACATGCGAGAGCTTGAACGTCTGATAGATGAATATGCGGAGGCCGATGGACTGGACCCCCGCCGGGGAGGCCTGCTACGGGCCGACATTCTGGAGCGTGCCGCCCGCACAGGTGTGCTGGCCGAAAGTGGCGTACACCCCGGTGAACTGGACGAGACCGAGGCGCTGGCGCGGCTGGATGCTTATCTGTGCGATGTCAAAGACCTGCAAATTCGTGATGGGCTGCATGTTTTTGGGCAAACGGCTCCTCGTTCCACATTGCTTGTGCAGACCATTGCGCAAGCGTGTGGCAGGCAGGATGATCCGGTTTTTGTGGCGGATGTCGCGCGGCGTATAGACCAGTGTGGCACGGCGGAAATGTGCGCTCTTCTGGGCGCCCTTGCCGGGCAGCCAGTGGCCGCGGGGCCAGCAGGCGCACCAACGCGGGGGCGTGTTGATGTGCTGCCTACTGGCCGTAACCTGTTTACCGTGGACCCGCGTGCCCTGCCCACCCCATCGGCTATGGTGCTAGCAACCCGGATGGAGCAACTACTGTTGACCCGCCACCTGCAGGAACACGGCGAGCCATTGACCCGGCTGGTTATGGACATGTGGGGTTCTGCCAGCCTGCGCACTGGTGGGGAGGATCTGGCTCTGGCTTTGCGCCTTATGGGGGTGGAAGTGCAGCGGGCCGAAGGCACGGGCCACGTTTGTGGGTTTGAGGTTATTCCATTGCCGGTGCTGGACCGCCCACGGGTGGATGTCACACTCCGTATTTCCGGCTTGTTTCGCGATGCGTTTGCAGACCAGATTGCTCTGTTCGATCAGGCTGTCACGGCGGTGGCGGACCGGCGTGAACCAGAGGACTGGAACCCGCTGGCTGCGCAGGCCAAAGGGCTGGAGGGGGACGCCCGCAAACGGGCCACGGCCCGGATATTTGGGGCGGCGGCAGGCACGTATGGTACGGGGATAGAGGACCACCTGCTCCACGGAACGTGGGAAAGCCGGGCAGACCTTGGTGCTGCATGGCTGGAAGGTTCATCGTGGATGTATGGCGGTGGCCGGGATGGCACGCGGGATGAAGCCGCCCTTTCCGCTCTGTTGGGGCAGGCCGAAACCGTGCTGCACGTGCAGGACAATGCCGAGAACGACTTGCTGGAAAGCCCGGATATTGCAGCCCATGAAGGTGGGCTTGCTGCGGCAACGTATTTGGCTGGCGGTGCACCTTCCGTCCTGCATGGTGATACATCGCGCCCACAGTCGCCCCGCCTGCGGGCAACGGAGGAGGAGGTTGCCCGTATTGTGCGGGGCCGTCTTGCCAATCCGCAATGGATAGCGGGCATGCAGCGGCATGGTTACGCCGGTGCGGCGGAACTGGCGCGTGGGCTGGATGCCCTGCATGGGTTTGCCGCAACCATGCCGCAGCGTTTTGACAGGCAGTTTGATCTGGTCTTTGCCGCAACGCTGGGGAATGCTGAGTGCGATGGTTTTTTACGTAAGGCCAACCCAGCAGCGCGGGAGGCCATGCGTCAGCGTTTTGCCGAAGCCATGCGGCGCGGCCTATGGCACCCACGCGGCAATAGCGTTGCCTGTGTGCTAGATGGGAATGAATAAGGCATGACAACACAGGCCATTATGGTTGCGGCACCTCGGTCTGGTGGTGGCAAAACTACACTGACTCTGGCGCTGCTTGCTGCATTTGGCAGGCGTGGGTTGCGGGTTGGCGCGGTCAAGACCGGGCCAGATTATATAGACCCTGCTTTTCATGCCGCCATTACGGGGCGACCCGGTCTTAATCTGGATAGCTGGTGTATGCCCTCCAACCTGCTGCACAGGGTTATGCAGGCTGCCTGCCAGGATGTGGATATTCTGGTCGTGGAATCGGCTATGGGGTTGTTTGATGGTCTTTCCCTGTCGGACGGGCAGCGGGGCGCACCATCCGATATTGCTGCATTTTTTGGAATTCCGGTCCTACTGGTGCTGGATATGTCGGGGCAGGGGCAGTCTGTTGGCCCGGTTGCCAAAGGGTTTGCGCAGTGGTCACCGCATGTGCAGGTCAATGGTGTTGTGCTGAACCGTGTGGCCTCGGCCCGGCATGAGCGCCTTGGGCGGGAAGCGGTCATGGCTGCCGACCTGCCCGTTTATGGTGCGCTGATGCGGCAGGGCGGGCAAACTCTGCCAGAGCGGCATCTTGGGCTGGTGCAGGCGCGGGAGCATGGAGACCTGCCCGGCTGGCTGGCCGATCTGGCGGATAAGGCCGAGCGGGAGCTGGATCTGGACGGTATTCTGGCGGCTGCCCGCCCAATTCGTACCCAGCCTGTGGAATATGGTGCAGCAGGCTTGTTGCCGCCACCGGGGCAACGGATAGCTGTAGCAGACGATGCGGCTTTTTCATTCCTGTATGGGCATCTAGCGTTGTTCTGGCGGCAGGCTGGGGCTGAGCTGGTTCCTTTTTCGCCCCTAGCAGATGAGCGACCGGACCCATCCTGCACCGCCTGTTGGTTACCCGGTGGTTACCCGGAGCTCCACGCAGAACAGCTTGCTGCGGCAGAGACTTTTCGCACAGGGTTGGCGCAGTTTGCCCAGACCCGGCCTGTGCATGGCGAATGTGGGGGCTTTATGGTGCTTGGGCAGGTATTGGAAGATGCACAGGGCGCGCACCATCGTATGGCTGGCCTGCTTGGCCACTCCACGTCTTTTGCCCGTCGGAAGTTGAATTTGGGTTACCGGGAAGCCACTCTTGTAAAAGACGGTGTTCTGGGCGCGCGCGGTGCACATTTGCGTGGGCACGAATTCCATTATGCAACGGTGGTGGATGGCGGGGCGGATGCGCCACTGGCCAGTCTGCGTTCTGGAATAGGCGAGGAACTGGGGTTTTGTGGTGGGCAGCGCGGGTTTGTGTCTGGCTCGTTCTTTCATGTGCTGGCGACTGTACCGGAGTAGGCGAATTTCCCCATACCTAGCTCCTGAATAAGGGGGTGGTGGTGTGTCCGCCTTGCAGGCAATGTGGCTGTAGGAAGTAAACGCTGGTTTGTTTTGCCTGTTTGACAGGATGGAACAACGGACAAAAATAAAGAGGAGACAGGCCGTGCAGTCTTTTCCGGTGTTGTTGGTAAGGCATGCTCCCGTGTTGTTGCCTGATGGCATCTGTTACGGCAGGCAGGACGTGGCTTTGCGTCCGGGGTGGGAAAAGATCGTGTCCGGGCTTTCCGTTCTGGCCAAAGGGACAGTCTGCCGCGTGCTCTACAGCTCTCCGGCGCGGCGGTGCCGGGAAATGGCCCAACGGCTTGCACAGGCCACAGGCATGGAACTGCGCGTGGATCAGCGCCTTTCGGAGCTGGATTTTGGTCAATGGGAAGGTCTGCGCTGGCAGGATATAGAACGCCAGCATCTGGATGAATGGGCAAAAGACCCATCTGGCTTTGCTCCACCGGAGGGGGAGAGCGGGCTGGCGCTTTGCCATCGTATAACCGACTTCTGGCACGATATGTATCACAAGGGGGAGGCCGCCTGTGTGCTGTCCCACGGGGGGCCATTGCGTATTCTGAGCGCGCTGGCGGCCGGGGAGAAGCCAGAACTGTTGGCACCGTCCATTCCGCAGGGTTTTGCACGGCTGTTTATGGTCGAGCAAACCACCTAACCCGTTCTGCGCCATGCCCTGGCGTGGGGTGATACTGCGTTTACCAGATACACACAGACAACAAGATACAGCGAGACCATGACCAACAGCCAGCACAGTACCACAGAGCACGATGCAGAACGCCATAAGGAAAAAATGCGCAAACGCAAGGCTGTGCAGGATCAGGAAGTGGCGAGTAAAACGGCGGAAAAAGGGTTGCTTCTGGTTAACACCGGCCCCGGCAAGGGCAAGTCCACAGCCGCATTTGGGCTGGCATTGCGGATGCTGGGGTATGACCGGCGGGTTGTGGTGGTACAGTTTATCAAAGGGGCATGGCATACCGGGGAGCGGCGTGCGCTCGAACGCTTTGGTGATCTGGTGGAGTGGCACTCAATGGGTGAGGGCTTTACGTGGGAAACTCAGGACCGTGCGCGGGACGTGGCGGCCTGCGAGCGGGCATGGGCGGTGGCACGGCAGGCGCTGGCAAGGCCGGATGTCAGCCTTGTGGTGCTGGATGAGCTAAATGTAGCCCTGCGCTACGAATATCTGGATATGGAGCAGGTTCTGGCAGACATTGCCGCCCGGCCGGATGGGCAGCATGTGGTTGTTACGGGGCGCAATGCCCGCCAGCCCATGCTGGATGCAGCGGATCTGGTTACGGAAATGACGTTGGTCAAACATCACTTCAAGGCTGGGGTCAAAGCGCAGGAAGGTGTGGAGTTTTGACGGCCCGTGTTCTTATGGTGCAGGGCACGGGGTCCAGTGTTGGCAAGTCAACTCTGGTTGCCGGGCTGGCGCGTGCCTTAACGCGGCGCGGTTTACGGGTTTTGCCTTTTAAGCCTCAGAATATGTCCAACAATGCCGCCGTTACACTGGATGGTGGGGAAATTGGACGTGCGCAGGCCCTACAGGCGCGGGCCTGTAGGGTTTTGCCAATGGCGAACATGAACCCGGTTTTGCTTAAACCACAGGGTGAAACAGGTGCCCAGCTTGTGGTGTGTGGCCAAAGAGTGGATACGATAGAAGCCAGAAACTACCAGAGCCGCAAAGCACACCTTATGCCACGGGTGTTGGAGAGTTTTAAAAAACTGGCATCTCAGGCTGACCTTGTTCTGGTGGAAGGTGCCGGCTCCGCTTCGGAAGTCAATTTACGTAAGCATGATATTGCCAATATGGGTTTTGCGCAGGCAGTGCAGGCACCGGTTGTGCTGGTGGGGGATATTGACCGGGGTGGCGTTATTGCCAGCCTTGTTGGCACACAGGTTGTACTGCAACCGCAAGATGCTGACCGCATAAAGGGGTTTATTGTAAACCGGATGCGCGGTGACCCCAGCCTGTTTGCGGATGGTATGCGGTTTGTAGCCGAACGCACGGGGTGGCAGGCTTTGGGGCTGGTGCCGCATCTGCCGGATGTGCGTGACCTTCCGGCAGAAGATGCGGCTGACCTTATGGCCTCATTGCGTGCAAAGCGGAGGCTGGATGAACAGCAGGGACCAATGCCGCGTTTGCGCATTGTGGTACCCATTCTGCCCATGATTGCGAATTTTGATGATCTGGACCCGCTGTGTGCGGAGCCGGGGGTAGACGTTATTCCTGCTGTGGAGGGGGAAGCGTTGCCCAAAGCGGATGTTATTCTACTTCCCGGTTCCAAAGCAACATTGGCCGACCTCGCCTGTCTGCGTGCGCGGGGTTGGGCTGAACAGATTGTAGAACATGCAAAAAATGGTGGTTCTGTTATAGGCATTTGCGGAGGATACCAGATGATGGGCCTGTCTGTTGCAGATCCGCAAGGCACGGAAGGTCCAGCCTGCACTGCGCAGGGGCTTGGGCTTCTAGCCCTTCATACTGTGTTGGGGAATGACAAAAAACTGGAATACGGAACAGGTTTTTTGGAACCGGGTGGGCAGGATGTTTCCGGGTATGAAATGCATTTAGGGCAGACCAACGGGCCGCCGGGGCTTAAACCACTTTTACGGCTGAATGGGCAAGCAGAAGGTGCCGTGTCGGATAATGGGCGGGTTTGGGGCACGTATCTGCATGGTATTTTTACGCACCGGGCAGCACGGCTCGCCTTGCTGGAGAGGGGCTATGGCGCAGCCTTTGCACCCGGAGGGATGTGGGCGCAGGCCGGGGACCATTTGCCAGAGAACCATGATGCCGCTGTAGAAGCCGCGTTGGACCATTTGGCGGACCACCTGGAGCAGCATATGGATGTGGACGCGTTGTTGGCCTTGGCCTGCGTCCCTCACTATGCTGCATAAAAGGTCAGGTTAGCGGGCTATCCACTGACGGCGCGCAGGGTTGCGTTGCTCCCACCCCCGGCGCTCCAGTTCGGGGGAGCTGGCGGGTTCCTGCGGGTAACCAACGCATAGATATGCTAAAAACTGCCAGTCAGGGTTAACGCCCAAAACCCTGTTGGCTTCCTTGGGGTCCAGAATGGAAACCCAGCCAACGCCAATTCCCAGTGCTGTGGCGGCCAGCCAGAATGTATGAATGGCCATAACAGCAGACCATGTAGTGGTCTGGGGCATGGTGCCCCGGCCCAGCCCTCGCCCCTGTGCTGGGTTGGTTTCGCAGAACACGGCAATATGGTGGGGCGCATCGTCCAGCCCCGCCAGTTTGAGCGAGGCATAACGCTGTGCGTCATCCCCACCACGGCCTGCCAGTTCGCGGGCGTTACTGTGGGCAAAGTTTTCGCGGATGGCATGGCGGCGGGTTGGGCTATCAACCTTTACAAAACGCCATGGCTCGCTCAGTCCGACGGAAGGTGCCAGACAGGCTGTTTCCAGCAGGTGTTGCAGAATGTGGTCGGGCAGTGGGTCCGTCCGAAAATGGCGTACATCCCTCCGCCACGTAAAAAGCTGTTCAAGTTCTGCCCGGAAGGTGGGGGAAAAGGAGGGTGCGTTCATCCTGCTATCATGCCGCCAAGTGCAACGCACAGCAAGCCGGCAATAAGCAGACCACAGGCGCGCCGGTAAAGGCGTAGCCCCCGGTCCAGATCCGTTACCGTAGCGCCAGATGTGCCGCTGCCAATCCACGGGTCTTTTGTTAGCTTGCCACCATAGGAGCGGGGGCCAGCCAGCAGAGTGTTCAGGGCAGCGGCCATTGCGGCTTCCGGCCAACCTGCGTTGGGGGAGCGGTGGCGCGGGGCGTCCCGCGTTATGGTCCGCCAGATGTGAGGCCACTGTTGGCGTGGGGACGCCAGCATGAGGCATAATGCCGCCAGCCGGGAGGCGGGCAGGTTTATCAGATCATCCAGCTTGGCAGACGCCATGCCAAATGCGCCATAACGCTGGTTAAGGTGCCCGATCATGCTATCCGCTGTATTAACGGATTTGTAAAAAACGGCCCCCGGCAAACCAAAGAGCGCCGTCCAGAACAGCGGGGCTACAATGCCATCGGAAAAATTTTCGGCCAGACTTTCAAGTGCAGCCCGCACAATACCCGCTTCGTCCAGTGTGGTGGTGTCTCGCCCTACAATCATGCTGACGGCTTTTCTGCCCCCCGTCAGGCCATTGTGGCGCAGGGCCGTCGCTACAGCGCGAACGTGCTGCCAAAGAGAGCGTTGCGCTACCAGCGTGCTGGCAAGTGCCGCCTGAACAAGCAGCATGACAGGGGCCGGTAAAAGAGTATAACCCACCCCAAGCAGGAGGGATGTCAGGGTTACAGGTATGGCAATAATCAGCGCCAGCGTCACAAAGCCCAGCAACCGGCGTGTTCGTTCAGGTGTGTCTGCTCTGTTCAGCGCGCGTTCCAGCCTGTCTATCAGCGTGCCAACCCACATAACGGGGTGGCCAATTACGTTCAGCAGTGGCGCAGGGTAGCCCCACAGGGCTTCCATGCCGGCGGCAAGCGCTGCAACAGGCAGGGTGATGGAAAGGGGAAAAAAGAGCATGGGAGGCGGGTATGAACACTAACCAGATACAAAAGGTTAAGGACGCTACCATGCTCAGCCGGATGCAGCCTAACGGTTTGTCCGCGTCCCACCAGAGTGCTTCGGTTTTGCCATTGCCCCCGCATGGGGGGCAGGTGCAGGCCATTATGCAATATTTTGTGGGCGCACCAGAACCTTTTGTGGACCTGTCTACTGGCGTTAGTCCTTTTGCTTACCCGTTGGTCTGGCCTCCCTTGGACGCATTGCACCGTCTGCCCGAACAGGAGGAGGAACACGCGCTGCAACAAATTGCCGCCAGTGCGTATGGTGTTCAATCAGCGGAAATGGTGGTGACAGGGGCCGGGAGCCAGAGTCTGATTGCCCTGCTGCCCCGGTTGCTGGATGTGCAAAGGGCCTGTGTGCTGGGACCAACCTATTCTGGGCATCAGCAGGCGTGGGAGCAGAATGGTGTGCCCTGCATGTTGGCCGATCATCTGGGGCAGGTGCAACATGCTGCACAGCAGGCAGGAACGGTCTGCGTGATCTGTAACCCCAATAACCCAGATGGGCGGGAGTTGGACGCACAAACTCTTATCCGTGTGGCTGACCAGTGTGCGCAGGTCGGAGGTTGGCTTGTGGTGGATGAGGCATTTGGAGATTTTGGTCATAACAGCGTGGCGTCCATGCTGCCGCATCCGGGGCTTGTTGTGTTGCGCTCTTTTGGAAAAACCTACGGCTTGCCCGGTGTGCGTCTGGGGTTTTTGTTAGCTGCACCGGAACTGGCACAACGGGCGCGCGCTTTGCTGGGGGCGTGGCCGGTAGGGGCGTTGGCACTGGCGGCGGGTCGGCAGGCATTGGCAGATACACAGTGGTTGCAGCAGGCGGCGCAGCAGGCGCGCATAGCGCATGACCGGCTGACGGCTAGCCTGCATAAAGCGGGCCTGACGTGCCGGGGACATTCATCCCTGTTTACATTGGTGGATACGGCGGACGCCTATGCCCTGTGGGAGCATTTTTGCTGCCACGGCATTGTAACCCGCCGCTTTGCGGAACGGCCACGGTGCCTGCGTCTTGGCCTGCCCGCTAATGCACTGGCATGGACGCGGCTGGAGCGAGCGCTGGAAGCATGGCAGGCGAATTTTATAGCGCTTTGACCGGATATTGTTGGCCTGTCATATTTTCATCAAACACTTTGGCGCGCTTTCCTCTTCCCTTTTTTACGGCTTGCTTCATAGAAGGGAACAGGCAGAAAAGGATAACGCCATGCAAGACCAAGATGAAGTGATCGTAGGCTATCTCATCCAGCGTGAAGATGCGGATGGTGAAGTGTCGTTCTGGGAACCACGGAACGAATGGCAGGAAGACCCTAACGAAGGCAAGCTCTACGAAAAAGTAGAAGAAGCCGAAGCTGATGCCAAAGCGCTTCAGGAAGGTGATGACGCAACCATTACCGTAGAACTGGTTTTCGAAGCAGACGACGAAGACTGGGATGAAGAAGAAGACGAAGAAGAAGCCCCCAAGGCCTGACTTCGCAAACTGCGTGCCGCTTTATTGATTAGGGCGGCACGCAGCATATTTTGCCAGATTACGGGCAGAGCAGTGCTGCGTACAGGCAGAGCAACAGGCATTCAGCCACTACGGCGCAGCAGCCTAGTACATCCCCCGTATAGCCCCCCAGCAGACGTTTGGCGCACATTGCGACCAGAAGAGCTGTGGCGCAGCTTACCACTGCTGGCAGCAGGACGGACAAAAGGGGGAGCTGGCAGGCCAAACCCACGCTACGCCCGCCCCATGGAAGCCCCAAGGTTACGCCAGACGCCATAAGAACAGCGGCGAGGAACGACCATACCGGTAGCGCGGACAGGGCACGGGCCAGACCATCCGGCCGGGCGGGTGGAATAAGGATGGGTACAAGCACCATGGCCATTCTGGCAAGGCAGGCTGTTGTGGCGCAAACCAGAATGCATACCTGCAAAGGCAATGCCGCCAGAGCGGACACCCGAACAAGCAGGCCAAGGCCGAGCGCCATAACCCCATAACTGCCAACACGGCTATCACGCATGATGGCCAACCTGCGGTCTGGTGTTGCGCCTCCACAGCCATCTGCCATGTCTGCCAGACCATCTTCATGCAAGCCTCCGGTCAGGATTGTCTGGCAGGTCAAGGCCAGTGCGGCGGCGGCAAGGGCGGGTACATGGGCCATGCGTAACAGAGCCAGAACGCAGCCTGTTACAGCACCTATTAGCATAGCGATAACGGGCCAGCACCAGACTGATCTGGCCAACGGCCACGGTGTGGTGCTGGTTCTACTGGCGGCAGGGGCTAGCCAGCCAGCGGGCAGGCGGGTCAGCAGGCTCAGGCCGCAGGCAAGATCCAGCCGCCGTTGGTTTACCCAGCTTCCCGGTGGTATCGGCGTCATATCTGTTCGGAAACAGCAGCTTGGGCAAATGTGGCCATGCCCGTGTGGCACGCAACAGCTGCGCGCAAAATGGGAATGGCCAGTGCCGCGCCAGAGGCTTCCCCAAGGCGGAGGCCAAGCCCGCTTAAAATTGGTTTCATGCGCAGGTGTTGGGCCAGTCTGGCTGTATGGCCTGTTTCCGTTGGGTAATGGGAGAGAGCCGTGTGGTCCAAGGCACTGGCGTTCAGGTGTGCCAGAGGGGCAACAGCCGCCGTACAGACAAAACCATCTAGAATGACAGGAATATGCCTGTGCCGTGCGGCAAGGGTAGCCCCCAGTGTGGCAGCCAGCTCGTAGCCACCGAGCCGTCTGGCAACTTCAAGCGGATCGTCCAGATGCGTCCTGTGGTGAGCAAGTGCGGTGTCTATGATCGTGGCTTTATGCTTGGTTCCATCCATGTCCAGCCCTGTGCCCTGGCCTGCCCAGTCTGCACCATGCTGGCGGGTTAGGGCTGCACACAAGGCGGAGGCAGCCGTTGTGTTGCCAATGCCCATTTCGCCCAAACAAAGCAGGTCGCATGTGTGTGGGACCGCGTTAAAACCAGCCTGTACAGCCTCCATGAACGCCTGTTCCGTCATGGCAGGAGCCTGTGTAAAATCGTTGGTGGGGGTCAGGTTATGGAGCGGTACCACGGCCAGTTGCGCCTGTGCCACCCGGGCGATCTGATTGATGGCGGCCCCACCGTGTTCAAAATTCTGCACCATCTGCGCCGTGACCTCCACAGGCCATGGAGAAACATGGTGCGCCATAACACCGTGATTCCCAGCAAAAATCAGCACATGCACATGGTCCAGTCTGGGCATGGCGCGATGTTGCCACCCACCCAGCCAGCGTGTCATTTCCTCCAGTTGGCCTAGGCTGCCCGGAGGTTTGGTCAATTCGGCTTCCCTCTGTGCGATGGTATGCTGGACCTGTGTATTGGCTGGCGGAAGGTCCATACACAAAGCCCGCAAGGCAGGCAGGGATGACGGAGGACCGGGCTGGGGCCGGGAGGAGAAGGAAGGCATGGCTACAATTCTGTGCTGTTATGGAGGTTCACGCAAATGGAAACAGGGTCGGATTAGCGCATGACCAGCATAAGTCTCAACCTTCAGCCCGGAGGTGCGCAAGGCAGCCTACTTGTGCTGGGGGGTGCCAGGTCGGGCAAAAGCCGTTTTGCCGAGGGGGCCATAACAGCATTGCCTGCACCGTGGATCTATCTGGCCACAGGACGTGCGTTTGATGATGAAATGCGTGCGCGTATTGCCCAGCATCAGCAGGACCGAGGCAAGGTGGGCTGGCAGACGGTGGAGGAACCTTTTGATGTGGCAAAAGTGCTCCAGCAGTATTCCAGTGCCCCCGTACTACTGGACTGCCTGACTCTGTGGCTGACCAACCTGTTACTGGATGAACAGGATGTTGCGGCTGCAACACAGGCTCTTCTTTCCAGCTTGCAAACCCGTAAGGCCCCTACCGTGTTGGTGGGGAATGAAGTGGGGCTGGGCATTGTGCCCGAAAGCCAACTTGGGCGGCGCTTTAGGGATGAGGCAGGGCTGTTGCACCAGCGCCTTGCAGCCTGTGTGGGCAAGGTTGTGTTTGTTGCAGCAGGGCTACCGTTAGTGCTCAAGAATGAAGACGCCGCCCGGTAAAAGCTTTGTGTTCCGGTAGTGGGCGGCATTGCGGAACGGTTGTTGTCCCCTTGCGTATGGACCGTGGGACGTTCGCCATTGTGTTGGCGGGCAAGGGCCGGGAAGGCTGCAAAATACTGCTGGCCTCTTGCGTTGAAGGGCGGAAGATGGTGAGTGACGGATGCTTATGCGGGCATAACTGGGTTACCAATAGACCCGTTCATTTTGGCTGAGAGATGCATATGTCAGAAACACCAATCAACACCCAGCTTCTGATCGCAGGACAATGGCAGGATGCGGCCGATGGGCGCACGCTCCCCATTCTGGACCCTTCCAATGGTGAACTTATTGGCAAGGTTGCCCATGCCTCCGTTGCTGATCTGGATAAAACGGTCGCTGGAGCCGCCGCAGGTTATGACGCATGGCGTAACCTGACCGCATGGGACCGTTATACAATCATGCGTCGGGCCGCGGAACTATTGCGTGAGCGCGCGGATGCCATTGGCCGGATTATGAGCCGTGAACAGGGCAAACCGCTGGCGCAGGCTGTTATTGAAATTAATGCAGCGGCTGGGGTTATTGAATATTTTGGGGAAGAAGGCCGCCGCCTGAATGATGAGCTGGTGCCTGCCCGTGCGCCGTTTGTTGAGCAGCGTGTGCTGCACCGCCCAATTGGTGTTGTGGCGGCTTTTACGCCGTGGAACTTCCCCATTAACCAGATTGCCCGCAAGCTGGGTGCCGCTCTGGGTGCTGGGTGTGGTGTTATTGTCAAAGCGCCGGAAGATACGCCAGCCTCCCCGGCAGAACTTATCCGGTGTTTTTGTGATGCCGGTATTCCGGCTGGCGCTGTTTCTCTGGTTTATGGAACTCCAGCAGAAATTTCCGAATATCTGATTGCCCACCCCGTTGTGCGCAAAATTTCCTTTACTGGTTCAACCCCCGTGGGCAAGCATCTGGCCGCACTGGCGGGTGCGCAGATGAAGCCGGTTACCATGGAACTGGGGGGGCATGGCCCGGTTATTGTGTGCCGGGATGCGGATCTGGACCAGGCGGCCGAACGCGTTGCCGCGGCCAAGTTCCGCAATGCGGGACAAGTCTGTATCGCTCCAACGCGCTTCTTGCTGCATAAGGACATTGCCTCGGCCTTTATTGAAAAGTTCAAGGCCCAGATGAGCGCGCTTAAAATCGGCTGCGGTCTGGACGAGGGTGTGACCATGGGGCCGCTTATTAACGAGCGGCGCGTCAAAGCCCTGACCGAGCTGGTGGAGGACGCCCGCGCCAAAGGTGCAGAACTGTGGCAGCCGGATACGGCACTCCCCAACAAGGGCTTCTTCTTCCCGCCCACGCTTGTACTCAAGCCCACGCTGGATATGCGTGTCATGCAGGAAGAACCATTTGGCCCGATTGCCATTATGGATGAGTTTTCCGAACTGGCGGATGCGGTCAAGGAAGCCAACCGCCTGCCTTACGGCTTGGCGGCATATGTTTACACGCGTTGTGAGCGTACCGAGCGCCTGCTGGGTGAAAAGCTTGAAGCCGGTATGGTGGCCATTAACCACCATGGTATTGGCACGCCGGAAGTGCCGTTTGGCGGGATCAAGGATTCTGGTTATGGCACGGAGGGTGGCCCGGCTGCTTTGCGCGCGCATACCATTATCAAGCTGGTTTCCAGCCTGCATGAACGGCCTAATTTCTAAGCTTTTTGCTGTGTGATGTGGTTATGAAAAATGCCGTGCGCGGATGAGGCGCACGGCATTTTTGTATGGTGAAGACCTGCCGAAAGATCAGAAGGTGGCAGAAAGACTGACGTTGAACGAACGCCCCATGCCCGGCATTGGCATGCGTGTGCCATCGTGCTTCAGGTCGTATGTCAGAATGCCGCCAAGAGGCATGTAGTAAGCTTGGTTCAGCACGTTATCGATCCCCGCTGTCAGGGTCATCATCTTCCAGCTGTAACTGCCGTTCAGGTTTAGCAGCGCATAGCCGGGAGTGCGGGGTTCGTTACGCAGCGAGTCCACTGTGTCCTTGGCTTTGACAAAGTTCATTTCTGCCCGACCTGTCCACGGCCCTATGGTTTCGTTCAGGCCCAGTGTGCCGTTCAGGGGCATCTGCTGGTACAGGCCGGTATGGGTAACCTTGTCCTGCCCACGCACCCAGTTGAGCACTCCGGTTATTTCCCCCTTTCCGTAACGGCTTGTATTCCACACCGTATAATGGCCGGAGGCGTTAATGCCGTACATCTGGGCGTTATGGTTCTCAAAGATATACTGATTACTGTTCGTGCTTAAATGCTTCACGAAATTGACGTTAATATAGTTGTGCACATAGGTGTAATAGGGCTGCACTTTTAGCCCCCACCTCTGGGCAGCGGTAGGGTCATGCCAGTCAAATGTCACGCTGGCGGTGTTCCCTATTTCGGATTTCAGGTTCGGGTTGCCAACATAGCCGTTGCCATCACCAAACCAGCCGATCATTTTGGAGGACATGGCGCCCTGTCCCCACGCATAGCGTTCGTACAGGTTGGGTGCGCGGGATTTGCGGGCGTAGCCAGCCTCTATGGTCAGGCTGTCTGTTGTTCTCCAGCGCGTCAGGGCTGTTACGTCAAAGTTGACGTCCGTGCGCCCGTGGTTGATCCGGTTGAAGTTATCCGCAGCCTTTATATCCGCAGCACTCATCATGCCGGTCCATGAATAGGGCGAAACATTGCCCGTGTTCATCATGACCAGATCATTGCGCAGGCCAAGCAGGGTGGAAACGCGGGGAGTCCACTGGGCTTCCCATTCTGCAAAGTGGCCCAACCGGTCCCGATGGCCGTTATTGATGTTGTTGAAGGTGTTTGGCCCCATCATTGTGCTCCCCGTAAGGGGCGGCCACCAGTCCCGTAGACCTTCATGGTCGAACGAGCTGCCAAGGCGTAGTGTGTGCTGGCGGGCCAGAGGAATTGTGGCTTTGATGGAATAGCCTGCTGAGCGCTGGTCATCATTCATGGGCATGCCTTTGGTGGCGCTGTGGCCCCCTTTGTCATCCAGCATGTTCATGGCGTGGGTTACGCGTTGCCAGTGGCCGCGCGCTTCCAGCGTGCCCCAGTTGAAGTCTCCCACATACTTGCCGTTGACGTAGGTGGAGCGGTTGTTGGTCATATCCATATACTGGTTGGCAAACCCCTCACGCGGGGCATCCTGCTGGCCAAAGGTTAGCACCAGAAGATGGTTTTTTTATGGATGCCAAAGGTCACGTCATGCGTGTAACGCAGGTATTCGGTCGAGCCGATTCGACCTATTCCGCCCCCGCCACTGTAGTCTTCTGACTGGTCGTAAGAGGCATTGTAACGCAGGCTGAACGTATCGTTGGCGACGGTCATGCTGCCGGCGGCAGAGTATCCGCCGCCATTGCTGCGGTAGGTGCCGCGTGCCCGGCCTGTAAACAGAATTTTGCCGTGGCGGGCAAAGCGTGGGTCCGCACGCTCTACGTCTATTGTGCCACCAAGACTGTCCCCCCCATTGCTGACGGATGTCAGGCCCGCCACGCTGGTGGCGGTCTCCACGCTGTCGGGGTCAATGTAGGAGAGGGCGGGATTCATGTGGTTGGGGCAGGCGGGGTTAACGCGTACGCCATCCACAACGGTTGCCACACGGTCGTCTGCCATGCCGTTTAAAACAGGCAGGTTGGCCAGCCGGCCACCGCCATAACTGCTGAAGCCTGGCTGGTTGCGGAAGAGTGATGCCGCATCCGGGCTGGAAAGGCGAGACATGCGGGCCGAACTTTTATCGACCTGTGATGCGTTTAAAAGACTGTCGGCCAGAGCGGCATCTTCCTGCGCGGTGGAAATATCGACACGCGGAAGGGTTACAACAGTTGCGGCACGGCTGGGTGTAGCGCACGGGAGCGCACACACCGCCGCAAGCCACAGCCAGTTGCGCTGGCTGCGGGCATAGAACGGATAAGACATAAACAGAAAAACCCTGTTTCAAAGCATACTGAGAGGGTCTCTGGCCGACAGGATACGCGCGCAAAAGCACGGGGCTGTGGGCCAGAGAGCGAAGTTTCAGAAAGCCTGAAGCAGGGAGGATGGTGGTCCGCGTGAAGGAGGAAGTCCCAGAACGCAGGTAGGGGGTGCGCGCGGAGCAGAGGCAGCGCTGCCACGGCGGATCCAGTGCAGAACGGGGGCTGGCAGAAGCAGGAAGATTGCCGGGAGTGTTGCAAAAAATGCCAGCAATGGGCAAAGCGGGCAGCTTGCCTCATCATGATGGTGGGTTGGATGCGCTGGCTGATGCTTTTGTGCGCTGGCCATGCAGTGCAGGTGGTGCATGGCACTGTGCATGGTGGTGCAGTGCGACGGTTGGGCCGCCTGCGCCATGCGGGGTGCAATATCTATGCCCGTGATGCGCATAAGCGTTGCACGGGGTAGTTCATCCGGCAGGGAGAGTGACTGAAGTGCCATCAGCCCCAGCAGGCCCGTCAACGTCACCATGACCAGCGGCCATAGAAGCAGCGCGCGAATAATGGGGTTGCGACGGGACATAGGGTGGATCAGAAACTTTTCAACTGTCAGACACAAACAGGCACTTTGCCAAACTGGCGCCCTGTTTGCGCTTTTATGGCCCGGCCTGTCAAATCAAACAGGGCTATGCCATAGTTTAAGTCGGAGGCCCACTGTGAGCAGATGGCATACAGATAGACAGGAACAGGCAACTGGCGGGCGGGCGCACCTTCCGTCTGTGTCTGTGGGGCAACTGGCTGCTGCCGGGCGGGAGGGGCTTGCCTCAAGCCTTTCCCGGCAGAGCGGTGCTGTCTGGCTACTGGCTTTTGCATTGGCCATTCTTGCGCACGTGCTTATGACAGTGTGGTTGATGATGACGGTCTCCCCCCAGACGGGGACACAACAGCCTGCGGCCGTATCCATGTTGTTTGAAGCCCCTAGGGCACCTTTGTCAGCGGCCAGTCAGGCAGAGGCGGATAAAACGGCTTCTCAACAGCAAACGCAGCCCTTACCCACCATGAAAGATATGCCTGATATGGATGCGGCGTCTTTGGGGCGCGAGATGCCGGAGGTTCTGCCCCCTTCCGTGCGGCCAGAAGCAGACCATTTGCCGCAAGTGCCGGCATTGCCAAAAAAATGGCACAGCAACGGCCCGCCATGCAGCATGATATGCAGCACAGCAAGGCGGAGGTTCAGTCGAACGCCCTCCCCACGGCTATGGGAAAAACAACAGGGCCAGCACGTGCCAAAGCGGATGTGGCCCCAACAGGTGGGCAAGCTGCTGCGCCTGCCAGCACCGCGGCAGCCGGTCAGAAGGGGAGCTTTCAGCTATCCTGTTCTGTGCCAGAGGCCCATTACCCCGTCTCGGCCCGGCATCTTCACGAGGAGGGCGAGGCCGTGGCTGAAGTCAGCATTAATGAAAAAGGGCAGGTTATTGCTGCCAGACTGGTCAAAAGCACCGGGTATGATGATTTGGATGATCAGGCGTTAGAAACCGTAAAAAATCTGCACTGCACGGCTCCGGCGTCCACGGTGGTAACCGGGCGTATCCCGGTTGGCTTTCATATCCAGTAATTACGCTTGTGTCGGGTGCGGTTTTCCAGTAGGAGACTGTGCAACGCCTCTTGTCCCGTTCGTCTAGAGGCCTAGGACACCGCCCTTTCACGGCGGCAACACGGGTTCGAATCCCGTACGGGACGCCACATAGAGCCTTCAAGCTCTTGTTATCCAGTAACGTGTTGTTGCTGGAGTGCGTGCAGATTTTCTGGAACTCACCGGTACGCTCGTTTTTTTCAACAGTATTGTTGTCTTAAAATAATCCTCACCAAGTTAGGTGGAGTGCCATTCCGTTCGCCACGTAGCGTGTAGAATGGGGTGTGCCGTCAGGTATTAGCCTAAAATCCCATGGATATAGTCACGTCTCATGCAAGCCGGTATATGGCGTTGCGTGGAGGCGGATAAAAGCATTGAGTGTTTTGATTTGAGCATAATGCTGATAAACAGGGTTTAGAGAGTAATAACAGAACTTAAATGAAAGAATAATAAAAATGAGTTCGTTATTTGCATTCATGCTTGTTGCCTTGGCGATTGTGGCAATCATCCTCATGATTACCTGCCTGCGGCTTAATCCGTTTATTGTTCTGATGATGGTTTCAATCATAACCGCGTTAGGTGCGGGTATGTCCGCCGAGCAGGCCGTAGGTGCGTTTGAAGCCGGAGCGGGCCATGTTCTGGGGCATGTGGGTATTGTGATTGCTCTGGGCACAATGCTCGGAAAAATGCTGACGGAATCCGGTGGTGCAGATCAGATTGCCCTTACTGTTTCTGCTTGGACCGGGCGCAGATACGCAGACTGGGCCATGATGGTGATTGGCCTGCTGGTAGGATTGCCCGTTTTTTTTGAAATCGGGTTTGTGCTCCTGATTCCCATAGCTTTTGTGCTGGCTGCGCGCACCAATACACCGCTGTTGCGTATTGCTTTACCCATGTGTGCTGCACTTTCGGTCACACATGCGCTCATTCCCCCACATCCGGCAGCTTTGCTGGCCGTGGATGCATATCAGGCCAATATCGGAAAATGTATTCTCCTTGGTTTGCTGGTTGGGGTGCCTGTAAGTATTGTGGCTGGGCCTGTTTTTGGTCGTTTTGCCGCCCGCCATGTGCAACTGACTGAGGACAATCCGCTTGCTGCGCAGTTTGTTAGCAAGGAGCCGCCTGCCCATCTGCCGGGGTTTGGGGTTACAGTTCTGACAATCCTTTTGCCTGTCCTGCTCATGTTGGGGGGCTCCATGGCAGATAGCATGACCCTTGCAGGCAGTGGGTTGAACACTTTTCTGCATTGTGTGGGAAACACGGATATTGCCCTTATTCTGGCAACACTGCTGTCTTTTTACACACTAGGGTTGGCGCGGGGTTTTACGCGTGAGACGGTTTTGCAGTTTTCGACTGAATGTCTGGGGCCTACCGCACTGATCATGCTGCTGGTCGGGGCCGGAGGCGGGTTTAGCCATGTTTTGGTGCAAAGTGGAGTATCCCACGCCATTACGAATATGGCGTTGGGGGTGCATATGCCGCTTTTGCTGCTGGCATGGTTGCTGGCGGCGGTTGTGCGGGTTGCCTGTGGGTCTGCTACGGTCTCCATGGCTACGTCGTCAGGTATTGTGGGGCCTATTTTACTGCACGCTCATAACGTTTCGCCCGAACTGATGGTCATTGCGACCGGTGCTGGGTCGGTTGCGTTTGGGCCTATGAGTGATGCTGGGTTCTGGCAGATAAAAGAATATTTGGGCCTTACCGTCCCGCAGGCACTGAAGACATGGTCAGTTGTAGAGACGCTTATTGCGGTTTTGGGGCTGGTTTTGTGCTTATGCCTGTCTCTTGTCATATAACGTGGGCAGGTGCGCTTTTGTAAGCTGGGCCACCTGCACCGAGTGTTGTTGTTTTTTAAAAGAAACCGAGCTTTTTTTCGCTGTAGCTGACCAGCATGTTTTTGGTCTGCTGGTAATGTTCCAGAACCATTTTGTGTGTTTCGCGCCCGATGCCTGATTTTTTGTAGCCACCAAACGCCGCATGGGCTGGGTAAACGTGGTAACAGTTAATCCATACCCGCCCGGCTTCCAGGCCGCGGCCCATGCGGTAGCAGGTGTTGGCATTGCGTGACCACACACCGGAGCCAAGGCCAAAGGGGGTATCGTTGGCAATGGCGAGGGCTTCTACCTCTGTTTTAAAGGTCGTGACCGCCAGCACAGGCCCAAAAATTTCTTCCTGAAAAATGCGCATCTGGTTATTGCCGTGGAAAACCGTGGGTTGGACGTAGCACCCGTTGTTGAGTTCCGTACCAAGGTCTGGCTTGCCACCGCCGGTAAGCAACTGCGCCCCTTCGCTTTTGCCAATAGCAATGTAATCCAGAATTTTCTGTTGCTGCATGGTGGAGTTCTGCGCCCCCATCATGGTGTTGGGGTCTAGTGGGTTGCCTTGGCGAATGGCTTTGATGCGTGGCAACGCACGTTCAATAAAGCGGTCATAAATGGCTTCATGCACCAGTGCACGGCTGGGGCAGGAGCAGATTTGCCCTTGATTGAGGGCAAACATGGCAAAGCCTTCCAGAGCTTTGTCCAGATAATCATCATCCTGATCCATCACATCGGCAAAAAAGATATTGGGAGATTTCCCTCCCAGTTCCAGTGTGGCCGGAATCAGGTTTTCGGCTGCGGCATGGGCGATCATTTTGCCGGTTGGCGTGGACCCGGTGAAGGCAATTTTGGCAATGCGTGGACTTGTGGAAAGAGCCGCTCCCACGTCCCGTCCCAGACCGTTAACAATGTTGAGCACGCCTGCGGGAAAAAGATCACCAATCAGTTCCATAAGCACAAGTATGCTGGCTGGCGTAGTTTCTGCGGGTTTCATGACCACGCAATTCCCTGCGGCCAGTGCTGGGGCCAGCTTCCATGCGCCCATGAGAATGGGGAAGTTCCATGGAATAATCTGTCCCACTACGCCTAAGGGTTCATGAAAATGGTAGGCAATGGTTGTGTCCGTTATCTCGCTCAGCGTGCCTTCCTGCGCACGGAGACAGCCTGCAAAATAGCGGAAATGGTCAACGGCAAGTGGAATGTCAGCGGTTATCGTTTCGCGGATTGGTTTGCCGTTATCCCATGTTTCCGCGCGGGCCAGCAGGTTCAGGTTCGCTTCCATGCGGTCAGCGGCCTTAAGGAGCAGGCCCGCCCGTTCGGCGGCGGGTGTGCGCGCCCATGATGGAAAAGCAGCGTGGGCCGCATCCAGCGCACACTCTATATCTTCAGCGCTGGATTGGGGAACTTCGCAAAGAATACGCCCGTCTATGGGAGAGGCATTTTGCATGTAAATGCCTTTGACGGGCGCTTTCCACTTTCCGCCAATATAATTTTCATAACGGGTTTTATAAGGAGGGGCCTGATTGACGCTCATAAGATGCTCCAGCACTTGGTAAAAAGAACCAACTCAGAACCGGTTGATGTTGAGAGCGGAGCTGGGTTTGATTCTTACAAACAGCAGGCGGAAAGTTGGACCGGAAACAGGACGGGTCTGGTCCCGTAAACGATATACGCAGATATATAGTCAAAAGTGCCCATGCAAGGGATATCGCATCACGTGCGCGTGAGGATGGGACTGGCTTTGAGGATATGGAATGATTGTCACGGAAAGGGGCTTGTATTACGGAATGTTATAGGTCTGCTTTGGTAGAGCAGCAGGGATGGCGAGGATGATGGCGCATGGTTGGTAGCAAAGAGGGCTCCTATGGCGGAGCAGGGGATACCACGGTTGTGCCAGTTATCCTTTCTGGCGGTGCGGGCAGCCGGTTATGGCCTGTCTCCCGCGGGAGTTTTCCCAAGCAGTTCTGGTCTTTGCTTACCAATTTTACGCTTTTGCAGGATACGGCTTTACGGGGGCAGTCCAGAGGGCTGACAAATCCGGTTGTTGTATGCAATGGCGAACATCGGTTTATTATTGCGGAACAGCTCCGCGATGTTGGCATACAGGATGCCCGGATTATTCTGGAGCCCGAAGGGCGTAATTCAGCGCCAGCTATTGCCGCCGCCGCGTTTGTTGTGGCCGAACAAAACCCCGATGCCGTGTTGTGGGTGATGGCTGCGGATGCGGCCATAGAAGATGAACCCAAACTGCATGTGGCGTTGGACCATGCCGTTATGGCCGCCAAAGCAGGCTATGTGGTTACATTCGGTATGACTCCTACAAGGCCGGAAACGGGTTACGGTTATATTGAGCAGGGCCATCCTATTCCTGATCTGCCGGGGGTGTACAAAGTCAGCCGGTTTGTGGAAAAGCCGGATAAAGACAAGGCGGAAGCATTTCTGGCGCAGGGTGGTTATTTGTGGAATTCGGGCATGTTTGTTGTGCGTGCACAAACATTTTTGTCCGAAATAGAACGTTATGAACCCGCTCTGTATGCCACTGTCCGCGAGGCTGTTGAAAAACGTAAGACAGATATGGATTTTCAACGCCTTGACCCCGAGAGTTTCTGTAAATCTCCTGATATTTCGGTCGATTATGCTGTAGCGGAGCGGACGGACATGGCCGCAGTTGTGCCGGGTAGTTTTGGCTGGTCGGATGTAGGAAGCTGGGACACTCTGTGGGATCTGGGGCAAAAGGACGCACAAGGGAATGTGACGCACGGACATGTTGTGCTGGAGGATGTCAGCCAGTCCTATGTCCGCACAGATGGTATGCTGGCTGCTGTGCTGGGGGTGGATGGTCTGGTCGTTGTGGCAACGCAGGATGCAGTTCTGGTTGCTAGCAAGGATCGGGCGCAGGATGTGAAAACACTTGTGCAGAGACTAAAAAAAGACAAAGCCTCACAGGCGGATACGCATCGTATGACCTACCGTCCTTGGGGGCATTACGAGGCGCTGACGGAAGGCCACCGTTTTCAGGTCAAGAAAATTGTCGTCAGGCCCGGTCAGAAACTCTCTTTACAAAAACACTATCATCGTGCCGAACATTGGGTGGTGGTCGAAGGTACCGCGCTTGTGACCCGTGGTGACGAGCAGGTTATTGTGCGGGAGAATGAGAGCATCTATCTACCTTTGGGGACCATGCACAGGTTGGAAAATCCTGGCCGTATTCCCGTAACTTTGATTGAGGTGCAGTCAGGGCCGTACCTTGGTGAAGATGATATTGTTCGGTTTGAAGATATTTATAGCCGGACGGTTTGAAGTATTGGAATGATTGGGGAAAAGAAAATGCAGAGTATTTCTTTTGTTCCCCATGCAGCGGGGCGTGTTACTGCTGTTTTGGCACAATTGAAGGATTATCTGGGGGAAAAAGTTTCCACCAATCAGTCTGTGTGTGAGGCACACAGTCATGGTGAAGCGTTGGAACTGGCACGTTTGCCCGCCGGTGTTGTATTTGCTGAAACAACGGAAGATGTTTCAACCGTTCTCGCACTCTGCCACGCTGCGTATGTTCCTGTCGTGGCGTTTGGAGCGGGGACTTCGGTCGAGGGGCATGTTACGCCGCCCGAACACGCAGTGAGCCTTGACCTGTCCCGCATGACGGCAGTTTTGCAGGTTAATGCCGCGGATATGGACTGCCGTGTGCAGGCCGGTTTGACCCGGCAGGAACTGAATGTTCGCCTACGGGATACAGGGTTGTTTTTCCCTGTTGATCCGGGTGGTGAGGCGACTTTGGGGGGTATGTGTGCGACCCGTGCATCTGGCACCGCAGCCGTGCATTACGGAACGATAAAGGAAAATGTGCTTGGTTTGACTGTCGTCATGGCAAATGGCGAAGTTATAAAAACAGGTGGACGGGTTCGGAAATCTTCTACCGGATATGATCTGACGTCCCTGTTTATCGGTTCGGAAGGCACGTTGGGCATTATTACGGAAGTCCAGTTGCGCCTGCATGGGATTCCTGAGCAGCTTTCTGCCGCAATCTGTCAGTTTGAAAATCTGGAAGACGCGGTACGCACGGCTGTGGAAATTATTCAGGCTGGTGTGCCAATTGCGCGTGTGGAACTGATGGATGATGTGCAGATGGCCGCCAGTATCCGTTATTCCGGTCTGGATGAACTCCGCCCGATTACGACATTGTTTTTTGAGTTCGCGGGTGGCCCAGCCTCCGTGCGCGAACAGATTGAGGTAACAGAAGCTCTGGCCACGGAGAATAATGGGCTGGGGTTTGCTTGGGCAGACACGCCAGATGAGCGCAACCGGTTATGGAAGGCGCGACATAACGCCTTCTGGGCTGCCAAAGCTCTGTCGCCGGGGGCGCGGGTTATCAGTACTGATTGTATTGTCCCTATTTCCCGTCTGACAGACCTGATTGTGGGCGTTAAGGCCGATATTCAAGTATCTGGTTTGCAAGCTGCTATTCTGGGCCATGTCGGCGACGGCAATTTTCATACCCTCATCATGACGGAAGATAGTGCAGCAGGGCACGCAAAGGCATTGGAGCTTGACCGCAAGATTGTCGCGCGGGCGCTGGCGCTTGATGGGTCATGCAGTGGTGAGCACGGCGTTGGTGTTGGTAAGCTTGAGTTTCTGGAGCAGGAACATGGGGAGCCTGCTTTGGGAGTGATGAGAACATTAAAGATGGCGCTCGACCCTCGTAATATTCTCAACCCCGGTAAACTCCTGCCGGAAGGGTTGGCCTATATCGGCTAGGCAGGTTTGCTGCGGACTGTATTAAGGGGGCAACACCGGGCGTTGTTCATGTGTTGCCCCCTGCATTGAAGACTAGAGATCACCACAAATAAACTTGACAATTAGGTGCTATATTTTATTTAAGCAAAACATATAGTGATTTATTGTTTTGTCTGCGTTCTTATTGCGGGGTTTGTCAGTGATGGTTTCTTCCGTTCTTTCCCGCCGGTTTATACTGGCAGGCGGTGTTGCCTTTGCATACGCTCTGGCTGGTCGTACTGCCCAAGCCGCGTCTCAGGTCGTGCGTGTCGGTATTATGGCAGGGGAGGATGAGGACGTCTGGCCCGTTGTGGCAGCTAACGCGGCCAAGGATGGGCTGGAACTCAGACTGATAACCTTCTCAGATTATAACGCACCGAACGAAGCGTTGGCGGAGCATGAACTGGATGCCAATGCCTTCCAGCATGGCCCTTTTCTGGATGCCCAGAATAAGGCGAAAGGCTACACGATTGTGCCGGTCGGGCATACCTATGTCGCCCCCATTGGCTTGTATTCAACGCGTTGGAAATCTGTTGAAGCGCTGCCGGATAAGGCCGTGATCGGGGTGCCCAATGACCCGACAAACGAGGGGCGGGCCCTGTTGCTGCTGCAAAAGCTGGGGCTTATCAAGCTTGCGGCTGACGCTGGGAATACGCCAACTGCACTGGATATTACCGAAAACCCACGTAATATCAGTATTCGTGAGCTGGATGCCGGTGTAGTCGGGCGCGCGTTAACCGATTTGGATGCAGCGGTTATCAACACCGACTGGGCCAAGAAGGTGGGCGTTGATATTGAAAAAACACGTATTGCGCAGGAAGCGACGGAAAATAATCCGTATACGTGCATTATTGCCGTAAACGAGGCTGATAAGTCGGCTCCTTGGGTTGCCAAACTGGTTAATGCTTACCAGCAGCCCAATGTGCGGCAGGCTCTGGACAAGGCATTCCATGGCGCTGTGTTGCCATCGTGGCCATGAACCTTCTGGAAGTCGAACGTCTTAACCGGTCCTTTGGTGGACAGGCTGCCCTGCACGATATTTCCTTTACCGTGGGTAAGGGGAGCAGGTTGGGTATTATCGGGCGTTCAGGGGCTGGTAAATCCACCCTTTTGCGTTGCCTTAGCGGTTTGGACCGCCCCCAGTCTGGCAGAATTCTGCTGGAAGGGGAGGATATGGCGAGCCTGCCGGAAGCCAGACTTGTGCTACTGCGGCGCAGGATCGGGCTGGTTTTTCAGCACTTCAATCTGCTGACATCCCGCACAGTTGCGGCCAATGTGGCTTTGCCGCTGGAAATTGCCCGTATGCCCAAAGAGCAGCGGCATAAGCGTGTGGCCGAACTGCTGGATCTGGTCGGGTTGGCGGACCATGCCAATAAATACCCGTCCATGCTTTCTGGCGGACAAAAGCAGCGTATCGGTATTGCTCGTGCTTTGGCGGCACATCCGGCCCTGTTGTTGTGTGATGAGGCGACCTCGGCGCTAGACCCGGAAACAACAGAGGCCATTCTTGCGCTTCTGGCCGACATTAATCGTGTGCTTGGCCTGACCATTGTTTTTATTACGCACGAAATGGACGTTGTACGTCGCTTGGCGCAACAGGTTCTGGTATTGGAAAAAGGCCGGATTGTTGGCCGTGGCACACCGTCCGATATTCTGGATGCCAACCAGTTGGAATCCATTCTGCCCACTAACCTGAGCCAAACCCCATTGGATGGTAGCCATGCCATAGTGCGGCTGACGGTTACTGCACAAGCCATGTTTACGCCATTGCTGCAAACGCTGGAGCAGCAGTGTCAGGCCAAGTTTTCCCTGCTGCACACGTTGCCCGCAACCGAAGGGGAAGGGCTGCTGGATGTGGTTGTGCAGACTGATGGCCTTTCTGTTTCCACCATGAATGCTCTTCAGGCTCATGCCTGTGCGGCCGAGGTAATTGGTTATGTCCCGGCTTATTCTTAATCTGCTCTGGCAAGCCACAGCCCAAACTTTGGAAATGGTTCTGGCCTCAGGACTGCTGGCTGTTGCAGGTGGTCTGCCTTTGGCTGTGCTGCTTGTGCTGACTGCGCCAACGGGGCTTTATCCCTTGCCGCTTCTTTCCCGCACATTAGGTGCGATTGTGGATGCTGTGCGGGCGGTACCATTTATTATTCTGCTCGTCCTATTGATTCCTTTTACACGGATGGTTGTTGGCACGGCTCTGGGTACAACGGCAGCCATTGTTCCCCTGTCCATTGCGGCTATTCCGTATTTTGCCCGTATTGCTGAAGTTTCCCTGCGGGAAGTGGATGCAGGGCTGGTGGATGCCGTACGGGCCATGGGAGGAACACGGTGGATGGTCGTGCGCTATGTCTTGTTGCCAGAGAGCCTACCGGGGTTGATTTCCGGCTTTACAGTCACGTTGGTGACCCTTGTGGGAGCATCGGCTATGGCGGGCGCTATTGGTGCCGGTGGGCTGGGTGATCTGGCAATCCGTTATGGGTACCAGCGGTTTAATACCACTGTCATGCTGGGAGTTGTGGCGGTTCTGGTTGTTCTGGTCATGCTGTTGCAGGGGGCGGGTAATTTGCTGGCGCAGTATTTACGGCACACGCAGCCTGCTGGCAGGAATTGAACAACCTGTGTTGGTTTTTGGGATCAAGGTTTTGTTGAACGGGGTGGCTCCAATTTCGAGTCACTCCTTTATTTTTTGACGCTCATCAATTCTACGATCAAAATTTAAATGTCCTGTAATTTTTTTCTGAGATGTTTTCCGAGAGTGGGAAAATACGATAAGAAGCATTCTCATTCTCTATTTTTCGTTTGTATATCAATGCATTAATAAAGTTTTCTTGGTAGATTTTTATAGTTTTTGAGAGAGTTGTAATCGGCAGAAAGCAGAAGATTTTTTTGAGTATTAGAGAATTAATAAATTAACGATGTGTAATTTCTTGCACATATTCAAGCATGTGTTATCACTATGGCATGAGCTTATAAACGCATAGGCTATCCGCTTTTCTCATAAGTTATGATTTGAGACAGAGCGGGCTGGATACTCTGTATATTTAAAATGTGGTGCGAATTTTCTTTGGTAAATATTCTGCCGCAGTGAGGTAAAGTGGAGGAGTTGGAATGGGTCAGTTAGACACTCTTGTCTCACCGGGTCTTGAACTTGGCCAGAGGATCAAAATTCTTCGGAAAACCGCAGGTCTGACGCAGCAGCAGGTTGCGGACGCGCTTGGCGTATCGCGCCCCGCCATAGCATTTTGGGAAACCGGGCGCGAGGGAAGTGCTCGTAAACACATTCCTAAACTGGCAGCCTTGTTCCATGTGGACCCAGAAGTGTTTCTGACGGGGTATGTGCAGGAAGATATAGACCTGATTGTCTCACCCGATGAACGGGATGTGGTCTCACTATACAGAATGCTTGACCCGTCGCGCAAAGTTTCAGCTCAGAAGTGGCTGGAACGGCAGGCCAAAACCGTACAGCTGGAAAACTGATCTGAGTTTATGTCCGACTGGAAGCAGAAATATTTGCTTCCAGTGGAAAGAGACTGTTCGCCGGGGTCACACGGCAGAAACAATATGGCTGGGTGGGAATATGAGTTCCCACCCAGCTAAGCGATTAGAACTCCATAGAAAGAGTAAAATGGTAGATACGCGGTAGGCCTGCATACAGGCTGGATGCTGATGCACCATTGGTATTCGCACCCGGGCCAGCATATACGGATGCCCAATAACGTTCGTTTGTAGCGTTGCTTACCCCGAAGCGTGCGACCCAAGGGAAGTTTGCAACGTGGAATGCGTAGCGCGCACCTAAATCAAGCGTTGTGTAGGACCCGGTAAAGATGTTGTTCTGAATATTGGCGGCGCGGCTTCCAACGTAATGGACATTGGCATTAAAGGCTGCGCGTGACGCAATAGGGCCCAGAGAAGCGGGTAGACGATAATCAAGCAGCAGATTGGCCTGAATGGGAGCTACACCAACAGCTTCCTTATTCCCCAGTGGGCTGTTGACGACCTGTGAGTCAATCCATGTTACGCCAGCCAGAGCAGACAGGTTAGGAAGAATTTCTCCAGATAGCTGGGCTTCCACACCATAATTCCGCTGCGTTCCGGCATAAGTGTATGTGTACAGGTTGGCTCCTGCCGATGTTTTTCCTGTTATCAGGTAGTAAGCATAGGGGGAGGTGATGCGGAAACCATCCACATTAAACGAAAACTTTTTGTAGCGAAGTTTGTAACCAACTTCATATTCTTCAGAACGCGAAGCATCAAGTAATTGCGTGCTATTGGTGACAGAACTGTTGGATGCAGCGCCCTGACCAGGCTGAATGGCCCGACCGTACGTAAAGTAAAAACTCTGATTGTCCGTTGGTTTGTACATTAGGCTAACCGTAGGACTAAACGCGGCATCATAGGATTTTGGTTTGGGATTATTCTTACTGGTCAACGGGTTGAGGTAGTTATGCTGGCTGATCCAACTCCAGGCGAGCGTACCCATGATGGACCAGTGTTTGTTGATCCGCATAGTATCGCCAAGAATCATGGATTGGGTAAAAATCTCGGCAGATTTATAGTGTCCAGAGTAATATGGCTGTTTGCCAGAAAAAGAACAGTCAGAATATATATTACAGCCACTGGCACTGGAGGCAGATGTAACTGAGCTTCCTTTTGTCGGGTTGTAGTTGCCCATCATGTAACCGTTGGTACCAATGACCAAGTCATGCTGAAGGGGGCCCGTATGAACACGGCCGTTAATGTAAGCCATATTACTACCAACGCGGAAGTCATTTGCCGACGTGGCGGCGTTGACGGCCTGTGTGATGCTGCCAGTATTGTTTGTTAAAGTATCAGTCGCACTAAATGCCTGTCGCATGGCGTCCTGATAGAGGCCGCCGAGAGTAAAGCTCCAGTCATTATTGATCTGATGTTTGATCTTCGCCAGAAACGTATTGGTTTCCATGTTGAAACCAGCCCAGTCCGGTCCGAGCCGGGTTTTGCCCAGATCGGGGGCTTCAGGCAACTGCGTGACGCCAGAACCCATGTTGAAGCCGGGGGCCATTCCGCGTTCAACGTATGTGTAATGGCTGGCGTCCAGTTCGATAACCGTCTTGTCATCCAGGTGAATGTCAAAATCGGCGCTAACCATTTCACGCCGGATCCAGCTACCTTGCGTATAGGCTGTGCCATTGGCGTGCAGCATGTTCAGGCGGTAGCCAAACCAGCCATTTTTGCCGACGCGGCCGGAAATATCGCCATTAACTGTGGGGGTGCCGATGGAATCCACCCCGACGGAAAGGCGTTCCGTCCGTCGGTCGGTGGGGCGTTTGAGTGTGTATTCAAACACACCAGCCGGGTTTTGCGGCCCATACATGGCCCCAGCCAGACCGTTGAGCACCTGCAGGTTGTCCACCCACTCCGCCGGATAAGGTGTGGTGGAAACCACATTCAACCCATCAAGGCGAGAGTTGGCGACCACATCAGCTTCAAACCCGCGGGACTGCGGGCGGGATGTGTTGGGGTCGCCTCGGATTTCGAGCTGCACGGACGGCAAATATTCCGCCATGTCGTTAATGTTGCGGATTTGCTGGTTGACTACCACGTCATGCGGTACACCCATAACAGAATAAGGCGTATCCAGAGTATCCCGGTTTCCCAAGGGGCCGAGGTACACGATCTTGTTCATATATTTGGCGCCAGTTCCGTCAGCCGCATGGTGGCCATGAACGTTGACTGTTTCGCCATTGGAACCATCCAGTATCCCTGCAATTGGGGTGGTGGTCTGTGGTGCAGGTGTTTTTGCAGCGCTGGCTTTAACGGCGGCTTTTTTGCCGGAGGCCGCCTGTTGCGAGGAAGCAACGGGGGGAGCGGCCAAAGCCGATGTCGTTAGCAGGAGTGCGCCAAATGCTCCGGTGGCGAAAAGAGTATGAAAACGATCGTGCATGGATCTGGCTGGTCCGGAATATGAAAAAGAACAAGGGGTGCGCTTCTTCTGCCGGGGCCAGATGGTGTTTGTCTATATATCAGCGCACACAAACCTATATATGAGTGAATATAACCACAGAGTGATGCAAGAATAACACACCTGCTCTGATTACGTGGAAAATTCTATAAAAACAGAGGGTTGTGTGTTCAATAGCCTGTAGAGCGCAAGGCAAGGGCTGCTGCTGTGGCAACATCCCTGCGCAGGGAAACCACATTCCCTTGTCCCTTGGGGTGTACCCGGTTGGTCAGAATAATAACAAAGCTGCGGCTGGTTGGGTCCAGCCAGATAGAGGTGCCGGTAAAGCCCGTATGCCCAAAAGAGGTGGCGGGAAAATAAGCACCACGGGCTGTGGAATAATGTGTTGCGATATCCCATCCCAACCCGCGTAGGTCTGTTTTTCCCGCAGGTTGTTGAGGTGTGGACATAAGGTAAAGGGTTTCTGCCCGCAGGGGAAAAGGCGAGGGTAGTCCAGCTAGTTTGTTAAGGAGTGCCTGAGCGTAAAAAACAGTATCCTGAGCGCAGGAAAACAGCCCGGCATGACCCGCTACGCCACCCATGCGTCGTGTTGTGGGGTCATGCACAACGCCACGGAGCAACGTGCCATTTTCATCATACTGGGTTGGGGCAATGTCGGGTTTTTGTTTTGCAGTCGGTAGAAAAAAGAATTGTTGAGATCAAGAGGTTTAAGAATATGCGCGGTTGCATAGTGCGCAAGGGATTGGCCGGAAAGCTGTTCGACAATGAGCCCCAGCGTTATAAAATTAATGTCGCTATAAACAAAACGTTCACCGGGTGGGGTTTGTGGCTGGCTGTTCATGACCATCTGCACAGCAGTCTGTTTGCCTTGCCATGCAAAGCTCAGGTCCAGATCTGGGGCCAATCCAGAATAATGTGTTAACAACTGGCGAATGGTAATGTTCTGTTTGCCGTTGGCGGCAAAGGCAGGCAGATAATGGCAGGCAGGTTTATCGAGCGTGATAAGGCCACGCTCATAAAATTGCATGATTGCAGGGGCGGTTATCAGAACTTTGGTCAAGGATGCCATGTCAAAAATGGTGTCCCATGTCATGGCTTCTACTGTGGGCGTTAGGGCGCGATGCCCAAAAACGCCTTTCCACACCATCTGCCCTTCATGTCCGATGGCCGCGACCGCTCCGGGCATTTTGCCATCCTGTATGGCTTTGCGAAAAATTGCCTCTACAGGAGAAAATGGATCGTTTGGCATGGGCTGGGCATGGGCTGACCAAAGTGGTCCTGCCACACAGGTAGCGCCGAAGAGCCCCATATGCAGGAGGGTACGGCGGGATAAACCGGGAACTGCGTGCAAATGTGCCACGTTAGGCCTGTCATGGTTGGGAGGAAGGAATGGCGACATATCGAAAGGTTATGTTGAACCGCGTCAGACCTGTTAATGGGTGCGGTTGGGGAGCAAGGCCTTTAATACCATGATAATGCAAGCGGGCCGGACCACCCCAAACCAGTACATCTCCATGTTCAAGGGCAAGAACCCGCACCCTGTCGTTCCGTTTTTTGCCGCCCCACATAAAAAGACCAGTTCGCCCGAGTGAGAGCGAGACAATGGGCTGCATGATGTCCTGCTCATCCTTGTCCTGATGTAATCCCATGAGGGAGCCGGTCTGGTAACGGTTGATCAGGCAGGCATTAGGGATAAACTTGTCATAACCAGCGGCTTGCGCGGCTTTTTGCGCCAAGTGGCTTAACACCGTTGGTATGGGTGGCCATGGGTGGTGGCTGAGCGGGTCTTGTGTCGTATATGTGTAGCCTTGTGGGGAACTGACCCACCCCCAGTTGCCACAACAGGTCATGGCGGCAGACATGGTGCCTCCACCCGGTGTGCGCATGTGGCGGAAGGGAGCCTGCTGTTCAACCTGAGCCAGCACGCAGAGAAGCTCCTTCTCCTGCTCTGCCGCAAACTGCCGTAAAAGGATGGCTCCGGGCTCCAGTTGCTCACGCTCGGGGCGTGTGTCTGGCAACAGCAGATCCATTTGTTGGGTTGGTATGGGGGAGCGTGTCATAGCGGCTCCTGATGAAAACTGTTTGCGACCTGGTACACTCTTTGGCACAGGATGTAAGAGTGCTATCAGCATTGCCAAACACCGCTTCAGCTTGCAAGGACTCAGAAAGCAACAATGCCCTCGTCTGTACAGGATATTATGCTTATTGGCGGTATTCCGGCTCTTATCAGCTTTCAGGTTCCACGTGCGCTTTTTCGTGGGGTTTTTGTAGGGCTGAATGCAGAGGTGGACTTTTTTGCCAGCACGGTTGCAGGGCTGGAACCGCAGGGGCAGGCGGCACTGAGGTCATTTTTCACGCTGTGTCAGAATAACAGGCGCTCTCCACTGCGGTTGAGCGAGGATGGCCAGAAAAACTACCTGTTGGAAGAAATTTATGAGCAGATGGTCGAGCCAGCTCGGCGTTGCGGCATAGACTTGTACGATGTTGTGCGCGAACAGGTTCAGAGCTTTCAGCCCGGTGGTGGGGATGCTGCCCCGGCTATTCTGCTTAGTCTGTAGGTCTGTTTACGGCTGATCTTACAAAAAAAGGGATGGCCCGGTAAGGACCATCCCTTTTTGTTGTATCTGAAGGCTGCGGTTTTCAGGCTGGGTTTTCCACCCCATCCTGTTTGGTGGCGTTAGCTGGTTTTTTGGCCGGGTAGCAGGCCGAAACCACGATCACAATGACAAGGTTGACGCCCAGCGCCAGCAGGCCAGTGGAGACATTGCCAGAGACCAGCCCCAGATTAACCGGATGAATAGGTTTGAGCCCATCCATCCAACACAGGCTGACTCCGAACACGGTTCCAACCAGCCAGCCTGCCAGCATGGCTATGGTTGAAAAGCGTACCTTCAGCAGGCCCAGAATGAGGGCGGGGAAGGTTTGCAGAATGAACACGCCGCCAAGAAGCTGGAAGTCAATGGCGAACTGGGCATTCAGGAACAGTACGCAGACCAACGCACCTAGTTTGACCACCAGCGATGTCAGGCGGCTGGTGCGGACAGGGTCTTTTTGCGGAGGCAGAAGGTTGCTGGTGACAAGGTTGGCAGCCCCAATGGCCATAACAGCAGCAGGCACCAGTGCACCGACCGCAATGGCAGCCAGACAGAACCCCGCAAACCATGCGGGAAAGACCTTCTGGAACAACATTGGCACAACCATGGAGTTGTTGGTTGTGACAATGCCCGCGGCGTGCGCCATAAAGCCAAGCATGGCAATCAGCCCTAGTACAATGGTGTAAATGGGCAGGAACACGGCATTCTGCCGAATGGTATCGGCCGAGCGGGATGCCAAGATCCCTGTAAGGGTATGCGGGTACAAAAAGGCTGCCAGAGCGGAAGAAAGCGCAAGCGTAGCGTAAGGGAGCCCCTGACCGGGTTTGAGAACGGCCTGCGCATGGTCAACCGAGGCAAACAGAGCGCCATAACCGCCAGTGTGCAGGGGAATGACCGTAACTGCCACAAGCACGGCGATATAGATCATAATGTCCTTGATAAAGGCGGTCAGGGCGGGGGCATGTAAGCCGCCAAGCCATGTGTAAGCGGCCAGTGACAGAAATGCGATGATGAGGGGCAGATCCCCCGGTAAGCCAAGCGCCTGAATAACGGTGCGGATACCAATTAACTGGAGCGCAATGTAAGGCATGACGGCAACAAGGCCGGTCAGCGCTACCACAACTTCCAGTGCGCGGCTGTCAAACCGGGCGCGAACAATATCGGCCGCGGTAGCGTGTCCCCCCTCCCGTGCGATCTTCCACAGCTTGGGCATGACAAGAAAAATGAACGGATAAACAATAATGGTGTAGGGCAGGGCAAAAAAACCATAAGCCCCTGCTGCGTAAACCAGCGCAGGTACGGCAATAACGGTATAAGCCGTATAAAAATCCCCACCGACCAAGAACCACGTGACCCACGGCCCAAAGCCACGGTTGCCCAAAGACCATTCCTCGTGGGAAGTGCCTCCGGTTTTTTTGCTGAATAATCCCCGTATCCATTGGATGGAAGACCCGATCACAATGGTTGCGGCAAAGAAGAGGATAAAGACGCCAAGCGCCCATGGATTGATGGCGTTCATGCGTGGTCGCCCTTCTTCCATACGACCCAGATGAGGACGGATGTTACCGGAACCCAGGCGAACTGGTACCAGTAAAAGAAGGGAAATCCGAGCAGAACCGGGTCATGCCGGTCATACAGCGGAGTCCAGAGCAGACCCAAAAAGGGCAGCAGAAGGAGGAGATTGAGATATTTCATTTCAGAAAACCGGCTTATTTTGTTATTTTTGTTCGCAACCGGCTGAACATGCCGATGGAAACCGGCTTGTGTCAATTATGCCTGAAGCGTTTTCAGGCGAGTATAATCTGAATTGTGTTTTTTGCGCATCAGGTATGCCCCTGTTATAACGCGATCGTTAAGAACAGGGGCGGGCGGGGTTAGCGCGTTGTGTTAATTTTGTGATCCTGCAGAACCTTGTTCAGCGTATCGCCATACTGGCGGTAGCTGCCTTCAGGCACACAGCCAAGCTCTTCCAGCTCTTCCAGATCAGCACCGTGGTTGATCCACTGGTTGGCCTCGCGCGAGTCCAGCGTTGCTGGGATTGTCCGTGCTTCATAGACCACGGGCTGTTCCGAATCTTCCGCCGCCCCAAAGGACATGAAGCTTTCTTCTGCTGGAGCTTTATTTTCGCTCAGGCTGACCTGCCCGCAAACGACCTGCTTTTTGTCGCTGTTGGTATGTACAGCAAGGTTGCGGAACTTGGGGTGCGCAGTGGAAAAACGTTCCGTGAGTGTTTTAAGGGTGGCCTTGACGAAAGGGGAAGCCTTTTGGGCGCTGTTATCAAGCACTGTCTGGGCTGCTGCTGTGTGGTGGAAGGTGGCAGCATCCAAACCGGGTAACAGGATGCAAAGCGCGAAAAAACGTTTCATCAAGAAGGTCTTTCCTGTCAGTCTGAATTCAGGTGGGGGAGGAAAATCCGTGCGTGGGCACGGTCTGGAACCAACGCCGCCATGGTGTAATGCCCATGCAGGTCAGCCGTCCTCCGGTCTGGGGTGACGGTACACCCGTTGTGGTGGGGAGGGAAAGAGGTAACCCGGCCAGACTGCGGATAGCCAGAAAACCAAAGCACTCGGCTTCCAGCGCATCCCCATTCCAACCGAGGTGTTCGGCAGGATATACAGCGCCGGGGAGGGCTTTGGTCAGGGCGTCCATCAGGGTCGGGTTATGCCTGCCACCCCCGCAGACAAACCACTCCAGAGGTGTTTCAGGTAGCGGGGTGCGGGCTATGGCCTGCACCGTAAAGGCAACCAGTGTGGCGGCCCCATCTGCAGCACTTAGACCGGCCAGATGGGCCAGAGCATTATGAAAACTGAGCCGGTCGAGCGATTTGGGTGCGGGCTGTTGGAAAAATGGGTGCGCCAGCAAGTGTTCCAGAACTTGCGCGTTGACCGTGCCTAGAGCAGCCAGTTGGCCGTCCGTATCACACGGAGTGCCAGTATGCTGGCTGGCCCAATCATCCAGCAGGGCGTTACCCGGTCCTGTGTCGCACGCTATAATCTGACCATGGCGGGTTATAAGGCTCAGGTTGGCAACGCCACCAAGGTTCAGCACGGCAACAGGGGCTGGGCGGTTGTGAAGCAGGGCCGCGTGGTAGAGCGGCACCAGAGGGGCCCCTTCGCCCCCGGCAGCAACATCTGCACTTCTGAAATCATGCACAACAGGCAGGTTGGTCTGATGGGAGAGATAGGCGGCATCCCCGATCTGCCAAGTACGGCCTGGCTGGTGCAGAATGGTCTGTCCATGAAAGCCAATAACATCCACCGGCATATGCGGCGCCATTTGGCGAAGTTGCTGTACGGCCTGAACATGCACCTGCGTAAGCGCATGTTCGACAGCTTTGAGGTCCGCATTATCTGGTTGAAGGCCCGGGGCGTTGTCCAGAAGCTCGCGCAGGCGTCGGCGCAATTCCGCAGGATAAGGGAGCGTGAGAGCCGGGCCGTGGGCCGTAATGGTCGTGCCATTCGTGCGGATGATGGCGGCATCCACGCCATCAAGCGATGTGCCGCTCATCAGGCCGAGCGCGTTCAGACTGTTCTCGGGGTGGGGGGCGGACATGGGCGGCTTTAGGGGGCTGTCGTTTCCAGCCCGGGTTGCACCTGCCCGGTGGCTACATTCCACAGCATAATGCGCCCCGGTCCGTGTCCTGCAATCTGGATGGCCAGTAGGTCATCATGTACGCGGGTCATGGTCTGCACATGCTCGTCCGGGCCGAGTGCAAGGTGGGCGGTGCGGGCATCCGTTAGGGGAACGGTGGAGGCAATGGCCGGGTGCGCGGGTGCATTCATACGGTGAATGACCACCCCCACGAGCACAACCACACCGACGATGATCAGAACCCCCATGCCGATGACCGCAGCCATAAGAGCTTTGGGTGTTTTGTAGTCCTGCTCTTCCATTCAGATGCCTGCTGCTTTGTTCATATGGTCCCGCATGGTCTGGATAACGCAGGGTAATCCATCAAAAATGGCCTGACCGATAAGGAAGTGCCCAATATTCAGTTCCCGTATTTCGGGAATAGCAGCTACAGGGCCAACGTTTTCGTAAGTCAGGCCATGACCGGCATGAACCTCCAGCCCTAACGCCGCTGCCTGTTGGGCGGCACGTTGCAGACGTTCGATTTCGCCTGCCCGACCATGGGCATATGCGCCGGTATGCAGTTCCACAACCTGTGCGCCAGTCGCTGCGGCCGCCGCAAGCTGGGTGGGGTCGGGGTCAATGAACAGAGAAACACGAATGCCGCAGGCCTTAAGGGCATGGACTTTGGGCGTAAGGGTCGGGGACTGGCCAGCAACATCCAGTCCGCCTTCGGTTGTCAGTTCCTCGCGTCGTTCGGGCACGAGGCAGCAGGCATGGGGGCGTAGGGCGCAAGCCAGTGCGACCATCTCATCCGTTGCGGCCATTTCCATATTCAGAGGGGCATCAACATCCGTGCGCAGGCGTTCAAGGTCGGCGTCCCGGATGTGGCGGCGGTCTTCGCGCAGGTGTGCGGTAATGCCATCAGCGCCTGCCTGAACAGCCAGAAGGGCAGCCGCTACGGGGTCAGGGTGCTGGCCTCCGCGGGCATTACGGACTGTGGCAACATGGTCAATGTTGACGCCAAGCCTTATGGCCGGTCTCATGCATTTTTCCTTCTGTTCTCGGCCAGTGCGGCTGCCATTCGTATAGCGGCCTCCAGACTGCGTGGGTCTGCCTTGTTCTGGCCTGCTATGTCAAATGCCGTCCCGTGGTCTGGCGATGTGCGGATAATGGGCAGGCCGAGTGTGACATTCACACCTTCAGCCATATCCAGTGTTTTGAGCGGGATAAGCCCCTGATCGTGGTACATGCACAAGGCAACGTCGTATTTGGCCCGTGCATCTGGTGTAAACATTGTGTCGGGCGGCAGCGGACCGCTGACGTTGTAGCCTTCCTGACGGAGGGTGTGCAGAGCAGGCAGAATAATCTCCTGTTCCTCGCGCCCCATCAGGCCGTGTTCTCCCGCGTGGGGGTTCAGTCCTGCAAAAGCCATGCGGGGGTTGGAGAGTCCAAAGTCCCGCTGCATACCGGCAGCAACCGTGCGGGCCGTGCGGATAATCAGATCCGAGGAAAGCTGGGAAATAGCCTCCCGCAGGGCAACGTGCACGGTAATGGGCACAACCTTGAGGGACGGTCCGGCCAGAAGCATGATCTCGTTCCCCGGCGTCTGGCAGAGTTCAGCCAGATAACCTGTATGGCCGGGGTGATGGAAACCCGCCCCCTGCACAACCTCCTTGCTGATCGGGTTGGTAATCATGGCGGATGCCTCACCACTCAGGGTCAGTTCAACTGCCAGACGTATGCTTTCCAACACACTGGCAGCATTCCGGCGGTCAGGCTCGCCGGGTGCTGGCGGCGTTGCCAGATGCAGGGGAATGACCGGAAGGGCATGGCTAAAAATATCAGCACCGGCGGACAGGTAGCGGACTGTCTGCACTGGCACGCGCCGCTCTAGGAGGGAGGGGTCACCAACATACACAAATGCGGGGCCGTTCTGGCGGAGCTTCTGCCAGACTGCGGCGGTAATTTCCGGTGCAATACTGGCCGGATCCCCCTGTGTCAGAACCAGCATACTTGTTGCTCCCTAATCCGTCCTGTTGTGCTGTTTGCTCGCATACAGGAGCAGAAAAACGCAGAAAAGGGGCGGCGTAAAGAGGATTAAAAGAGAAAGCGCGGCAGGGCGTTGCCGGGCAGGGTGCACGTTTAAGGCAACACGTTAGTGCAAGAGCATGTTAAGGTAGCATAGGCTGCCTTGCGGCGGGTTTGTCTGCATTCTTGTTCTTTGCGTAGGATAGGGCTACCACACCATCATGATCAGGCTCATAATTGTTGTTCCATTCCTGCTTGCACTTGTTGTGTTCAGTGCCAGTAATCAGGACCCGCAGGATATGTGGATGCTCACATATAGCTGGAAGTGTTCGCTTGGCGTGCTGGCCCTGAGCGTGGGGGCTCTCTCGTTTTTGCTAGGGGCTTTCTGCCTGTGGGTTGTCGAGTTCAGGCAGGGCCGCAGGGCGCGTAAAGCCGAGCAGCAGGTCAGGGATCTGGACGCGCAGTTGGCGCAGGTGAGGGCCATGTTGGCCAATAGAGCCCCCCCTGTAGTGCCCGCGCCTGATGCGCAGCCTGTTACGCCGCAGCCTTCCCCCGCAGAGAGCGAAGAACATACCAATGTCTAATACAAACCGGCGCACCGGCTTAATTGTTTCCCTAGATACGCAGGACCCTGCTCAGGCCCGTCAGTGGGTCAGGGATGTGGCGCCCGTGTCTGGCATTATCAAGCTGGGGCTTGAATTTACCTATGCCGCCGGTTTTCAGGCCGTGGCAGATGTTGCCGCTGGTTCTCCTCTTTTTCTGGATCTGAAGCTGCATGATATTCCCAACACGGTGGGTGCAGCAGTCAGGTCCTTGTCCCATCTGCGCCCTCGGATGCTCACACTCCATGCTTCAGGTGGGCGTGTCATGATGGAAGCCGCCCGCGCTGCGTGTGATGAGGCCTTCCCAGAAGGTCAGCGTCCTCTGTTGCTGGGTGTGACTGTGCTGACCAGTCTGGATGATCAGGGTTTGGCGGAAACTGGCATTATGGATGGCGCACGTGCACAGGTGCGCCGTCTGGCAAAGCTGGCAGTGCAGTCCGGTATGGACGGGCTGGTATGCTCGGCGCATGAGCTGGATGTGTTGCGTAATGACTTGGGGAGTGATCCGGTTATCGTAACGCCGGGTATTCGTCCGGCAGGTGCCGCAAAAGGTGATCAGAAACGGGTTATGACCCCTGCTCAGGCGCGTGATGCAGGGGCAGATTGGATAGTGGTCGGGCGCCCCATTACGCAGGCGGCCGACGCGGCCGCCGCCGCCGCTGCCATCATGGCGGAACTGGAAAGCTGAGTATGCCAGAGCAGTCTCGCACGGGTGTTAAAATCTGCGGCCTTACAGAGGAAGTGGGGTTTGATGCCTGTGTGGAGCATGGAGCGGACTGGATAGGCTTTGTTTTTTTTGAGCGCTCACCCCGCTTTGTAACGCCAGAGCTGGCGGCTTGTCTGGCACGCCGTGAACGGGGGCAGGCCAAAACAGTTGGGCTGTTTGTGCACCCACAGGACGATGATATTGCCAAGGTGCTGGACCATGCACCGCTTGATGTGCTGCAAATCTACGCGTCCGATGAGCGTGCTCAGCAGATCTCCGAAGTTTTTGGTTTGCCTGTGTGGCTATCTTATCCCGTTGCAGGACGGGAGGAGCTACCACCGACATGTCCGGTCCAACGGATGCTGATAGAGCCGCGTCCCCCCAAGGATGCAACGAGGCCGGGTGGCAATGCCCAAAAGCTGGACTGGTCTTTGCTGGCGGGCTGGCAGCCATCGTTTCCGTGGATGCTGGCAGGGGGGCTAACGGTCGATAACGTGGGGGAGGCTGTCCGTGTGACAGGCGCGCCTGCTGTAGATGTTTCTTCCGGGGTGGAGAGTGCGCAGGGCATTAAAGACCCATCTCTGATTGCCCGCTTTGTGCGCCATGCGCGGAGTAACTGACAGGCTTTGAGGAAAAAAGTACAAAAGAGGCCTCTTTCCCTCTTGCCTGTTCTGATAATCTTGCTATTACCTTCCTCGCGCTGGAGAGATGGCCGAGCGGCTTAAGGCGCACGCTTGGAAAGCGTGTGTACGTTAATAGCGTACCGAGGGTTCGAATCCCTCTCTCTCCGCCAGACTCAATTCCCATAAAAATTTATATGTTCCCACAAACCTTGGTTCTCCAAGGTTTTTCGCGTTTGTTCACGCGCCCTTATTCTCGTTCCTTAATGGGTGCGATGCTCGTAGGTGCCAGAAGCAAAACAGCGGAGGCCACGGAGAAAGCCCATAAGGCTTGGTGGTGCAGTGCAGAGTTGCAAGTTGTGAATGTTTCTCATTGTCTATGATCTGCGGTAAAAAACTATCCGCGATTCTTTATGAATTTAGGCGAAAGCGGACTTTCTCCGTAGTAATAGTAAAGGATATTTCCCAAAGTAGTATCACAAATAATAATTTAATATATCATATTAAATATTGCGAAGAAAATGGAATAAAATAAATGCTTTTAATAGATAGTGAAAAAACTATTATTTTTCACACCCCAAAATGTGGAGGAAAAGCGCTTCGCGAAGCTTTTTCGTCTATTGTTGCAGATGGTGTTTTTTGGGACTGGAGGTGGTTACACGCCACAGGGGAATGGGTGGATCAGGCACATGTGCCCTTACACATGCTGCGTCAAACAAAAATCTGGGACGAAATCCGAGATTATACACTTATATCCGTTGTCCGAGACCCATGGCCCCGTTTTGTAAGCTCATTAAAAGAGCATATGAAACAACACAGAAAACGAGATGCCTTACAAGTTCTGGATGAGCTGGATGAGGTGCGGATCGCTCATGATCCGCGCTATATTCACTTCATTCCGCAGAACCGGTTTACTCATCTTGGAAACAAAAGATGCGTTGATTTTATAGTTCGGGCGGAGTCTTTGGCGGAAGACTTAAGGGCTGTTGGTATAATATGTGGCATGAAGAAAGAGTTTTTCCGCGCGGTTGATAATCTACCGAGTATGCCCATTTCCCCAATAAAGAATGAGGCTGTAGATGTAGAACAGAAGATGCAATCCCTTCTCATGAGGTTCTATCGACGGGATTACGCACTTTTTGGCTACACACCGCCAGCCTTTGTGGAGGAAATTCTCCCTGGCTTCAATGCGCTTCTTGTAGACCCAATATGTAATACTGAATGGAATAGCTACGAAACTGTAGCGCCCGCTTACGAACGATTTGTTCGTCAAATTAACAAAGACTTCCTGATTTCCAAGTTGAGGGAAGAAATAAATGAATTAAAAAAGAATAACCTCTCCTAAATTTATGAGACGCCTCTAGGAGCCCCCAACGTAACGTTCGAACGTATGAGGTGGTGACATGCGTCAGCTTCCTACTGCTCTATTGGACGCATCCTTTGGTTGGTTACCCACCATGTTGATCGATGTGGGGTGTGCGGCATGAAGGTGGAGGTGGTGCCTACACCTGTAGCCCAATGATTTTGGGCGTGAGGGCATTTCATCATCTAACCAATAGGCACCGGTCTGCTCACGGTTAAAAAAAGCTCTTTAGT